>NZ_JACLYY010000001.1:0-384663 GCF_016900595.1 Faecalicatena fissicatena
GGAGATTGTGAAGGGAGTGTTGCAGCCATAATAAAAACTGTGCGAATATAACAAGACTAATCTGACAAATGAAGTAAATATTGAGTTGTAAGAGGAATATAATCTGTCAAAATTGCATATATAAAAATAAAAACTAAAAATTTTCTTGACTAATTTTTGACAAAGAACTATAATACTTTCATGCATTAGTTAGTTACAATGCACAAAAAGGTTTTTGGAGGGAAAAAGTATGAGCGCATCAACAATATTACTCATTATCATGTGGATCTTTGCCGCAGTATTTTTTGTGGTGCTGGTCAGGGATATTCTGGCCCACAGAGATGAACTGGACAAGAGCAAAATGGGGTACAATGTAATTGTCAGCATGGTGGCAAACTTTTTTGACACACTGGGGATAGGAAGCTATGCTATTGCCACATCGGCCTGGAAATTTAATAAATCTGTGCGGGACGATCTGATTCCGGGGACTCTGAACGTGGCATTTGGTATTCCGATCTGCGTGGAGGCGACGATCACAATGACCAGAATCGAGATGGACTCCCTCACGCTTGTTCTTATGATCGCGGCGGCCATCATCGGATCTATCCTGGGCGCAAAGATCATTTCCAGACTGGACATTATGAAGATAAGGGTTGTCATGGGCGTAGCTCTCATTCTTGTGGCTCTCATCACCCTGTGCAAGATAAATGCTGTGGGGCCCTTTGGTATCCTGGGAACAGCGAGAGGGCTGGAGGGCGGCATGCTGGCTCTGGGCGTGATCGCGAACTTTATCCTCGGCATCTTGATGACGGCCGGCATTGGGCTGTATGCTCCCTGTATGGCTATTGTCCTTCTGCTGGGAATGAGTGCGGACGTGGCTTTCCCGGTCATGATGGGATCCTGCGCATACCTCTGTCCGGCCTGTGGCATTACATTTATCAAGGAAGGAAAATACAACCGGGCCTCAACAATACCCATGATCATAAGCGGAGCTATTGGCGTTTTGATCGCGGGCTTTATCGTTACATCTCTTCCTCTTACTGTGCTTACATACCTGGTGTGCGTTGTCATGGTGATCTGTGCGGTGATGTTCTTCCACGATGCGAGAAAGCAGAAGGGCTAGAGCGACGGAAACAAAAAACAGAAAGATGGAATCATGAGAGAAAATTGAATAGAGAGGATAAAGGCCTGCGGGTATCACCGCAGACCTTTTCCGCTTTTACTCCTGATAAATGCGATAGGTTTCTAGCAACTCCTGCGTGCCTTTGATTTCAGCAGCTACAATAGCGCTCATGCGCTGGAGATTTGCCACATGATATGGATGCGGCGCTTTTATCAGACCTACTCAATTCAACAGACAGTGTCTGTTAAATTGTCCTGGTCCCACTACTGCGAACTTTTAAGCATCTCTGACGCTAACAAACGCAGCTTTTATGAAAAGGAAGCCGTCAATTCCAACTGGTCTGTCCGAGAACTGAAACGGCAGATCGACAGCTCTCTTTATGAGCGCCTGTTGCTGTCCAACGGAGACGCCAATAAAGAAAAGGTCCTTTCTCTGGCGCAGAAAGGAATTGAGATCAACCAGCCAGCCGATATTATCCGCGATCCGTATGTATTTGAATTTTTAGGTGTGCCGGAAAACAAGCCCATGTTGGAAAGCGACTTGGAGAAGGCTCTGGTAGCGCAGATCGAAAAGTTCCTGCTGGAGCTGGGGCGCGGTTTTATGTTTGTGGGAACACAGCAGCGGGTTACATTGAACAATACCCACTATTATGTGGACATGGTGTTCTACAACAAAATTCTGCGGGCGTATGTTTTGATTGAGCTGAAAACCACAAAGCTGACGCCGGAAGCCGCCGGACAGCTCAATATGTACCTGAACTACTATGCGGCCGAAGTCAACGACCCTGATGATAACCCGCCTATCGGCATCATTCTCTGCACCGAGAAAGACAGTGTGGCGGCGGAATATGCGTTGGGCGGTCTTTCCAACAACATTTTTGCATCCCGCTATGTTCTCTATATGCCGGACAAGGAGCAATTGATTGCCCAGGTGGAAGCTGTCTTGAAAAACTGGCATGAGAAAAATGATGGTTCCTCCCATGAATGAGAAAGAGCTGATTGGAAAAGTCCATTCGTCGGTTTACCACCAATGCCAGCGGCGAGGTTACGCCACCCCGGTAGATGTGTTGATGGACATTGGCGTCCTGCCAAAGCAGAAGTATGAGGATTGGCGGTTTGGAAAGGTAGATTACCTGGAACGGGTCTGCACGGTCAATCTACGAAAGCTTTCTTTCATCATGCACCAGATGCGGGTGTATGCACAGAAAACCGGCTTAAAGCCTTCTTTCTGTTACTACAAGCGATGGGGCGTGAAGAAGAAAACCAGCCAGGGACGTAAGCCGGTTATCCCGCTGCGGTTCAGCAAAAGCGGCAACCCAGAAGTTGAAAAGTGGTATGCGACCCACTTTGTAGACAGCAAGCGGACCGCAGAACTGAAAACACAGCAGCAATCGAATATAGACCACGTTCAATGAAACAAGGACAGCTTTTACAGAGCCGTCCTTTTTCTTTTGCTTGTTGCTATCTTATTTTTTGAGGAAGGAGGTCGTCCACATGGCCACCACCCGCATCATCCCACTGCACGCTGGCAAGGGCCGCACCGTTGGCAAGGCCATCAGCGACATCATCGACTATGTAAAAAATCCAGACAAAGCAGAACTTACACGGTGGTGGGCTTTGTAGAACAACCGTTTTTTGAAAGTACCGACAGCGGTATTTATACCGGAATTACTTTGTTTCACGGAGATTCAGCTCACTTTAATGCTTCTTTGCAGTTGAATTTAAATCATACCCCGTCCAATTATCATGCAGAGTTGCGTGATTTGGCTGGGAGCCGAAAAATCGAGTTTAATGACAGCCTTTTGATCTTTACCGGAAATTCCTCAAATGGAACATTGGATCTTCTGGTAAATGCAGTTATGATTTTCGGCCTGATATTTATAGCAGGTGCATCTATCATACTGATTTACAATGTCTTTAATCTGTCTTTCCGGGAGCGGAGTATGTACCTGGGAATGCTTTCTTCTATTGGAGCGACGGGTAAACAGAAAAGAAGCAGTGTATATTATGAGGCTGGAATGCTTCTGATCTTTGCGCTTCCAGTAGGAATCCTGGCGGGATTATTTGCGGTCAAGATAGGAATCGGAGGGTTAATGCCCTATTTGATGAGGTTTTCAGGAATTGTGGGCATTTCTCTATCTGGACAGACGAGTTCATTAAAAGTCACTCCAGAGTCGATTCTGTTCATCGTTTTGGTGAGCGTGGGAACGGTGTTTATTTCCGCTTCTCTCCCGGCATATAAGGTAGGGAAAATAGGTGCTGTCGAAAGCATTCGAGGAAATCTGCAAAGCAAAGAGAAACAATATAGGACAAAATGGAAAAATTCCAAAAAACAAAATGCGGAAGTTTTCCTGGCTGAAAAATTTATTCACAGACAAAACAAACGTACAGCGGGAATTCGGCGCGCAGTGACAGTTTTCCTCGTTTTGCTGTTGGTTACAGCTGCTGGAACATCTATGTTAGTGCAGGTGGCAGAAAAAAAGGCGCAGGGGGATGGAGCCATCGGTACTGTAGCCATGAAGCAGGATGAATCAGGCGTCCTGTTTGTCCGAGGCACTGAAGGGGCCGAGGAGGAATATAAGGCTATTGTATCAGATTTGAAGAACAGTACGGGCGTAAATTGGATGGAACAATGGGAATCCGTCTGGCAGTCATTATATGTGCCAATGGGAATACACTTTTGACACAGCTGAAAAATTTGAACGAAGGAAGTCAAAATTTGTATTTTATAGACGCCGGTTCACTTGCCAATATGATGGATTTTAAGAATATTGCAGTGGGAATGCTGCGGCTTCTGGCAGGATGTTTTGTTGTGCTGGTTTCTTTAATCTGTCTGTTGAATCTATACAATTCTATCAGCGGATATATGCAGGGCCGTCGTCAGGAAATGGCGGCATTGATTTCCGTAGGTATGACCAAAAAACAGCTGGCTCAAATGGTGTGTTTAGAGGGGATATTGCTTCTGGGCCGAAGCCTGCTCTGGGGTATATTGTTCTCTGCCATCCTTATATATGGAATCCAAAAGGGTATTGTCTTATTGTTTGGAGGTATTCAGTTTCAAATTCCGATTGTACTGGAAATAGTGTCTGTAATACTCACCTTTGGAGCGGTGCTGTTCATGATGTGGTATGCTTTCAGAAAAATACGGATGACGAACATCCTTGAGAATATTCGTCAGGACAGTATATAATAAATAATCTGGGGGCATGAGATATAGGGGCCAGTACCCATCCAGCTATGAAACAACCCCTGATAAACAGCGAAAATGGAAGGTGAGTAATATGCGGATATTGATTGTAGAGGATGATGAAATTATTGCAGAGGGGTTGGAGTATTCCCTGATGAGTGAAGGCTATGAGGTCTCTGTAGCTGGAACGGTGAAGGCTGCCCTTGAATTTGTTCAGGAAAAACCATCGTTTGACTTTTGCCTCTTAGATGTGATTCTTCCTGACGGAAATGGCTTCGATATATGTCAAAAAATACGGGAAACAAGTCAGGTTCCCATCCTCTTTCTGACATCCTGTGATGATGAAGTGAGTACAGTCAGGGCACTGGATTTAGGAGCTGACGATTATATTGCGAACCCTTTTCGTGTCCGTGAATTACTGGCGAGAATGAAAGCTATTTTGCGGCGATACGGAATTGGAGAAACAAATCTCCAGCCCAAGATTGTGGCGGTAGGAAAGAATCAAGTGAATCTTAGCACTGGAAAAGTTTACTGTGGGAATGAAGAAGTAATTCTGACTGCTATGGAGTATAAGCTTTTGCTCATCTTTCTCAATAACCGTGGGCAAATCCTCACAAGGGATCAGATATTGAACAACATCTGGAAAGGGGCCGGCGAATTTGTCAATGAAAACACTCTGAGTGTTTATGTGGGAAGGCTCAGAAAAAAGCTGGGTGATACAGCATCAGAAGAAGCTGTGATTGAAACGATCCGAGGTGTTGGCTATCTACAATCAAGACGAGCTTGAAACTCTTTTCAATGTGGTGCGCGGCGATCCGATTGAACTGGCTGTTATTCTGGCCGCATTTTACGGCCTGCGCCGCAGCGAAGTTGTCGGTCTGAAATGGGACGCCATTGACTTTGAGAAAAAGACGTTCACAATCAAGCACACGGTTACACAGGTCACAGTAGACGGCAAGGAAGTCACGATCCAGAAAGACCGAACCAAGACGAAATCCAGCTATCGCACACTGCCGCTGGTTCCGCCCTTTGAAGAATTGCTGCACCGTCTCAAACAGGAACAGCTGGTCAATCAGAAGGTATGCGGAAACGCTTATTGCCAGAAGTATCTGGATTATATCTATGTCAACGCGATAGGCGAGCTTGTGAAGCCGAACTTCATCACCCAGCATTTTGAGACTGTGCTAAAAAAGAACGGTCTGAAAAAGATTCGTTTCCATGACCTTCGTCACAGCTGTGCCAGCCTGCTTTACGCAAACGGCGTCAGTCTGAAAGAAATCCAGGAATGGCTGGGACACAGTGATATTGGAACGACTTCCAACATCTACACCCACCTGGATTACAGCAGCAAGGTTTCGTCTGCAAATGCGATCCTTGCCTTTTATCCTGAGAATACTGGGGTACAGACCATCGGGCAGTAAAAAAGCCCTGAACCGTGAAGCTCAGGGCTGAAAATTCTGGTGCCGGTGGTGGGACTCGAACCCACACGGATTTCTCCACACGATTTTGAGTCGCGGTCGTCTGCCAATTCCGACACACCGGCATTTATATTTTAATTTCCCTTGTATCCCGCACATCTCAGATTTTGGAGGGATGTGCGGGAGGGATATTAAAATCAAATGAATTTATGAAGTTGTGAAAGTGCCGATTTATCAAGGGGTTTGCCAGGGTACTCAACATTCTACGAAGTAGATTTTGAGTCGTATGCGTCTGCCAATTCCGCCACAGCGGCGCACATAACAGGGTCCTGGGCGCACCAGGACTGAAATAAATTATATCATATGGAAAACCGGATTACAATCATTTTTTGAGTTATGCCTTTCAAAAAATGTCAGTTTGTTGTATAGTAAATAGCAGCAGCGTCTGAATAGACAGGGGCTGACAGAAAAATGGAGAGAAAGAATGGCTGAAAAGATAGTATTGATTGATGGACACAGTATATTGAACCGGGCATTTTTCGGACTCCCGGATCTGACTAACGCCGAGGGGCTCCACACAAATGCCATCTACGGCTTCCTCAACATTATGCTGAAGATACTGGAGGAGGAGAAGCCGGAATATCTGACTGTGGCATTTGACGTACACGCCCCCACCTTCCGCCACGAGATGTACGCGGACTACAAAGGGACGAGAAAGCCCATGGCAGAGGAGCTGCGCCAGCAGGTGCCGGTGATGAAGGAGGTCCTGACGGCTATGGGCATCCGGATCATCGAAAAGGCTGGCCTGGAGGCGGACGACCTGCTGGGCACCATCGCAGGAAGATGCGAGGCCTCGGGGATGGAAGTCTCCGTCATCAGCGGGGACAGGGATCTTCTGCAGCTTGCCACGGAGCACACCAAGATCCGCATCCCCAAGACGAAAAGAGGGGGAACACAGATCGAGGACTACTACGCGGCGGACGTGAAGGAGAAGTACGGCGTGACGCCCCATGAGTTTATCGACATGAAGTCCCTGATGGGAGATACCTCCGACAATATTCCGGGAGTTCCCAGCATTGGCGAGAAGACGGCGGCCAAGATCATAGCGGAGTATCATTCCATAGAAAACGCCTATGAGCACGTGGATGAGCTGAAGCCTCCCAGAGCTTCCAGAGCTCTGAAGGAGCACTGGGACATGGCGGTCATGAGCAAGACTCTGGCCACTATCTGTGTGGACGCAGATATAGACTACGACATTGAGGGGGCAAGGCTGGGAAATATTTTTACCGAGCAGGCCTATCCTCTTTTCCAGCGGCTTCAGTTCAAGAACCTTCTCGGCAGATTTGAGGTGGAAGGGCCCAAAAACGAGGTGGAGGATCACTTTCGTATAATATCCTCCAGAGCCGAGGCCGAAACCGTCTTTGAAAGGGCCCGGAAGGCGGAAAGAGTGGGAGCCGCCATCCTGAAGAATACAGCGGATGTGCCGCCTCTTTTTGCCTCCCAGGCGAAGGCCGGGGGCGCGGCGCTGTGCTTTGGAGAGGAGGAGATCTACTGCATCTGTGCCGGGGAGGAGCTTGCGGCAAAGGAGATTCTGGAAAAGCTGGGACAGACGGCGGCCGGGGCCGGCTGCTTTGCCATCTTTGGGCTGAAGGAGGCCATGGCCAGCTTTACGCCAGGCCGGCAGGACAACTGCTTTGACGGGATCATAGCGGCCTACCTTCTCAATCCCTTAAAAAGTGACTACACCTTTGAGGATGTGGCCAGGGAGCAGCTCTCCCTTCTCCTGGACGAGAAGCAGGAGGATGAGGCTCGGGCCTGCTACGAGGCCTACTGTGCCTGGAAATCCCAGCCCATCCTTGCGGATAAGCTTGAGGAGGCGGGGATGCTCCGGCTCTTTGAGGAGATAGAGATGCCTCTTGTGTTCACCCTGTTCGACATGGAGAGGAACGGAGTGAAGGTGGAGGCAGCCGAGCTGAAGGACTACGGCGACAGGCTGGCCGTCCAGATCGAAAAGCTGGAGCAGGAGATCTACCAGGAGTCCGGGGAGGTGTTCAACATCAACTCTCCCAAGCAGCTGGGCGTGATCCTCTTTGAGAAGATGGGGCTGAAGGGCGGAAAGAAGACCAAGACCGGCTACTCCACAGCGGCGGATGTGCTGGAGAAGCTGGCGCCGGATTATCCCTTTGTGGCGAAGATCCTGGAGTACCGCCAGCTGGCTAAGCTGAAATCCACCTACGCAGACGGGCTTGCCGTCTTCATAGGGGAGGACGGCAGGATACACGGAAAGTTCAATCAGACCATCACCGCCACGGGAAGGATCAGCAGCACAGAACCCAACCTGCAGAACATCCCGGTGCGGATGGAGCTGGGCAGGCTGATCCGGAAGGTGTTCGTGCCCGAGGAGGGCTATGTGTTTGTGGACGCGGACTACTCTCAGATCGAGCTGAGAGTCCTGGCCCACTGTTCCGGCGACCGGCAGCTCATAGAGGCCTACCGGGAGGAGAAGGACATCCACCGGATTACAGCTTCCCAGGTGTTCCACACACCCTTTGACCAGGTGACGGACCTGCAGCGCCGGAACGCCAAGGCGGTCAACTTCGGTATCGTCTACGGCATCAGCTCCTTTGGGCTGAGCCAGGACCTGAGCATCACGAGGAAAGAGGCAGCCCAGTATATAGAGCAGTACTTCAAGACTTACCCGGGCATCAAGGTGTTTCTGGACAACGCGGTGGCCCAGGCAAAGGAGAAGGGCTATGTGACCACTCTCTTTGGCAGGAGGCGCCCGGTGCCGGAGCTCTCCTCCAGCAATTTCGCCCAGCGCTCCTTCGGGGAGCGGGTGGCCATGAACTCGCCCATCCAGGGGACGGCGGCAGATATCATGAAGATCGCCATGATCGGCGTGGAGAGGCAGATGAAGGAGAGGGGCATGCGCTCCCGGCTTGTGCTTCAGGTCCACGACGAGCTCCTTGTGGAGGCCTGGGAGCCTGAAGTAGAGGAAGTCAGGAAGATACTGAAGAATGAAATGGAGCATGCGGCGTCCCTGGAGGTGCCGCTGGAGGTAGATATGCATACTGGCATGAGCTGGTATGAAGCAAAATAGGAGTGACAGAAGATGAAGATCATAGGAATTACCGGGGGGATCGGATCAGGAAAAAGCCAGGTGCTCACGTACCTGGAGAAGACTTATGGCGCCGCCTGCTGTCAGGCGGACCAGGTGGCAAAGAGGCTCCAGAAAAAGGGCACGAAGTGCTATAGAAGGATCGTGGATCACTTTGGAGAGGGCATACTGGACGGGGAGGGCAGGCTGGACCGGGCCGCGCTGGGGAACATTGTCTTTTCCAACAAGGCCCAGCTGCGCATCCTGAACGAGATCGTGCACCCTGCGGTGAAGGAGAAGATCCGGGAGATCATCCGGAAGGAGGAAAAGAAGGGAACTTCTGTCTTTGTTCTGGAGGCGGCGCTTTTTATAGAAGAAAATTATAATGCCATGTGCGATGAAGTGTGGTATATTTATGCAGATGAGGAGACGAGAAAAAGGCGTCTGACAGCCTCCCGGGGCTACAGTGAGGAGAAGATCGAAGGGATCTTTGCCTCCCAGATGTCCTCCTCGGACTTCTTTGCCGGCTGTGACAGAGCCATTGACAACTGCAACTCCTTCCAGGAGGCCTGCGGTGAGATCGACGATGTCATGGCGCAGATTGGCATTAAAAAAATACATGAATAACAGGCAGGAGAGATGACAGACAATGAGACTATGCAGCATAGCAAGCGGCAGCAGCGGCAACTGCATTTATGTGGGCAGCGATCACACCCACCTTCTGGTGGACACCGGCATCAGCAAAAAGAGGATCGATGAGGGGCTCCACACCCTGGGCATCAAAGGGGAGGAGCTGTCCGGCATCCTGATCACCCACGAGCATTCGGACCACATCCAGGGGCTTGGGGTGTTCAGCAGAAAGTATGGAATTCCGGTGTACGCCACAAAGGGAACGCTGAAGGGCATCATGGAGTACAGAAGTCTTGGAAAGATGCCTGAGGGGCTGCTCCACGAGATACAGACAGACACGGATTTCCTTCTGGGAGACCTCTGTGTCCACCCCTTTGCCATATCCCACGACGCCTACGAGCCGTCCGGATACCGGATCGTCTGCGGGGAGAAGTCGGTGGCGGTGGCTACGGACCTGGGAATATACGACGAGTACACGGTGGAGAACCTGAAAAATCTGGACGCGGTGCTTCTGGAGGCCAACCACGATATACATATGCTGGAGGTGGGCCCCTACCCCTATCCGCTGAAGCGCCGGGTCATGGGGGATAAGGGACATCTCTCAAATGAATTGTCAGGACAGCTTCTCTGTGATATACTGCACGATAAGCTGCAGCATGTCATACTGGGACATCTGAGCAAGGAAAATAACTATGCGGAGCTGGCCTACGAGACAGTAAAGCTGGAGGTGACGGTGGGGGACAACCCCTATAAAGGGGAGGACATTCCCATCATGGTCGCCGGGCGTGACGCTGTGTCAGAGGCAGTGACAGTGTAAGAGACTAAGGTATGGAGGACAGAAGAATGAGAAAATGTATTATCACAGTTGTGGGAAAAGACCAGGTTGGCATCATTGCGAAGGTGTGCAACTACCTTGCGGAGGCGAATATCAACGTTCTGGACATCTCCCAGACCATCGTGGACGGGTACTTCAATATGATGATGGTGGTGGACGTGTCGGCGGCAGACAGGGATTTCTCCGTGTACGCGGAGGATCTGGACAAGCTGGGCGAGAGCATGGGCCTTAATATCCGCTGCCAGAGATCAGAGATATTTGAGAAGATGCACAGACTGTAAGAAAGGACACCGGACTATGATCAATATATACGAAGTAAACGAGACAAATCAGATGATAGAGGAGGAAAATCTGGACGTCCGCACTATCACCCTTGGCATCAGCCTTCTGGACTGCGTTGACACAGATCTGGACAGACTCAACGAGAAGATCTATAAAAAGATCACCACGCTGGCGGAAAATCTCGTGTCCACCGGGGAGGAAATCGAGAAGGAGTTCGGCATTCCCATTGTCAACAAGCGGATCTCTGTGACTCCCATCGCGCTTGTGGGGGCTTCCGCCTGCAAGAGCCCGGAGGACTTTGTGACCATCGCAAAGACTCTGGACCGGGCAGCCCTGAAGGTGGGCGTGAATTTTATCGGCGGCTACTCCGCCCTTGTGTCCAAGGCCATGACAAAGAGCGACGAGGATCTGATCCGCTCCATACCGGAGGCTCTGGCCTGCACGGAGAGAATCTGCAGCTCCGTCAATGTGGGCTCTACCCGCACAGGCATCAACATGGATGCGGTGCGCCTCTGCGGCCAGATCGTGAAGGCTACGGCTGAGGCCACAAAGGAGAGAGACTCTCTGGGGTGTGCCAAGCTGGTAGTGTTCTGTAACGCGCCGGATGACAACCCCTTCATGGCGGGAGCTTTCCTTGGCGTGACGGAGGGGGACGCAGTCATCAACGTGGGAGTCAGCGGCCCCGGCGTTGTGAAGCACGCCATCGAGAAGGTGAGAGGGAAGGGCTTTGAGGAGCTCTGCGAGACCATCAAGAAGACAGCCTTCAAGATCACCAGAGTGGGACAGCTTGTGGCCGGTGAGGCATCAAAGAGGATGGGGATCCCCTTTGGCATCATCGATCTGTCTCTGGCGCCTACACCGGCGGTGGGGGACAGCGTGGCTGAGATACTGGAGGAGATCGGCCTCTCCCAGGTGGGTGCGCCAGGCACCACAGCGGCCCTTGCCATGCTCAACGACCAGGTGAAAAAGGGCGGCGTCATGGCATCCTCCTATGTGGGCGGATTAAGCGGAGCCTTCATACCGGTCAGCGAGGACAAGGGTATGATCGACGCGGTGCAGGCGGGAACCCTCACTATTGAGAAGCTGGAGGCCATGACCTGCGTCTGCTCCGTGGGACTGGATATGATTGCCATACCCGGAAAGACAAGCGCGGCCACCATCTCCGGCATCATCGCGGACGAGATGGCTATCGGCATGGTGAACCAGAAGACGACGGCTGTGCGCCTGATCCCGGTGATCGGAAAGGACGTAGGGGAGACTGCCCAGTTCGGCGGACTTTTAGGCTACGCACCTATTATTCCGGTAAACGAGGCGGACTGCACCGCCTTTATCAGCAGACAGGGACGGATCCCCGCGCCCATACACAGCTTTAAGAACTAGGCGGGTACACTCCCGCGGCGACAGCTCACAGAAGCAGAAAGGGAAGAATTCAGTATGAAGAAAGTGGCGGTCATGACAGACAGCAACAGCGGCATTACCCAGAAGGAGGCCCGTAAGCTGGGAATCCGGGTGGTGCCCATGCCGTTTTATATTGACGGTGAATTATATTACGAGGATATCACGCTTACACAGAAGGAATTTTATGAGAAGCTCTCCGGGGACGCGGATATTTCCACCTCCCAGCCATCCCCGGCGGATGTGATGGAGATCTGGGAGGAGCTGCTGGACGAGTACGATGAGGTGGTCCACATTCCCATGTCCAGCGGGCTCTCCACCTCCTGCGAGACAGCCATGATGCTGGCCAAGGATTTTGACGGGAGGGTGTTTGTGGTGAACAACCAGCGCATCTCCGTCACTCAGCGCCAGGCGGTACTGGACGCTCTGGAGCTTGCGGCGGCCGGGCGGTCCGGCCAGGAGATCCATGACATACTGATGAGGGAAAAGCTGGAGGCCAGTATCTATATCACTGTGGACACCCTGAAGTATCTGAAAAAGGGCGGACGGGTGACGCCTGCGGCGGCGGCACTGGGGACTGTGCTGAACCTGAAGCCGGTGCTCACCATCCAGGGGGAGAAGCTGGACGCCTTTGCCAAGGTGCGTGGGCTGAAGTCCGCGAAAAAGGTGATGAAGGAAGCCATGGAGAAAGATATCAAAGAGCGCTTCAGAGGAAAAAGGGTACACCTTGAGGCGGCCCACACCTGCACGGAAGAGGAGGCGGCCCAGTGGAAGAAGGAGCTGGAGGAATATTTCCCCGGCTATGACATCCACATGGATGCCCTCTCCCTGAGCGTTGCCTGCCATATCGGCCCGGGGGCCATGGCGGTGGCCTGCAGCAGGTACGTGGAATATTGATATAGGAAGCAAGGTATAGAACAGACCGGACAAAAAACAGACGGGAACAAAAAATGAGGGCAGCAGGCGTCAGACGATGACGACCTGCTGTCTGTATTCAGAGACAAAGGCGCGATGAAATTTCTCCGTGACCACTGACTCATACAGATCCGCGGCCAGAATGTCCGCCCTGAGCATGTCCCCGGCAAGCCCGCTCCAGGCTTTTGCGCTCTGGCCGGTTCCGGCCCTGGACCCGGTGCGGGGCAGCTTTGTGACAAGAGGGATGGAGCTGCTCTTTTTTATGGCGCCAAGGAGGGAGGATGCGTCCTTTCGAAAGCCGAGAAGGCGGGCGTAGCCGCAGCCCCCCTCCCCCTTGAAGCGGTCCATGTCCTCCCCTGTGATGCCGAGGAGGATGTGGAGCAGGGCACGGCTGATCCGGGAGTAGGTCATCTCCTTTGTCTTCAGGAGGCTGCAGAACTGGTCAAAGGAGAGAAAATCGTTCCGGCTTCCCATGATGCGGTTTGCCAGCTCCCGGCTGACGTCCGCATACCTGGTCAGGCTCTCCTTTGTCTCCTGAAGAAGCCGGTATTTGAGGAGCAGAGAAAGATCGTCTGCCCACACAGGGTACCTTGCCCGGTACGTCTCCTGCAGGATCTGTGCGGAGGAGGGGGGCATCTGTCCCTCCGGGAGGGACAGGCCCGAAGCCGCGGATGAGCAGCCTTCCTTTTCCAGCAGAAGCCGGCGGATGGCGGTGGCGGAGCTGTACCGGCCGGACAGCTCCTGGTCGTGATAGCCCGACTCCCGCCGCCGGATGGTGCAGAACTGAAGGGGGCTCCTCCGGCACAGGATGGCCTTGATATATTCCACACCCAGGATGTTGTTGGGCTCCTCCAGGACGCACCCGGCCTCCTCGTCTCCGAGAAAGGAGGAGAGGGCCTGCTGTCTGGCTCCTGGGAAGGAGAGGCCGCGGCGCAGCCCCTCTTTTAAAAGAGACTTGTAGGGCTCCGGTTCCAGGGCGGTGACCCGGGCGGCCTTCTCCAGAAGGCGGATGTCCCCGCACTCGCTCCCGAAGCAGACTGTGTCCACACATCCCAGGCGGTCCAGCAGGGAGATGGCGCCGGCGGCAAAGTATTCGGCGCTGCCGCAGGCACACCAGAGGGGCAGCTCGATGACAGCGGAGACGCCGGCCTCCAGGGCCATGCGGGCCCGCAGGTGCTTGGGCAGGAGGGCAGGGGCTCCCCGCTGCACGAAATCGCCGCTCATGACAGCAATCACAGCGTCCGCTTTGGTGGCTCTGACTGCCTCCTGCATATGGTATAGATGTCCGTTGTGAAAGGGATTGTACTCGGTGATCAGTCCGACAATTTTCATGGAAATCTCCTTGTATATCTTTTTGAAATTGATTATACTATATGAAGATGTTTACGGCAACCGCTGTAAATATGCCCTTTTTGCGCGCAATACGAAAAAGCGGCTGGCAGAATAACGGCGAAGAGAAAGGAGGATACGTATGGGAAGCACAGATGAAAAGGAAGAATATACGTATGAAAATGAAGAGCGGGAAGAGCTGACAGAAGAACGTATCCTCCAGATGCTGGATGAACGAAAATTCAAGGAGCTCAAAGAAGAGCTGGAGCACATGTACCCTGTGGACCTGGTGGAGCTGATGGAGGATTTCACCCAGAAGCAGCTCGTCATGGTGTTCCGTCTCCTGGCAAAGGAGGAGGCCGCGGAGACCTTTACCGAGATGGACAGCGACATGAGAGAGACGCTGATCGGCGGGCTGACGGACTCCGAGCTGGAGGAAGTCATGGAAGAGATGTATCTGGACGACACGGTGGACGTGCTGGAAGAAATGCCCGCCAACGTGGTGGACCGTCTTCTCATGGCCACCGACGAGGAGACCCGCCAGCAGATCAACCAGCTCCTTCAGTACCCGGAGGACAGTGCGGGAAGCGTCATGAACGTGGACTACATCGCCCTGCGCAAGGAGATGACAGTGGCGGAGTCCATCCTCAAGATCCGCCAGGTGGGTATCAACAAGGAGACCATCTACACCTGCTATGTGACGGAGAAGAGGAAGCTCATCGGCATGGTGGATGTAAAGGAGCTGCTGACCACCAGCGAGTCCAAGACCATTGAGGAGATCATGGACACCAATGTGCTCTACGCCCACACTACCGACGACCAGGAGGAAGTGGCCCAGATCATCAACAAATACGGCCTCATTGCCCTCCCCATCGTGGATCACGAGATGTGCATGGTGGGTATCGTCACGGTAGACGACGCCATGGACGTCCTGCAGGAGGAGACTACAGAGGATATCAGCATCATGGCCGGTGTCAGCCCCAGCGACGACTCCTACTTTGAGACCACTGTGCTGGAGCATGTGAAGAGCCGGCTCCCCTGGCTCCTGTTTCTGATGCTGTCCGCCACAGTGACCCAGATGATCATGAACCACTATGAGAGTGCCCTGGCTGTCATGCCCCAGCTGGCGGGATTTATCCCCATGCTGACGGGCACGGGCGGAAACTGCGGCTCCCAGAGCTCCACCCTGGTGATCCGGGGAATTTCCGTGGGGGAGATCGAGTTTGGAGACCTCTTCCGGGTCATCTTCAAGGAGATTCGGGTGGCCATACTCATCAGCCTGATCCTGTCCGTGGTAAACGGCATCCGCATTATCGTCATGGGACAGGGGGACGCGCTGGTGGCCCTCACCATCGGCCTGACCATGGCCTGCACCATCGTCATCGCCAAGGTGGTGGGCTGTACGTTGCCTCTGGTGGCAGAAAAGATCGGTCTGGACCCGGCCATCATGGCCACGCCGCTGATCTCCACACTGGTGGATATCAGCACCATCAGCGTGTATTTTGCCATCGTCAGCGCCGTGTTTTCCCTGTGAGAACAGGGGGGATACCTGACAGAAAATTAACATGGATTGTACTCCAAAAGAGACATCTGATCGACAAAAGAGCCCTTGTTTGCAAGGGTTCTTTGTATTATAATGAAAACAGTGAGAAAAAATGGAAAGGAGTCTTTCAGTCATGGGATTTATAGATGAGATGAAAGCAAAAGCAAAAGCAGACAAAAAAACAATCGTTCTCCCCGAGTCCGAGGACGAGCGCACCTACAAGGCCGCTGAGACGGTCCTGAAGGAGGGCATCGCCAACGTGGTCATCGTGGGAAGCCAGGAGGAGATCGAGAAGAATAAGGGAAGCTACGATATCAGCGGCGCGCAGATCGTAGACCCGGCCACAAGCGACAAGACTGCAGGATACATCGCAAAGCTGGTGGAGCTCCGTCAGAAGAAGGGAATGACAGAGGAGCAGGCAAGGGAGATCCTCCTCACAAACTACCTGTACTACGGTGTCATGATGGTGAAGATGAAGGATGCGGACGGAATGGTGTCCGGAGCATGCCACTCCACAGCGGACACACTGCGTCCCTGCCTCCAGATCCTGAAGACAAAGCCGGGCACAAAGCTTGTATCCGCTTTCTTTGTTATGTGTGTGCCGGACTGCGAGTACGGCGAGAACGGCGTGTTCGTATTTGCTGACTGCGGACTGAACCAGAACCCGGCGCCGGAAGAGCTGGCAGCCATCGCGGAGTCCTCCGCTCAGTCCTTCAGGATGCTGGTGGGAGCAGAGCCCAAGGTTGCCTTCTTGAGCCACTCCTCCAAGGGAAGCGCAAAGCATGCCGATGTAGATAAAGTGGTGGAGGCTGTAAAGATCGCCAAGGAGGCCAACCCGGATCTCATGCTGGACGGCGAGCTTCAGCTTGACGCTGCCATCGTTCCCAGCGTAGGAGAGTCCAAGGCGCCCGGAAGCCCGGTAGCGGGACATGCCAACGTGCTGGTCTTCCCGGATCTGGATGCCGGAAATATCGGATACAAGCTGGTGCAGAGACTGGCCAAGGCAGAGGCCTACGGACCCATGACACAGGGTATCGCGGCTCCTGTAAACGACCTGTCCAGAGGCTGCTCCGCAGAGGATATCGTGGGTGTGGTAGCCATCACAGCTGTGCAGGCCCAGAACCAGTAGAGCGGACAATCTGAGAGAAAGTATACGAAAAATTCCGGAGGAGAAAAGAAGATGAATGTATTAGTAGTAAACTGTGGAAGTTCTTCCCTGAAATTCCAGCTGATCAATTACGATAACAGAGAGGTCATGGCAAAGGGTATCTGCGAGCGCATCGGCATTGACGGACGCCTTGTGTATGAGCCGGAGGGCGGCGAGAAGGAAGTGACCGAGGCGGCTATGCCGGATCACACAACAGCCATCCAGATGGTGCTGGACGCCCTTGTGAACGAGAAGACAGGCGTCATCAAATCCCTGGAGGAGATCGACGCCATCGGACACCGGGTACTCCACGGCGGCATGAAGATCACCAACTCTGTTATCATCGACGACGAGGTTATCAAGGTCATCGAGGACTGCGCGGACTTGGGACCGCTCCACAATCCCGCCAACCTGATGGGGATCAACGCCTGCATGAAGCTGATGCCGGGCGTTCCCAATGTGGCTGTCTTTGACACCGCCTTCCATCAGACCATGCCTCCGAAGGCTTATATGTACGGAATTCCGAAGGAATACTATGAGAAGTATGCCATCCGCAAGTACGGCTTCCACGGCACATCACACAAATACGTGTCTGCCCGGACAGCCGCCTTCCTCGGCAAGGACATCAAGGATCTGAAGATCATTGTGTGCCATATGGGCAACGGCGCTTCCCTGTCCGCTGTGAAGGACGGGAAATGTGTGGACACTTCCATGGGACTGACACCTCTCGAGGGCGTGATCATGGGTACCAGGTCCGGTGACATTGATCCGGCCTTTGTAGAGTACCTGTGCAATAAAGAGAACCTGTCTGTGTCTGAAGTGCTCAATATTCTCAACAAGAAGTCCGGTATGCTGGGAATGACAGGCATCTCCAGCGACTACCGCGATGTGTCCGCCGCCGCTGAAGCGGGCAACCAGGACGCCATCAACTGCCTGGAGGCCTACGCCTACCGCATCATCAAGTACATCGGCTCCTACATCGCAGCCATGGGCGGCGTGGACGTGATCACCTTCACGGCAGGTCTCGGCGAGAACGCCATCCCGCTGAGAAAGACAATCTGCGAGGCCTTTAATTTCATGGGACTCGTGTTTGATGATGAGGCAAACAACAGCCGCGGCAAAGAGGTGATCATCACAAAGCCGGAGTCCAAGATCACAGCCTGCGTCATTCCGACCAACGAGGAGATCGCAATCTGTGAAGAAACCGTAGAACTGGTAAAGAAAAACCTTGACAAATAATGGTTGAAAAGATATACTTTATAAAGTGTGGTTAGGAGAGCGTTATGCTGATTGAACTGACAAAGGTTTTAGAGCAGGATGACAAGGTCATCCGGCAGGAAGCACACCTTGAGATGCAGGACATGAGAGTGTCCGGCAGGAAGTACCGGCTCGAGGAGCTGGAGACACCTGTGTTTGAGATCACCAATCTCGGAAAGAAGCAGGTGCAGGTGAAGGGCAGTGCCAAGATAAAGACCGTTGTCCCGTGCGACAGATGCCTGGAGGATGTGGAGCAGATCTTTGATCTCGCCTTTGAGCGGGAGGTAGATATGAAGCTCGACGAGGAAGGGCGCAGACAGTCCGACGAGGAGTACAGCTTCATGGACGGAACCTGTCTCGACACGGATGTGCTGATACGCAACGAGCTCCTGGTCAACTGGCCAATTCGGGTGCTGTGCAGGGAAGACTGCAAAGGTCTGTGCAGCATTTGTGGTGCTAATCTCAATCATGGTGAATGTGGCTGTGACAGAGAGGTATTAGACCCGAGGATGGCAGCCTTTCAAGATATATTCAGCAAGTTTAAGGAGGTGTAAAGTATGTCCATCTGTCCAAAGAATAAAACATCAAAAGCCAGAAGAGATAAAAGAAGAGCTAACTGGAAAATGAGCGCACCGAACCTGGTAAGATGCAGCAAGTGCGGCGAGCTGATGATGCCCCACAGAGTATGCAAGGCATGCGGTTCCTACAACAAGAGGGAGATCATCGCTCAGGACTAATTACAGCTTAGTGAAATGAAGGAGATCAGTAATGGTCTCCTTTATTTTTTTGCGTTTTGTGACTGAAAATGATTGACAATGACCGATATTGAGCGTATTATAGGGGTAAAGATGACTGAAAATGATTGAAACGTGATTGAAAATGACTGAGACGGAGAGGAAGGAGCACATATGCTGGCAGAAGAGAGAATGAACGAGATACTGGCCATCGTGGGCGACAGGGGGACTGTGACCGTGCAGGAGCTGACCCGGATCCTTGACACCTCCGAGTCCACCATACGCCGGGATCTGACGGAGCTTCACAGGCGGGGCAGCCTGGTGAAGGTCCACGGGGGAGCGGCCGCTGTGGGACTTAAGAGTATGACCAAGGATCCCTCCCTGAGCCTTCGGCAGGAGCTGCACAGGGAGGAGAAGGAGAAGATCGCCGCCAGGGCTGCCCGGCTGGTGGAACCGGGAGATTTCATCTACGTGGACGCAGGAACCACCACAGAGCTCTTCGCGGGGAGGATCAGGGGCAGGGACGTAGTCTGCGTCACCAACGCCATCAGCCATGCCAGAGAGCTGATGAAGCAGGGGGCCCGGGTCTTCCTTCTCGGAGGGGAGCTGAAGGCGGTGACAGAGGCCATCGTGGGAGCCGAGGCCGTGGAGTGCCTGAAAAAGTATAATTTTACAAAAGGATTTTTCGGAGCAAACGGGGTCGACCGGGAGAGAGGGATGACCACTCCGGACCTGACAGAGGCCCTGGTGAAGGCGGAGGCCTTCCGCAGGTGCAAAGAGCGCTATGTGCTGGTGGACAGCTCCAAGCTGGGACAGATATCCGGCGTCACCTTCGGGGAGGCGGATGAGGGGATCATCCTGACGGCCAGCGCCGCGGGAACTGAGTTTGAAGGCAGAGAAAATATCATGGAGGTGGAATAGACAATGATCTACACAGTCACATTTAACCCGTCCCTGGACTATGTGATCTCCCTGGATAAACTTGAGAAGGGGCAGATCAACCGGACCAGGCAGGAGCATATTTACCCGGGAGGAAAGGGCATCAACGTGTCCGTCATCCTCTCCAATCTGGGGTACAGCAGCGTTGCCCTTGGCTTTGAGGCGGGATTTACCGGGAAGACGCTGCGGGAGATGCTGGATCAGTTCGGATGCCAGACAGATTTCATCCACCTGGATGAGGGGATGACAAGGATCAATGTAAAGATCAACGCTGGGGAGGAGACAGAGATCAACGGCCAGGGCCCTGCCATCCCGGAGAGGGCGGTGGAGGAGCTCTACGGAAAGCTGGACGCGCTGCAGGCGGGGGACTACCTCGTGCTGGCGGGCAGTATTCCGGACTGCCTCCCCTCAGACATGTATGAGCGCATACTGGAGCGCCTGGAGGGAAGGGGCATCCACTACATCGTGGACGCCACAAAGGACCTGCTCCTGAATGTGCTGAAGTACCACCCCTTCCTGATCAAGCCGAACCAGCACGAGCTGGGCGACATGTTCGGAAGGACACTGACCACGGAGGAGGAGATCATCGCCCACGCCAGACTACTCCAGGAGATGGGAGCCCGCCATGTGCTGGTGTCCATGGCGGGGGACGGAGCCATCCTGGTGCCCGAGGACGGGGAGGTGATCCGGGAGCGGCCGCCAAAGGGAGAGGTGAAAAACTCTGTGGGGGCCGGGGACTCCATGGTGGCCGGCTTCCTGGCCGGATATCTGGGCACGGGAAGCTGCGAAAAGGCCTTCCGCCTGGGCCAGGCGGCCGGCAGCGCGACAGCCTTTGACTACTGGCTGGCGGACAGAGCCAGCATCGTATCCCTTTTGGGAGAACCAGCGGACAGCTATGGACTGTAGAGGAGTGTGGAAAAGATGAAGATTACAGATTTACTGAAAAAAGAGAGCATAGAGCTGAACGGAAACGTGCAGACAAAGGAGGAGGCCATCAACCAGATGGTGTCCCTCATGGTAAAGGGTGGAAATATCCAGGACGTGGAGATCTACCGGAAGGGCGTTTTTGCCAGAGAGGAGGAGGGCACCACAGGCATCGGCGAGGGGATTGCCATTCCCCACGCGAAATCGGACGCGGTGAAAGCCCCCGGCCTGGCCGCCATGGTAGTACCGCAGGGCGTGGACTATGAGGCGCTGGACGATGAGCCGGTACACCTGATCTTTCTCATAGCCGCCCCCAACACAAAGGACAACGTGCATCTGGACGTGCTCAGCAGGCTGTCTACCCTCCTCATGGACGACAGCTTCCGAGAAAATCTTTTAAAGGCGGAGACGCCGGAGGAATTCCTGGGCTATGTGGACCAGGCGGAGAAGGAAAAGTTTGCCGAGGAGGAGAGAAAGGCGAAGGAAGAGGAGGAGACGGCAAGGACCACCGGCTTCCAGATCCTGGCCGTCACCGCCTGTCCCACAGGCATCGCCCACACCTACATGGCGGCGGAGAGCCTGGAGAAGAAGGCGAAGGAGATGGGCTGCACCATCAAGGTGGAGACCAACGGCTCCGGCGGTGACAAGAATGTGCTGACAGCGGAGGAGATCGCTGCCTGCCAGTGCATCATCGTGGCTGCGGACAAGGAGGTGCGGATGGCCCGCTTTGACGGGAAGCCGGTCCTTGTGACCAAGGTGGCGGACGGCATCAATAAGCCGGAGGAGCTGATCACCAGGGCACTCAGCGGATCCGTCCCCGTGTACCACAGCAAGGGAGGAGAGGAGGAGACCTCCTCTGTAGAGGGCGAGAGCCTGGGAAGAAAAATTTATAAAAGCCTGATGAACGGCGTTTCCCACATGCTGCCCTTTGTCATCGGCGGAGGCATCCTCATTGCCCTCTCCTACCTGGTGGACGGGGCGAACGCCGGTACGGCGGACTTCGGAAACGGCACCCCGCTGGCCCATTTTCTGAACCTGGCGGGCAACACCTCCTTCAGCATGATGTTCCCCATCCTGGCCGGGTTTATCGCCATGGCGGTGGGAGACAGGCCGGCTCTGATGCCGGGTATCGTGGCAGGTCTTCTTGCAAAGGCCGGAACCTCTGTCTTCCTTCCGGAAGACCAGTGGATCGCCTCCGGATTTTTCGGGGCCCTGGCAGGCGGCTTCATCGCCGGCTACCTGATGGTCCTGATCAAAAAGCTGCTGGAGAAGCTGCCCAAACCCCTGGAGGGGACGAAGCCGGTCCTTCTCTATCCGTTCCTGGGGCTTCTCGGCATCAGCGCCATCATGATCTTCCTCATCAACCCGCCTCTTGGAGCCTTCAACACCTGGCTCAACAACAGCCTGGCGGGGATGGGAGAGTCCAGCAAGATCCTGCTGGGGATTGTGCTGGGCGGCATGATGTCCATCGACTTTGGCGGCCCCTTCAACAAGGCGGCCTACGTGTTCGGGACAGCCTCCATCGCGTCAGGACAGTTTGACATCATGGCGGCTGTCATGATCGGCGGCATGACCCCGCCTATCGGCATCGCCCTGGCAACCACCTTTTTCAAGAACCGGTTTACAAAGAGTGAGCGGCAGACAACCGTCACCAATTACATCATGGGACTGTCCTTTATCACAGAGGGGGCTATCCCCTTCGCCGCATCAGATCCTTTAAGGATCATCCCTCCCTGCGTGGTGGGCTCAGCGGTGGCGGGAGCTCTGTCCATGGCCTTTGGCTGCGGATCAAGGGCGCCCCACGGCGGACTCTTTGTCATCGGTATCATCGAGAACGCGCCCATGTTCCTGGTGGCTCTGGTGGCCGGAGCCGTCGTCACCATGATCGGCATCGTGCTTCTGAAGAGGCCGCTGAAGGAGGAGGCGTAGCCTCGTTGCAGGAAAATTTTTAAAAATCCCCTTTTGAAAATTCGGGAAAATTTCATTATAATATAAGTACAACGAGTGGCTTTCAGGCGTAATTCCAGTTGCGCCTGAGGGCCACTCGTCATTTTCAGAAAGAGAGGTAGGACAAGTGAAACGAGTAAAAGCCGCCTGCATCTGTCAGACACTTCACTTCATGCTTATGGTGAAGATCATCAAGCAGTACAATTCCAGCCCGGTTGGAAATTATCTGGACTAAGTGAAAAACCTCTTTCTTTTTTGCGAGTTAAACTGCTAAATTGTTTGAAATTCCACGAAAGTAGTGTATAATAAAATCAGAATACGTGAAAATTCTAACCAACAGCAAAAGCAAGAAAGAAAGAGGGTTCCATCATGGGAAGATATTATCGGTTAACAAAAAAGATCTCGGACGAGATGGCGCAGGAAATCCTGAAAGAGCTGCAGGAGCTTGAGAATGTAAAAAGCGTAGGCTTTTCAGAGGACCTGTCATTGCTGAAGGTTGAGACAAAGAACGGTCTGTTCCCTGAAGTTATGAACCGGGCAGTCAACATCTGCCGGCGCATAGGAGGAGGCTGTGACCTGAGCTTTGCCGGATTTGTCTGCTAGGGAGCCTGAAGGATCGATTTGCAAAGTGAAAACGGTTGAAACCGAAATAGGATTGCGCCTGGTGCGCAATCTCTTTTATAACCAAAATGTTATAGTATGAAGTATACAGATAACAATTTGAGTGGTTCCGCTTCGCGGAAAATACAGACAAGGCGGGAGGACAGGATATGGACAGCGCATGTGTATCTGAAAGGACCAGGACAATTCTCTGGCCCGATTTTGCGGCCCACTTTAAGAGCGCCACAAGCCGGGCTTCCTACTGGAGCGACCTGTGCGAGTTTTCCAGGATTGCCGGAAAGGACATCACGGAGGCCGGTGCGGCGGATGTACAGAGATACTACGACATCATGGCGGAGAAGACGAGGAGGGGAGAGCTGCAGCCCGGGACACCGGCGAAGAAGTTCCGGGAGCTCCACTCCATTGCGGATTTTCTCAGCCGGGAGAGGGAGCGGTACGGCCTGCCGGAGACCTTTCAGGACTATTTCTATCCCTACCTGCCGCGCCTGGCCAGGCAGGAGAAATACGCCCGGGTCATCCCGGTGGAGGATGTGGACAGGCTTTTTAAAGCCGCGGAAGAAGACCGGATGGCCTACACCATTTTTGTGCTCATGTACCGAGTGGGGCTCTCCTCCACAGAGATATGCGGCCTCTCCCCGGGGGATATAGGGATTTACGAGAACGGGGCCTTTGTGGAGCCGGAGGGGAGGCGCAGCGGTGTGTATGTCCCCGACGACGCCCTGGCCGTGCTGGAGAGCTACTTGGGGCAGAGGGAAGAGCGGCCCTTCCTCTTCTATAACAGGAGGGGCGGCCGGCTGAACACCATGTATATTTCCAGACTTATGAAAAAGTACACTGCCCTTGCGGGCATACCGTCCTACAGCAGCCAGATGCTGCGCAGCGCCTGCGCCTACAATCTGTTTTCCTACGAGGCCAGCCCCGGGCAGGTGGCGGCCCAGCTGGGGACGACGGACACCCACGTGAAGCGGTACAGAAAGATGGCCTACAAGGAGGAGCTGTCGCGGGCCGCCGGGAGCCTGGTGAAGATCCGGGTGGAACGGCCTCTGTAGGTCTTTTCCCCTTTCCGCTAACATCCCGTAAACAAATTATTGATTTTTGGGATAATGTCTAGTAGAATATTTCTAGTAGTTATGGAGGAAAGAAAAATGGCAGAACTTACAAAAATTGCCCTTGACGCCATGGGCGGTGACAACGCCCCGGTGGAGATGGTCAAGGGCGCGGTTGATGCCCTCTCCAGGGAGAAGAGCATCAAGGTGTATCTTGTAGGACAGGAAGAGGTTGTCAGGAAAGAGCTGGAAAAATATACGTTTGACAGCGACAGAATAGAGATTGTGAATGCCACAGAGGTTATCGAGACGGCGGAGCCCCCGGTCAACGCTATCCGGAAAAAGAAGGACTCATCCATTGTGGTGGGCATGAAGATGGTCAGATCCGGCGATGCCGACGCCTTCGTGTCGGCCGGCAGCTCAGGAGCTGTGCTGGTGGGAGGACAGACCATAGTGGGAAGGATCAAGGGAGTGGAGCGGCCGCCCCTTGCGCCCCTCATCCCCACGGAGAAGGGAGTCTCCCTTCTGATCGACTGCGGCGCCAACGTGGATGCCCGCCCTTCCCATCTGGTTCAGTTCGCCAAGATGGGCTCTATCTATATGGAGCATGTGATGGGAGTGAAGAACCCAAAGGTTGCCATCGTCAATATCGGAGCTGAGGAGGAGAAGGGCAACGCCCTGGTGAAGGAGACCTTCCCCCTCCTGAAGGCGGCAAAGGGCATCAACTTTACCGGAAGCATAGAGGCAAGGGAAATTCCCCACGGCCAGGCGGACGTCATCGTCTGCGAGGCCTTTGCCGGGAACATTATCCTGAAGCTGTTCGAGGGTGTGGGAGCTGTGCTGATCAGCAAGGTGAAGGAGGGCATGATGAGCAGCCTCCGCAGCAAGATCGGCGCCCTTCTGGTGAAGCCGGCCCTCAAGGAGACGCTGAAGGGCTTTGACACGAGCGAGTACGGCGGAGCGCCGCTGCTTGGGCTGAAGGGGCTCGTGGTGAAGACCCACGGAAGCTCAAAGGCGAGAGAGGTATCCAACTCCATCCTCCAGTGCCTGACCTTCCGGGAGCAGAGGATCAATGAGAAGATCCAGGAGTGTATTCAGGCGGATGACTCGTCCGATGAATAGATATAAAGCAATATAAAGGAGATGAAGAAAATGGAATTTGAAAAATTACAGGAAATTATCGCTGATGTACTTAATGTGAACGCAGATGAGATCACAATGGAGACAAAGTTTGTGGATGACCTGGGAGCGGACTCCCTGGATATTTTCCAGATCATCATGGGGATTGAGGAAGCATTTGACATTGAGATCGACAATGATGACGCAGAGAAGATCGTGACAGTGGGAGACGCTGTAGAGCAGATCAAAAACGCAACAAACTAGGCAGAAAGGAGAAAAAGCCCGGATGCGGGCTTTTTCTTTTATGAGGGTTTATATGAGTCGGAAATTAAAAGAGCTGGAAGAGCAGATCGGGTACACGTTCCAGGATCCCAAGCTCCTCCGGCGGGCTATGATGCACAGCTCCTATGTGAATGAGAAGCATCTGCCCAAGTACGAGTGCAATGAGAGACTGGAATTCCTGGGGGACGCGGTCCTGGAGCTGGTGTCCAGCGAATTTTTGTTTCACGAAAATGAAAGGATGCCTGAGGGAGAGCTGACGAAGACAAGGGCGGCTATGGTCTGCGAGCAGGCGCTTGCCTTCTGCGCGCGCCAGATCCATCTGGGCGAGTATCTTCTCCTTGGAAAAGGGGAGGACATGACAGGCGGAAGAAAGAGGGACTCTGTCACATCGGACGCCATGGAGGCGCTGATCGGAGCCATCTATTCAGACGGTGGTTTTGCTAGCGCAAAAGAGTTTATACACAGGTTTGTTCTGAACGACCTGGAGCACAAGAAGCTCTTTTATGATAGCAAGACTATCCTGCAGGAGCTGGTGCAGGCCGCCTTTGAGCAGCCGGTGGCCTATGAGCTCACCGGGGAGGAGGGGCCGGACCACGATAAGACCTTCCATGTGGAGGTCCACATCGGGGAGGAGGTCTACGGCACCGGAAGCGGGAGGACCAAGAAGGCGGCCGAGCAGGAGGCGGCCTACAGGACTATCCTGCTCCTGCACAAAAGGAATATAAAGTAGGTGTTACATGTATTTAAAAAGTATCGAGATACAGGGCTTTAAATCGTTTGCAAACAAGATCGTATTCGATTTTCATAACGGGATTACCGGGATCGTGGGCCCCAACGGAAGCGGGAAGAGCAATGTGGCGGACGCTGTGCGCTGGGTTCTTGGCGAGCAGCGCGTCAAGCAGCTGCGCGGCGGCAGCATGCAGGATGTCATCTTCTCCGGGACGGAGAACCGCAGGCCTTTAAGCTACGCCTCCGTGGCCATTACCCTGGACAATTCGGATCATCAGCTCCCTGTGGACTACGAGGAGGTCACGGTCACAAGAAAGCTGTATCGATCCGGGGAGAGCGAGTATCTCCTGAACGGCAGTCCCTGCCGTCTGAAGGACATCAATGAGCTGTTCTACGACACCGGCATCGGCAAGGAGGGCTACTCCATCATCGGGCAGGGCCAGATCGACAAGATCCTAAGCGGCAAGCCGGAGGACAGAAGAGAGCTCTTCGATGAGGCGGCGGGCATTGTGAAGTTCAAGCGCAGAAAGAATATGTCCGTCAAGAAGCTGGAGGATGAGAGGCAGAACCTTCTCAGGGTAAACGATATCCTCGCCGAGCTGGAGAGGCAGATCGGCCCCTTAAAAAGGCAGGCCGAGGTGGCAAGGGAGTACCTGCAGAAGAAGGAGCAGCTGAAGACATTTGACATCAACATGTTTCTTCTGGAGACAGAGCGCCTGAAGGAGCAGATCAGCGAGACTGAAAAAAAGCTGTCTGTTTCCCGGGAAGAGCTTCAGGAGGCGGACGCTTCCTACAGCGCCATGAAGGAGGAGTACGAGGCCATCGAGGCCCAGGTGGACGAGATCGACGACTCCATCGAGAAGGCCAAGGGCCAGTTAAATGAGACCAATCTCCTGAAGCAGCAGCTGGAGAACCAGATTGAGCTCTTAAAGGAGCAGATCAACAGCGCCCGAATGACGGACGAGCATTTCGGACAGCGATACCAGACCATTCAGCATGAGATCCAGGAGAGAAAGGATCAGCTCCTTCAGTTCCAGAAGGAGAAGGAGGAGATTGCCGGGGAGCTGCGGGAAAAATCCGCGGCCAGAGAAAGGGCCAGGGAGCGTCTCATCGAGGTGCAGAGCCGCATCGCCGGACTGACGGACCAGGTGGAGAAGAGCAAGAATGACATCATAGAGATCCTCAACAGCAGAGCCTCCACCCAGGCCAAGATCCAGCGCTACGATACCATGATGGAGCAGATCCAGGTGCGCAAATCCCAGATGAACCAGCGGCTCATCAGGGCCAGAAGTGAGGCTGAGGAAGAGCAGAGGAACGCGCAGGAGCACAGGGAGAAGCTGGAGGAGATCTCGGAGAAGATCCGAGGCCTTTCCGATGAGAACAAGGCCTGTGAGCAGAAGATAGAGAGACTGCAAAGGGAGCTCTCCGGACAGACGGAGAAGCTGCGGGTGGGGCAGACCGCCTACCACAGGGAGGAGTCCCGCCTGGAGTCCCTGAAAAATATCACCGAGCGGTATGACGGCTACGGCGGCAGCATCCGCAGGGTTATGGAGCAAAGAGAAAAGGAAAAAGGCATCCTGGGCGTGGTGGCGGACATCATCAAGGTGGACAAGGAGTATGAGATTGCCATTGAGACCGCCCTTGGAGGCAGCATCCAGAACATTGTCACAGACACGGAGGAGACGGCCAAGAGGATGATCGATTTCCTGAAGAAGAACCGGTATGGGAGGGCTACCTTTCTCCCGCTTACAGGCATCGGGGGAGGCAGGGGCATATCCCGGCCGGAGGCGCTGAGGGAAAAGGGGGTTGTGGGCCTTGCCAACACCCTCGTAAAGGTGGAAGAGCAGTACCGGGGCCTGGCGGAGAACCTGCTCGGCAGGACGGTCGTGGTGGACAATATCGACCACGGCATCGCCATTGCCCGGAAATACAGGCAGACCCTCCGCCTGGTGACTCTGGAGGGAGAGCTTTTGAACCCCGGGGGCTCCATGACAGGAGGAGCCTTTAAGAATTCCAGCAATCTTCTGAGCCGAAGAAGAGAGATCGAGGAATTTGAAAAGACCGTCCGCCGTCTGAAAAAGGAGATGGAGGAGATGGAGGCCTCTGCGGACAGCATCCGGAAGGAGAGGGCTGCCTGCTATGAGACGATAGATGAGATCCAGCAGAAGCTCCAGAAGGCCTACGTCATCCAGAACACAGCCAAGATGAACCTGGATCAGTCCCAGGAGAGGATACAGGCTGCCCTGGAGACTTCCCGGGCCATCCAGAGAGAAAGCCAGGAGCTGGATCAGCAGATCACGGACATCAGCAACAACCAGGAGTCCATCACGGTGGAGCTGGATACCTCCACAGCTCTGGAGCAGGATATCACCCGGAAGACGGAGGAGGATCAGCGGCTTCTGGAGCAGGAAAAGGAAGAGGAGATCCGCTGCCAGAAGGCCTCCGAGGAGGCGCAGCTGGCCTTTGCGGGTCTGGAGCAGAAGCACACCTTTATCCTGGAAAATGAGGAGCGTATCCAGGAGGAGATCGCCAAGTTCGAGGAGGAGCAAAGAGAGCTGGGCGAGAACAAGGAGGACGCCTCCCGGGAGATCCAGGACAAGGAGGAGCAGATCCGAAAGATACGGCAGACCATTGAGGACTCAAAGGAGCTGTTCCAGGAGATCGAGGAGCAGATCCAGGAGAGCGTGAAGCAGCGTGAGGAGCTGAGCCAGAAGCACAAGTCCTTCCTCGGGAAGCGGGAAGAACTCTCCAGGCACATGGCGGACCTGGACAAGGAGATCTTCCGCCTGGAGAGCCGGAAAGAGGGCTTTGAGGAGGCCTCGGAAAAACAGATCAACTACATGTGGGAGGAGTATGAGATCACCTACAGCCACGCCATGGAGCTGCGGGACAAAAACCTCACGGACCTGGCCTACATGCGCAGGCAGATCCAGACTCTGAAGAGCGACATCAAGGGCCTTGGCTCTGTCAATGTGAATGCCATTGAGGACTACAAGGACGTGTCCGAGAGGTACGAGTTCCTGAAAGGGCAGCACGAGGACCTGGTGGAGGCGGAGGCCACTCTGGAGAAGATCATCGCGGAGCTGGACGAGGCCATGCGCAGGCAGTTCACAGAGCAGTTCGCACGTATCGCCCAGGAGTTTGACAAGGTGTTCAGGGAGCTCTTCGGCGGCGGCAAGGGAACGCTGGAGCTGATGGAGGACGAGGACATCCTGGAGGCGGGCATCCGTATCATCGCGCAGCCGCCAGGCAAGAAGCTGCAGAATATGATGCAGCTCTCGGGAGGCGAGAAGGCGCTGACTGCCATTTCCCTTCTGTTTGCCATCCAGAACCTGAAGCCCTCCCCCTTCTGTCTGCTGGATGAGATCGAGGCGGCCCTGGACGACTCCAACGTGACCCGGTTCGCCCAGTATCTCCACAAGCTGACGAAGAACACCCAGTTCATCGTCATCACCCACAGGAGAGGGACTATGACAGCGGCGGACAGGCTGTACGGTATCACCATGCAGGAGAAGGGAGTCTCCACCATGGTTTCTGTCAGCCTTCTGGAAAATGAACTGAATGAGATGGAGAAGCAGCATCAGCAATAAAGGAGAGGCGGCATCAAAAAGAAAAAGGAGCAGGAATATGGCAGAGGAAAAAGGATTTTTCAGAAGACTCGTCTCCGGACTCACAAAGACGAGGGACAATATCGTGTCCGGAATGGACAGCATTTTTCACGGATTTTCCCATATTGACGAGGATTTCTACGAGGAGCTCGAGGAGGTTCTCATCATGGGGGACCTGGGAGTTGCGGCCACAGAGGACATACTGGACGATCTGCGGGCCAAGGTGAAGGAGCAGCATATCAAGGAGCCCTCTAACTGCAGGCAGATCCTCATCGACAGCATCAAGGAGCAGATGGATGTGGGCGAGACGGCCTATGAATTTGAGGAGCGGACCTCTGTGGTCATGGTAGTGGGGGTCAACGGCGTCGGCAAGACCACCACCATCGGCAAGCTGGCGGGCAAGCTGCGGGCTCAGAACAAAAAGGTCATCCTGGCGGCGGCAGACACCTTCCGGGCCGCTGCGGGAGAGCAGCTCAGGGAGTGGGCAAACAGGGCCCAGGCAGAGCTCATCGGCGGCCAGGAGGGCTCTGACCCGGCGGCTGTCGTCTACGACGCGGTGCAGGCGGCCAAGGCGCGTCACGCGGATGTGCTGCTGTGCGATACAGCCGGCAGACTGCACAACAAGAAGAACCTGATGGAGGAGCTGCGGAAGATGAACAGGATCATCGACCGGGAGTACCCGGAGGCCTTCCGGGAGACGCTGGTGGTGCTGGACGCCACCACCGGGCAGAACGCCCTCCAGCAGGCGAAGGAATTCAAGGATGTGGCCGACATTACAGGCATCATCCTGACAAAGATGGACGGGACGGCCAAGGGCGGTATCGCGGTAGCCATACAGGCTGAGCTTGGCATCCCGGTGAAATATATCGGCGTGGGTGAGACCATTGACGATCTGCAGAAGTTTGACGCGGATACATTTGTGGACGCGCTCTTCGCGGTTTCCCCGGACAGGGAGGAAGAGCAGTAGGCGGCGACCTTGCTGTGATCATATAATCGATATACAATAGACAATAAAAGAGAAAGGCAGGAGATTAGGATGGACAAACTGACACTGGAAAATTTTGAACAGGCAAGCGAACTGGTAAAGAAGGTGACCCTTCCCACGGATCTTGTTTACAGTGAGTACTTCAGCTCCCAGACAGGGTGCAAGGTATATCTGAAACCGGAGAACATGCAGTACACAGGAGCCTACAAGGTAAGAGGAGCCTACTATAAGATCAGCACCATGACAGAGGAGGAGCGGGAGAAGGGACTCATCACGGCTTCTGCCGGCAACCACGCCCAGGGCGTTGCCTTTGCGGCCCAGAAGTTCGGCTGCAAGGCCACTATCGTCATGCCCACAGTGACCCCGCTCATCAAGGTGAACCGCACAAAGAGCTACGGCGCCAATGTGATCCTGCACGGAGATGTGTACGACGATGCCTGCGCCTATGCGCTGAAGCTGGCCGAGGAGCAGGGCATGACCTTTGTCCACCCCTTTGACGACCTGGATGTGGCGACAGGGCAGGGAACCATCGCCATGGAGATTGTCCAGGAGCTTCCCACAGTGGACTATATCCTTGCTCCCATTGGGGGCGGCGGCCTGATCACAGGCGTGGCCACTCTGGCAAAGATGCTGAACCCCAAGATCAAGGTAATCGGTGTGGAGCCCGCGGCCGCGGCAAGCATGAAGGCAGCTCTGGAGGCAGGCGAGCCCGTCACCCTGCCAAGCGCCAACACCATTGCCGACGGCACGGCCGTGAAGCGGGTGGGCGAGAAGGTGTTCCCCTATGTGCAGGAGAATGTGGACGACATCATCACTGTGGAGGACGACGACCTGGTAGGCGCATTCCTGGACATGGTGGAGAACCACAAGATGGTGGTGGAGAACTCCGGACTCCTCTCTGTGGCCGCCCTGAAGCAGCTTGATGTGAAGAATAAAAAGGTAGTCTGCATCTTAAGCGGCGGCAACATGGATGTGATCACCATGTCCTCTGTTGTGCAGCACGGGCTGATCCAGAGAGACCGCATCTTCTCCATCTCTGTTCTCCTTCCGGACAAGCCGGGCGAGCTTGTCCGTGTGGCCACAGCCATCGCTGACGCCCAGGGCAATGTCATCCGGCTGGAGCACAATCAGTTTGTCAGCACCAACCGAAACGCGGCTGTGGAGCTGCGTATCACGCTGGAGGCCTTCGGCACGGAGCACAAGCACCAGATCATGCAGGCTCTGCGGGAGGTTGGATACGAGCCCAGGGAGATCGGGGCAAAGCTGTATTAGAATTTGATGATGTAAGATAATATATATTTGAATAAAAGAGAGCCATATCTAAGAAAAAAGATTATTTTTTCCTTGGATATGGCTTTCTTTCATCTGTGATACCAACTAAGTAATCTATACTGACATTATATAGTTCGGATAAATGAATGAGGAAATCAACAGGAATCTGTCGGGTGCCCTTTTCATATCTGCGATATACTTCTCTTTGACATCCTAGAAAAGAGGCGACATATGCCTGCGTCAAATCTTTATCTATTCTCAAATTTTCCAAACGTTGAAAATACATATAGTTTGTCACCTCATTGTGATGCTACCAAATAATTGCTTTTTTTTTACATTTATGCTACTATATGGTTGCACATAAACAGTGGATGCTGAGTATATGACACAAAATATAGTTGTTGTGGAAAGGAATGTGAGTGAATGTATGTATCGTAAGCCCTCGGAAGGCTGGCTGAAGCACTGGGATTTTATGTGTCTGGATCTGTTCTTTTTGCAAGCGGCGTATGTGATTTCTTATATAGCCAGAAATGGATTGCAGAATCCATATAAAATACAGCTGTATTTAAATATGGCGATTGTGATTTGCCTGATTGATCTGTGTACGGTTTTTTTTGCAGAAGGATACAGCGGTATTATGAGGCGGGGATATCTTCAGGAATTTAAAGCGGTGGTCAAGCACATATGCATTGTTTGTATGATGATGGTCCTGTATCTTTTTTTCAGCCAGACCGGAGCGGATTTTTCACGTATAAATTTTCTGCTTTTTACCGTAGTCTCTATTATTCTTCTTTATGTGGAAAGAACTCTATGGAAACAGTATCTTCTCAGGCGTCGGAAGACTTCCTTTGAAAGAAAGACACTTCTTGTGATTACAACGTTTGACAGAACAGAGGATGTTATGAGGAAAATGAAGAGGAGTTTTCCTTTTGAGATTGAAGTGATAGGGATTGTACTGTTGGATCGGGACGATTTAAAAGGCAAGAATGTTGACAATACAAAAATTGTATGTCTAAAAAGTGAAATTCTTGATTATGTGAGAACCAAATGGATTGATGGCATATTGATCAATGCTGATCAGGACAATGATGAACTGCGCTCTCTGAAGGATGCGCTCATCAACATGGGAATGACTGTACATACGGTGGTGGCTGTTGAGGAGGAGCGGAGCGGGATGGATAGTGAAGTGCAGAATCAACTTCTGGGAAATCTGGGAGGATATATTGTACTTTCTACAGCAATCCGCGTGGCTTCTTCAAAACAGTTGTTCCTGAAGCGAATGATGGATATAGCCGGAGGTATTACAGGACTGGTTGTAACTGGAGTTCTTACAATTTTTATTGCGCCAGCCATTTATTTTTCTTCTCCGGGTCCTGTGTTTTTTTCACAGACAAGAGTAGGGAAAAATGGAAAAACATTTAAAATCTATAAGTTCCGCAGTATGTATATGGATGCTGAGGAGAGAAAGAAGGAGCTTCTTAAAGAAAATAAAATGCAAGGCCAGATGTTCAAATTGGAGAGGGATCCTAGGATTATCGGAAGCGGAAAGAATGGAGATGGGCATGGTATTGGCTGGTTTATCAGAAAAACGTCTATTGACGAATTTCCTCAGTTTTGGAATATATTAAAGGGAGATATGAGTCTTGTGGGGACCAGACCCCCCACTTTGGATGAATGGGAAAAATATGATTATCATCACAGGGCAAGGCTTGCTACTAAACCTGGCCTTACCGGCCTATGGCAAGTAAGCGGAAGAAGTGATATTACAGATTTTGAAGATGTAGTTAAGCTTGATCTTCAGTATATACAGAACTGGAGTCTTGAACTTGATATAAAAATATTGTTTAAGACGATTTTTGTTGTGCTCTGTGGACAGGGTGCAAAATAGAAGACAATATGAGAGGATAAAAAAATGAGAACAAAGATAATTGCCGTATTATTGCTGCTGTCAGTTGCGCTCGGCGGAGTGCTGAGTGTTGTGAAAATCAGGCAGGATAGAGAGCCTCCGGTGATTTCAATTCCGGAAGTGCGATCATATTCGATGGGAGTATCAGACGAGGAGCTGCTTCAGGGAGTAACAGCAGAGGATGGGCAGGATGGAGATGTGACGGATTCTTTGAGAATAGAATCTGTATATAAGGAGACAGAAGAGGAAATGCTGACTGTCATTTATGTGGCTAAGGATAGTAGCAATAACGTGGCTAAATGTCAGAGAAGCTATACTATTGACCAGAGTGATTCTGACCAGAACATACAGGATCAACAGACAACAGTGGAGACGGCAAGTACAGTTCCACAGATTATTTTGACCACCAATGGATTGGAGCTTCCGGTAGGCTCCGTTTTTAATGCGCTTGATTATGTAAAGGAAATTATCGACGATAAAGATACAGAAGAAGACCTTTGGACTCGTATCAATGTGACAGGGCAGATAGACACGAATATAGCAGGACAGTATCAGGTGGAATATTATGTGGTGGACAGTGATGGTAATCAGTCACCGGCTGCCAGACTCACCGTCTCGGTTTTATAAGGTGAAGATTTTTGACAGAACCGGAATTTTGCTTGCCACAGAAGAGAGTAAAGCACAGATCCACAGAAGGACTAGTGCTGCCCCAATATTTATAAGTATGTTTCCGGAAATTGGAGTATGGGATAGTGCTGTGTGCATGAAGTCAGCCAGAATAGACTGCAGTAGGTATATTCCAAGAGAATGATCGGAAATAAATCTGACATATCTACAGATTCGTTTTTCAGAATACCTATAGGCAAGACTACACCTGAAAATGCAGAGCGTGCCGATGAGAACAAAAATTGTCTCCATTCCGCCCCACACAGGATCGAAATAGGTATCTTGTCCATACGAGCACATAACTCCGTATAGAGTCAGACACAACATGCTAGCAAGATATAAAATAAGAGCGAGCATAAAAGAAAGCTTTTGTGAAAGATGACGGATATGAGTGACTAACAGAGCGCCGACAAGGAAGTAGGCAAAGGAAAAGCCATATATGCCCCTGAAGGGATTAAATTGATTGAAAAAGTTTATGTCGGAAGTAGGAACAGGAGCATGAAAAAGAAATGCGACTAGGCGGGTACAGATTAGCAGCATATTGTTTCCGCAGACAATTACCAGCGATGCGGCTGTAAAAATTAAAAAGGTATGCTTTTTAGTATCGTAGGTCGCCTTCAGGATGGGAAAGAAAAAATACAGGACAAAAAGAGCCATAAGAAACCAGAGCTGATTGCTCCAGCCCGCGTCAAAGCTCCAAAAATGCCGGAGGATAGAAGCAGGGTCTGCAGTATGATACAGAAAAGTCGCTTTGACCAGTACATTTCCCATATCCCATACGATGACAAGAAATATCATATGTGCCATTTTACGGATATGTTTTTTTAAATGAAAAGATTTATTAAACAGGAGGCCACCATTTACTGCAAAAAATACGGGCATACATATTGAAAGACAGGAAATGATGAAGTAGTTGAAATAGGAAACTAGAGATCCTGATCTGACATTTCCTGACACAGTGAGACTGTGATAGAGAATAACACAGAAAATAGCAATTGTTTTTAGAAGATCAAGATAGTGGAGACGGGATTTTTCATTTGTTGTATTCATAAAAGTACCTCCTGTTTGTAAATGGTAATTTTATTGTAGACGGATTTCAAAAAATAAGCAAGTATAGGAGGTTATTTATGACAGGATTGTATGATATACACTGTCATCTGCTGCCGGGAGTTGATGATGGAGCAGAAACAGAAAAAGAGTCGGAGGGTATGTTGGCAATGGAGTACAACCAAGGGGTGCGTCATATTTTTTTGACGCCTCATTACAGGAGGGGGATGTTTGAGACAAAGCAGGAAAAACTGGATGTCCTTATCCAGCAGATCTGTGAAATGGCCCACAGAATCGGTCCTGACCTGACAGTCTATCCTGGATGTGAATTTTATGCGGATGATAGGCTTTTAGACACCTTGGAAGAGCACAGAAAATTCTTCCTGGGAGGATCTGACCATGCTCTGATTGAGTTTGGTGCAGGAACAAGTCAGGTGGAACTAAGAGAGACACTCTGCGGTGTGCTGAGTTATGGTTGGACTCCTGTTCTCGCGCATGCGGAGCGATATGACTGTGTAACGAAAGATTTTACATTTCTGGAGGAACTGTCAGACCTGGGAGTGTTGATATCTGTCAATGCAGGAAGTGTCTTGGGACAGAATGGCATATCTGCCAAGAAGTTCTGTCGGTCTCTTATTAAGTACGATCTGTTGGATCTGATTGGATCTGATGCACACGGACTAAGACGCAGAAAGCCTGATCTGGGAGCCTGTGCTGCGTATCTTACAAAGAAGTACGGTAGTAATTATATGCGGAGGATCATGATTGATCATCCACAAAAAATAATGGAAGGAAGATAGCTGACAAGTATGAAAAGGGACAATGAAAGATTTGAAATAGATACGAAAAAAATATTAACAGAAATATGGAAGAATATGGCAATTATTCTTTTAAGCGGTCTCGCGGCAGCCCTGGCTGCCATGCTGCTATCAGTAACGCTCCTGCCAAGGCAGTATGAATCAACGACGAAAATGTATGTTCTTGCAAAACAGGAGAGCGGCACAGTGACAAACGGAGATATGGAAGCTAGTACAGCTCTGACGAGAGATTATCAGGAATTGATCCAGAGCAGGACGGTGATTGAACAGGTGATTGTTAAGCTTCAGTTGGACATAGAGTATGAGGATCTCCTTAAAAAACTGACTATCCTTGCACCGTCGGAAACGCGGGTAATCTATATTACAGTGTCAGACGAAGATCCCTATCTGGCAGCGGAAATTGCAGATGAAGTGCGAGAAGTATCGGCGCAGCATATTCAAAAGGTTATGAGCACTCAATCTGTCAATGTCGTAGACTATGCCAATATTCCAGATACTCCAGCAGGCGTCGGATCTGTAAAGTACGCTCTGCTTGCCGGTATCGTCGCAGTCTTCCTGGTGCTGGTGACGGTGACCGTAAAAGGCCTTGTAAATGATAAGATAAAAAGTACAGAGGATGTGGAACGGTATCTGAATATCAGCACGCTGGGCATGATACCGGCTATAAATAAAAAAATAGGAAAAAAGAAATAAAATGCTGAAAGGCGGAGAAAAAATGAAAATTAAATTAGCATTAAAACAGCTGGATTATTTCAGTGATGAGGCATATAAAAAACTGCGTACAAATATACAACTTTGTGGAGGAAACAAGAAAGTAATCGCATTTACAAGTAGTATACCAAATGAAGGGAAAAGTAGTGTTTCTCTGAATCTGGCTCTTTCTATGGCGGAGGCGGGCAAAGGAACCCTGTTTATCGATGCCGACCTGCGAAAATCTGTCTTGAAGGCTAGAGTTCGGGTTAAAGATAAAGTGGATGGTCTTACCAACTATCTGACAGAGCAGGCGGAAATCAAAGAGATTATCTATTCAACGGAATTTCCGGAATTGGATATTATTTTTTCAGGACCGGTTCCACCGAATCCGGCAGAGCTGCTGGGAGGGGAAAGGTTTCAGGAACTGGTGCATCAGGTGAGGAAAGAATATGATTATGTGATTATTGATACACCGCCCCTTGGGAGTGTCATAGACTGTGCAGTCATCGCTAAAGAATGTGACGGAGCAGTGCTTGTGATCGAGTCAGATAAGATCAGTTATAAGTTCGCTCAAGAGGTAAAGGAACAGCTAGAGAAGACAGGATGTCCCATCTTGGGAGCAATCTTAAATAAAGTCGATATGACCCAAAATAAGTATTATGTACAATACAAAGAGTATCAACACAAGGTAAGCAGAAAATGAAAATTTTATTCGTCAATAAATTTTTGTACCAGCGGGGTGGAGCGGAGTCCTATGTTTTGAGACTTGGGAAATATTTCGAAGAACACGGACATGAGGTCATGTATTTTGGAATGCTTGATCAGAAGAATGAGGTGGGAAATAAATGGGGACTGTATACCTCTCACATGGATTTTCACAGTACAGGTTTAAGAACTCTCTTATATCCTGTCAAAATCATATACTCTTTTGAAGCATACAGGAAATTTTCAGAGCTGCTGGAACGGTTCAGACCGGATATTGTGCATCTGAATAACATAAATTTTCAAATTACTCCCTCGGTCATTGATGCTGCCTGGAAGAAAAATATTCCTGTTGTCCAGACGGTCCATGATTCCCAGATGGTCTGTCCCAGTCATCTTCTGTACAATGCAGAAAAAGAAGAAATATGCAGAAAATGTATTGAAGGAAGCAAGTGGAATTGCGTGCGTTACAGATGTATCCACGGTTCAGTTTTAAAAAGCTTGATCGGATCTGTGGAAGGGCTCTTTTATAGCCTGAAAACAACTTACGATAAGGTGGCTCTGTATATCTGTCCGAGCTCTTTTATGGAGTCTGTTCTGTGCACCAAGAAACGGTATCAGGGGAAGACAAAAGTTATCCCCAATTTTATCATGGTTCCATCTCACATGGAGAACTTCATAAAGAAAGATTATATTTTATATTTTGGAAGACTATCACAGGAAAAAGGAATTCAACTATTTCTGCAGCTGGCGTCCAGACATCCTGAATTGCAGTTTAAAATTGCGGGGAGCGGTCCTTTGAAGGAAAGCTGCTGTTCCCGCTCTAATGTCCAATATCTAGGCGTACTTACAGGCGAAAAGCTATATGAGACAATTGCAGGGGCTAAGCTGGTCGTTTTTCCATCGGTCTGCTATGAAAATTGTCCTCTGTCAGTACTGGAGTCCATCTCCCTGGGGACTCCTGTTGTCGCAAGCGGGAGAGGAGGCACAAGGGATTTGATTCGTGATGGGGAAAACGGGGTGCTGGTCCGCGAGCCATTTGGAATCGATTCTCTGGACAGGTCTGTGAAGTCACTTCTGGAGCAACCGGGGCAGATAGAACGAATGAGCAGATATTGTGCAGAAACCAGGAAATGTCTCTGGTCTCTGGAGAAATATGGAAAGGAAATGGAGAAAATCTATAGGAGCTTTCTCTGATATACAGAAGATATGAAGGTTGCAATGATTGGACATAAGCAAATCCCATCCCGCAGTGGCGGTGTGGAGATCGTCGTAGAAAAATTATCGGAACATCTTATGAAACGGGGAATACAGATTGATATATATAACCGCAGAATGCCCGAGGGGGAGCAGATCAGAGAATATAAAGGCATGCGTATGTACTATTCGTTTACTGTTCACAGGAAAAATCTGGATGCCATTATTGCAGCATTCTTTTCTACTCTCCGTGCCCTGACCCGGGGGTATGACATTCTTCACTATCATGCAGAGGGATCCTGCTTAATGCTCTGGCTTCCGCATCTGTTCCACAAGAAGATAGCTGTGACTATACATGGATTGGACTGGAGGCGGGCAAAGTGGAGCAGGTTTGCGTCAAAAATGCTCCTTGTTGGTGAAAAGTTTGCAGTTAAATATGCGGATCAGATTATAGTCTTGTCAAAAGATGTTCAGAGATATTTCATGGAACAGTATGGGAGGCGAACAAACTATATTCCGAACGGAGTTGATCCGATGCCTAAGCGCAGACCGAATCTAATTCGGAAAAAATTCGGCCTGGAAAAAGAAGGGTATATCCTTTTTCTCGCCCGGATCGTACCTGAAAAAGGGCTCCATTATCTTATAAATGCCTACAAGAATATAGATACAGAGAAAAAGCTGGTGGTTGCTGGAAACTGCCCCTATGCACAGGAATACGGCAGGCAGATCTTGGAGCTTGCAGGAAACAGTGAGAAGATTATCTTTACCGGATTTGTGGAGGGAGAACTTTTGGAGGAACTGTTTAGTAACGCGGCTGTATATGTTCTGCCTAGTGAGATTGAGGGAATGCCGATAAGTCTTCTGGAAGCCATGAGCTATGGACGGTGCTGTCTTGTCAGTGATATTCCAGAGAATCTAAATGTGGCAGAGGGATGTGTGGAGAGCTTTTGCACTGGAAACACTGATGATCTGCAGAGACATTTGGAAGAATTGCTAAGAGATCCTGAAAAATGCTGCCGACTGGGAGAGAAGGCTGCTGATTATGTGGGCAGGTGTTACAACTGGGAAATGGTTGCGGAAAGAACGGTGGAAGTATATGAAAGTAAGTAAAAATATGATCGTAACGGATACTGTGCCTGGGCCCGGATGGAATTTTGACAGTATACTTGCAGAGCTGACTGGTGAAAGGTGGACAGCCTCCCACGGCGGGCTGAAGTATAAATTGTCCGGACGAAAGGAGAAAATCCGACGCTATATAAATTTTCTGATCTTCCCATTCCGGCTTTTTTTACACAGGAACGAGATTGACAATCTAATCGCATTGCAACAGTATTATGGAATTTTTTATGCGTTTTATTGTTTGCTCTTCCATGTGAAAAAAAAGAATTACTGTATGGTCATGACTTTTATCTATAATCGGAGAAAGGGCGCAGCAGGTGCTTTGCAATACAGATTTATAAAAAAGATCATCAATAGTAAGTATTTGGATTGTATTGTTGTTTATTCGGAGTATGAAAAAAAATATTACGAAAAATTATTTGGCGTTCCGGCAGGAAAGCTCCTAAGCTGCAGGCTGGGTCTGGAAGATCTGACCGGAGGTATAAAGAGGAAGAAGACGGAGCCCTATATTTTGTCTGCAGGGAGAAGTAACCGAGATTATGAATTCCTATTTCGGGCACTGAGAGGTCACCCATACGAGGTGAAAATTGTCTGTGACAGTATAGACAGGAAAACCGAAGAAAATTTTACGGTCTATAAAAATACCTACTATGAAGATTTTTTCCAGATGATTGCAGAGTGCTTTTGTGTTGTCATCGCCTTGAAAGACAAAAGAATCTCATCCGGTCAGCTTGTCATTTTACAGGCAAAACAATTTGCAAAGCCTGTAATTGTGACAGAATCACGGGCCGTGGAAGAATATATAAAAGATGGGGTTGACGGATTTATTATCAGAAAGAGTGAGGGGGAACTGGTGGAGAAAATCTGTATGCTTTCCGAGGATCCGATCTTGTACAGGCGCATGTGCGAGGCTTCCAGGAAAAGTTATGAAAACAGTTTTTCTTTGTATGCGTTGGGTGAGCAGATTGTAAATTGTTTAAAAAAGACAGGCAGGCTATATGATGAAAATACAAGGTAAAAAGAAAACGTTTCTTCTTTTCATAGCGGGATATGCAATCGTCTTTGCTATGATGTTTATAGGAATCAGAGAAGATTATATGATACTGGAGACAGCAGCGCTTTGTGGTGGGGGATGTATTCTTTTACTTTTGAGGCGTCCGGCCTGGATCATCTACCTGATGATCTTTTACTGCTGTGTGGAAAAATGGATGATTTCTCAGTTCGGGATGCCGGATAGCCTTGATTTAGCTATGGATCTTATGATGCTCCTGTGCCTGGGACTGGCTTTGAAAACTCTGTTTGAAAAAAACGATAGATACTATTTTGTGTTTCCACTTGTTCTGGCCGGCGCCTTTTTTGTGATAGGTATGCTGTCAGCACTTTTCCAGCAGGTGGATATACTGCTGATCTGTTGGTCCTACAGAAATCTAATGAGGTTTTTTCTGTTTTTCTTCTCCTGTGTTGTTATTCTAGATGTCGATGATGTGGAAAATCTTATGCGGCTTTTTTCCTGGCTTTTTCATGCCAATATTCTTATCGTATCTTTCCAGTTCTGGATACAGGGATACAGTCAGGATAATCTGGGAGGACTATTTGGAACGCAGATGGGATGTAATGGATATATGAACACTTATTTGTGTATATATGTCTCTTTTGTCTGCGTGATGTATATGGCTCGGAGACTTTCGTTTTGGATCTTTCTGTATGTCTCTGCGGGAAGTTTGTATATAGCTGCTCTGAGTGAGTTGAAATTCTGGTTTATGGAATATGTGCTGATCCTGGCAGTAAGTATACTTCTGACGCGGTTTTCTTCCAGAACAATCTTGATGCTGATAGGGGCGGCCGCAGGACTCTTTATAGGATTGCAGTTGTTTAATGCAGTCTTTCCGGGATGGGAGTTCTCTGTGAATCAGATTCTGGATTATACGGGACAGGGGGGATACAGTACGGAGACAGACTTGAACCGTCTGACGGCTATATCCCGGATTTGCAATGAATTTCTGCATACCATTTCGCAGCGGTTGTTTGGATTTGGTCTGGGAAGCTGTGAGACTTCCACATTTTTTAACAGCGGCTTTTTCCAGCAGTATGGCGAGACGATCCATTATACTTATCTGCTGCAGGCGTTTTTGTTTCTGGAGACAGGATTTGTCGGATTATTCCTGTACCTTGGATTTTATATAAGCATATCTGCAAAAGCACTTATTATGCGCCGTTTTCTGGATGAAACGGCCCAAATCTATTGCGGGACAGCAGCCATATGTGCTGTTACTTGTATTTTGCAGGTGTTTTATAACAGTGCTCTACGTGTGGAAAACAGTGGTTATCTCGCGTATTTTATGCTGGCAGTGCCTTTTATCTTTATGAAGGGAAGGAGTGGGGAAGAGAATGATGAGTCCATTAAAAAAGATTAGTATTATTGTACCTGTATATAACACTGGAATCTATCTGGATAGATGCATGGAAAGTCTTGTCAAACAGTCTTTGAGAGACTTTGAAATCATTATCGTAGATGACGGATCTGAAGAAATATGCAGCCGGCAGTGCGATCAGTGGGCTGTTAAGGATAACAGAATCTGTGTGATACATAAAAAAAATGAGGGCCTTGGGTATGCACGGAATACTGGTATAGCTGCGGCAGAGGGAGAGTATGTTGCCTTTGTGGATTCGGATGATTACATAGCACCTGATATGTGTGAAAAGCTGTATGACAGAGCAAAAGCATCCAACGCGGATTTGGTCGTGGGCGGTTATATAAAAAAATATGACAGCGGATATGAGCAGTGTTTCCGAAATGAAGGGATTCCTGATAAGATTATCGGCGAGGATGTTATCAGGATCCTGCTAGCCAATATGTTGGGCTCCCGGCCGGAAGACAGATATGATGATCGTATAGGGATGTCTGTTTGGAAAAATCTGTATTCCAGACAGTTGTTTGATAACGAAGATGTTCGGTTTCCGTCAGAAAGGGAATATATTTCTGAGGATATTATTTTTCACATCCGCTGCCTGAAATATGTAAGATGTGCGGAAGTGCTCCATGCCCCGGTATATTATTATTGCCAGAATGCGGGAAGCCTTTCAAAGTCATACAGAAGCGATAGATTTGAAAAGATAATCCGGCTATTCTGCTATGAGAAAAAGCTTCTGAAGGAGATGGGAGCATACCAGTATGGGAAGTTGCCATTGCAGCGCACTTTAATTGCAAATGTGCGTACCTGCATCATGATGGAGGCATCTGTCGGCAGGAGAAATGGTGAAGCGGGAAAGTCAAAAAGAAAGATACTTGCATATTGCCGTGAGAGTCATATTTCTGAGGTCCTGCGGGAATATCCCTGGCAGAAGCTGCCGGTCAAGCAGAGGATATTTTCATTGGCAATGCTTTTAAAATGGAAGAACATTTTGTATATCCTTGCCTGTCTTCAAAATAGATACAGAGGAGGAAACTGACTGTGATTGATACAAGAGAAAAGTTAAAGGCATGCCTGAAAAAGGAAAAAGCTTTTTATATTACTGGAAAAACAAAGCGTACTCGGCTTGTAGAATGGGTTGCGCAGGATCCCTGTGTCAGAATATGGAAGTATCAGAAAGCGCTGAGATATACAGAATTTTTTTGCAGTCAGTCCGGCATTGTGAAGTGGATCATGTATCCTTTGATGAGAAGAAAGAAAAACCGGCTTGGGCTGAAACTCGGATTGGAAATTGTGGAGAATTCTTTTGATGAGGGCCTGATTATCTATCATACAGGGAATATCGTGGTAAACGGATATGCCAGGATTGGGAAAGACTGCCGTCTTCACGGCTCGAACTGTATAGGAAATAATGGAGTATCTGAGGAAACACCAAGGATTGGAGAAAGGGTGGATATAGGTGCAGGAGCAATTCTGATAGGCGGAATTACGATTGCCGATGACATTACGGTGGGAGCAGGCGCTGTTGTGAATACTTCTTTTACAGAGCCGGGTATTGTGATAGCGGGAATTCCCGCCAGAAAGGTGAAAAACAAATGGACAGAGGCATAATGAGAGGGAAGGAACAGCCGGTTTTGTCCATCATTGTTCCTGTTTATAATGTTGAGAAGTATATTAGGGATTGCCTGGACAGCATCCTCGCACAATCTTTTCAGGAGTTTGAAGTAATCTTAATCGATGATGGATCCAGTGATCAGAGTGGAGCAATCTGTGATTTGTATGCGGAGAAGGATGAACGGATCCATGTGGTCCATAAGGAAAACGGAGGACTTTCCTCTGCTAGAAATACGGGATTGGATCTGGCAAAAGGTCTATATGTGGGGTTTGTCGATTCGGATGACTGGATCTCTGCCACTATGTATGAGCACCTTCTTCAGGCGGTGAGAACAGAGGACGCAGATATAGCCGCCTGTCGCTGGGTGGAAGAGGAACATATACAAAAGTTTAAGAGTGTACATACATATACCTGGAATAGCGAAGAGGTCCTCAGACATTTTTTCCTGCGTCAGATTACAGAGAGCGTATGTGACAAGGTGTTTGCCGTAGAAATGTGGAGGAATGTACGTTTCCCAGAAGGTGAGATCAATGAGGATACGATTACTTTGTTCAGTCTGCTCCTAAAGTGCCGTCGTGCTGTCTTTGTGGACACAGAGGAGTATTATTACCGTGCGAGAGAGGGAAGTATCACAAAGTCTGGGTATTCACGGAAATTCCGTATTGTAGAAAGCCATCTGAGGAAAATGCGAGAAAAGGTTTTAGATCGACTTCCTTCGCTGAAAAAATATGTGGACTATTTCCTAAGCGTACATTACTATTGTTTGCTCCTCTCTGTTTTGAAGAGCGGGGAATTCCATACTTTTAGGGATGACTACAGATATTACCGGAAAAGATTTGCAGAAGTATTTCCAGCTTTTATGTGGAGGGGAACTGGGAAAGAAAAGGACAGGGTGATAGGGCTGGCTTTGCGTTATAGTCCGGTTTGCTTGATCAGACCTCTGCTTCGGAGATAAGACAATGGAAAAAGTTACAATCATAATACCGGCCTATAATGCCGAGGGAACAATAGAAAAATGTATACGAAGCGCCTGCGGACAGACATATCCGGAATTGGAGATCATCGTAATCAATGACGGATCTTCCGATAGAACGGAGGAAATATGCAGGTGTTTTGGGGAGAAAGATTCCCGTCTTATTGTCAGGACGACAGAAAATCGTGGGGTAAGTGCGGCAAGAAATCTTGGACTAGAGTTGGCTTCAGGAACTTGGATCGTCTTTTTGGATGCAGATGACATTCTTTTGGAGGACGCAGTAAAAGAGCTGATGAAATACCGGACAGGCACAGATTGGGTTATCGGGAACTACTATATGTCAGAGCAGGGCGGCAAGGGAACAATTATGAGACATGCACAGTATTTTACGGAAGCTGTCCACAGGGGTATGAAAAGTGAACTTCCTGAGTTGTGTTGTAGCAGGAATTTTCACTGTGTGTGGGGAAAATTGTTCAAGGCGAAGCTGATCTCGGAGTATGGCCTCTACTTTCATGAGGACAAAAGCTATGGGGAGGATCTGCTGTTCAATATGGACTATTTTTCTTTTGTGCGCAATTTTACTATTCTGCGGAAGGAGGTATATGGGTACTGTTATACATATGGAAAGGGCCTGGGGACCAGACTGATTGACAATGAGTGGGAGATCCAGAAGGATATATTCCGCGAAATGGAGTACCGCATAAACAATGTCTATCGAATCGATGAGACAGCATACGAAAGGATCAATCATTTTTATTTTTCACAGGCGGTTTCGGTCATCCAGAGGATTGCAGGGGAAAAAAGACTTGAAAGATTAGAGAGAAAGAGGAGAATACAGACTGTAACGGACTCTTGGGAATTTCGGGAGATCGTTCAAAGAGAAGCTGCGTCCGGAAGATTGCATCCTTTGGATCGGATTCTGCTGAGGCACGGTTTTTTATACAGCAAAATTCATGAGTTTTATGCTGCTCATAAGCTTAGACGAAATCAGGAGGAAGCATGAAGACAATTCATATCAGTATTATCATACCTGTGTATAATGGGGAACTCTATTTTCAAAGATGTGTGGATTCCATATATAGACAAAAGGAAGATAGATATGAGGTCATACTTATAGATGACGGGTCCACAGACAATTTTTATGAAAAATGCAGGGAATACATAGAAGGAAACATGAAGTTCCGCCTTATCAGACAGAAAAACAGAGGGGTAGGCGCCGCAAGGAATCTGGGCATATCAAAGGCCCAGGGAGAGTGGATTTATTTTCTGGATATAGATGACGAGTTGGAGGATGGTGCTCTGGAGGAAATGCTGCAAATGACAGATTCTGACATTCAGTGGCTTGTCATGAATTTTTATAAGCATGTGGTGGGAGAAAAAAAGAAGGCACCGCTTGCACTTTCTGACTATATCATAGGCATGCACTCCGGATATGATAATCTTCCTAGAATGTTGAATGAAGAGCTCTTCATGTATCCGTGTGCCAAGTTATACAGTAGGCAGATTATTGTGGAAAACGGGCTTCAGTTTCCGCAGGGGATCAAGTATGGAGAGGATATCAGGTTCAACCTGGAATACTTCAGATACGTGCGAAATTACAGAGTGGAGAGCAAACCAGTCATGACCTATCATATTGATCAAGGAAAAGGTGCTGGTAGTGCTTACTATAAAAACTCATTTGAAATGCAGATGGATATAGACAAAAAAATACTGGAAATGGATCAGACATACTATCATATCAGTCTGAATGCACAAAAGGAACTGAATCACTATTTCTTTCGTCAGGGGATCAATACGGCAGCCGCCTATCTGACTGTATGGAAGAGCCTTCCTTTTTTGTATCGTATCGGTCAGATACAGGAGGTTCTGTCAGATAAAAGATTTCAAACATTTCTTGAGAGAGAAAGAGAAAATGGGAGAATAAAAAAACTGGATCATTATCTGTTGAAAAAGAAAAAATTCTTGGTTTATTATGTGATTCATTATATGTATACAAAGATAAAAGCAATCAGAAAAGGAAGATAGACTGTGAAAATAGGAATCATTACGATTACAAATGGAGAAAATTACGGGAACCGGCTGCAGAACTACGCTGTCCAGGAGGCATTAAAGGAGACAGGTGCCGAGGTCGAGACTGTGCATAAAGTGACCAATGTCTTTGATGCAGAGAATTTTGTTTATCTGAATAAATTGCGTCTCAAGAAACTCTTACATTATCATCTTACGGTGGAAGAGAGGAGGAGACTGAGTTTTTATAGATTTACGAAAAGATACATAAAGAGGAGCAGATATGTCATCAAAGATTCGGCGCCGGAGAAACTGGACTCCTCCTATGACTGTTTTGTGGCAGGGAGTGACCAGGTATGGAATCCTTATCTTGCATATGTGACGTGTGATAATTTCCTGACTTTTACAAGTGCGGAGAAGAAAGTTGCTTTTGCCCCCAGCATTGCTGTGGAGGACATACCGGAGGAAAAGAAAAAAGAGTATGCTGCCTGGATCCAGGATTTCCGCCTCCTTTCGGTCAGGGAAAAAGAGGGGGCGACATTGATCTATCGTTTGTGTGGGAGGAAGGCGGAAGTACTGCTGGATCCAACTTTTTATCTTTCTGCTTCACAGTGGAGAAGGATAGAGAAAAGAGTGAAGATGAGAGAAAATCGATATATACTGGCTTATTTTCTGGGTGAATATACGCCAGAATACAAAGAGCGTGTGGAGGAGTTCGCTCGCTTTGCAGGATGCGTGGTCTACCGTCTTCAGACAGAGGAACATTTTCAGATAGCACCGGATGAATTTCTCTATCTTGTGGACCACGCGTCAATAGTATGTACAGATTCTTTTCATGGAACTGCTTTTTCAATCATATTTAAAAAGAACTTTGTCGTTTTCCGCAGAAAAGAGGCGTTTGCAGATATGGGATCTCGGCTTCATACTCTGCTGCAAAGATTCGATATGGAAGACAGATATTGGGAGAGAGTAGGTTGCAATTCCGTAAAGGATACAGACTTTTGCAAGTCAGAAGCAATTATAGAAGAGGAGAGAGAAAAGACCAGAGACTTCCTGTCCTGCATTTATAAAGGAGAGCGCTATGCTTAGAGCAAGATCATTTAACCAATTGAAAATGGGGACGTTTTTGAGTTATGTATCAATCGGCATCCAGAATCTGACGGCAATGATTTATACGCCGGTCATGCTACGACTTTTGGGACAAGATCAATATGGCCTGTACCAGCTGAGCAACTCAACGGTCGCCTACTTGGGATTGCTGACATTTGGGTTTGGCAGTTCTTACGTGAAATTTTATTATGATTATAGGGTACAAAACGATGAGGAAGGTATCCGGAAGCTGAACAGCATTTTTCTCCTTGTATTCTTGGCCATGTCAGTTCTGTGTGTGATTGCAGGAGCAGGTATGGTCCTGTCTGCAGATTTTCTGTTTGGAGGGAGCCTGACCCCTGGAGAAATACAGGAAGTGCGAATTCTTATGGTAGTATTGATCATAACCATGGCGCTCACCTTTCCCAATATTATTTTTGACTGCTACATAACGGCGCATGAGAGGTACATTTTTCAAAGAATGCTTCTGATTATGGTAAACGTGCTGAACCCTTTCATCGGGCTACCGCTTTTGCTGATGGGATACAGATCCATGTCTCTTGTAATGGCCAATCTGATTTTGTCGCTTTTGCGTGTGGGACTGAATGTCTATTACTGTGTGAGAAAGCTGCATATGAAATTTCAGTTCAAGGGAATGGAACGTGGCGTCCTGAAAAGAGTGGGGACTTTCTCTTTTTATGTTTTCCTAAATGAAGTGGCGAATCAGATTAACTGGAATATTGACAAGATGGTCCTTGGAGCATTTCAGGGAGCGGGAATCGTAGCGCTTTATTCTGTCGGAAGTCAGTTCAATCAGTACTTTATCAATATGTCCACAGCGGTATCCAATGTATTCATTCCTAGAGTGAATAAAATGATTGCAGAAGGCCAGGGCGATGACAAGCTGACAGAACTGTTTGTGAAGATAGGAAGAATACAGTATATTATTCTCGGGGCAGTACTCACCGGCTATTTATTGTATGGAAAGTTTTTTATCATCAAATGGGCAGGACAGGAATATGAAGGATCATATCTGATTGGGGCAGTCATTATGTTGCCGACTATGATTCCTTTGATTCAAAATATCGGTATAGAGATACAGAAAGCAAAAAACAAACATAAATTCCGGTCAGTCACCTATTTCCTGATTGCTCTCGCTAATTTGATTGTCAGCATTCCGTTAGCAATTCGTTTTGGGGCACTTGGATCTGCGGCAGGTACGGCTCTGGCTACGGTTGCAGGAAATGTTTTACTGATGAACTGGTATTACGATAGGCATGTCGGGTTGGATATCTATGTCTTTTTCCGGAGTATGCTGCGTCCGACGGCAGCCCTACTCATAGCGGCGGCAGTAGGGCTCTGTGTTCGGCTGTTTATCCCGGTTGATTCATGGCCTGCTTTTATCGGAGAGGCGGTCCTGTTTTTGGGAGTGTATCTTCTTTGTCTATGGTATTTTGGATTTTCATCTGATGAAAAAGAACAGGCAGAAAGAATCCTTGCAAACTTTAAGATAAAAAGAGAGGAGAAAAATGGAGCAGATTTATAGATATGACTGTACGGGATGTGGAGCCTGCCAAAATGTCTGCCCTGTGCATTGTATTTCTATGTGCCAGGATCAGGAGGGATTTCCCTATCCGAAAATAGATGCAGAGAGATGTACAGGATGTGGCCTGTGCAGACGGACATGTCCAGAGACTAATAGGTCAGAAGAAAGTTTTTGTAAGCCCTATGCGATGTATGCCAAAGATGAGGATGTCCGTCGCAGAAGTTCTTCAGGGGGGTTTTTCTTTCTCCTTGCAGCGTATGTCCTGGAAAGTGGAGGCATTGTGTTCGGGGTGAGAATGGAACGAGAGACAGCACGTTTTTGTTGGACGGACCAAATAGACGGCCTACGGGATATACAGGGGTCAAAATATCTGCAGGCTGATACAGGCCATTGTTACTCCAGCGTAAAGAGTTTTTTGGAAGCAGGTAGGCCAGTCCTTTTTTCTGGAACGCCCTGTCAGGTAGCCGCACTATACCGATTTCTAGGGAGAGAATATGACGGGCTGATCACCTTTGATTTTATTTGCCATGGAGTCAGCTCTCCGGAGATTTTTAAAAAATATCTCCGGAAAACAGCAGGTACACAGGAGGTGGAACGGGTAGAGTTTCGAAATAAGGCGTTGGGATGGCGGGAGTTCTCTATGCGCATTTCCTTTCAAAGCGGAGAGGTGTATGCAAGATCCATGAAAAAGGATGTATACCTGCAGTCTTTCCTCAGAAACCTAAATCTCCGTCCATCTTGTTTCTTTTGCAGATTCAGAGAAAAGAACAGGATTAGTGATTTTACGGGGGGCGATTTCTGGGGATGTGAATATCTTGCAGAGAAATGGCGGGATGATCGAGGGTATTCGGTTGTGATCGTGCACAGTAAAAAGGGGGAAAAGCTTCTGGAGAAAATCTGGCCTCTGGGCTGCTGGGACGAAATCAGGATAGATGACGTGACAACATATAACAGCAGTTATACAGTTTCCCCCTGGGATCTGTATTCTAGGAATCTTTTTTTCAAGTATACCGGTCGGTATTCTCTGGAAAAAAGCATAGAAATGGCTTCTAAAAATGGAATCCGAAAGAAGGCAGGAAGAAAATGGTTAAAGTGGAAAATGATGAACAGAAAAAAATCAAAAGAAACAATTCTATAGATATGATTAAACTAGTCTGCGCCTGCCTGGTTGTGTCTATTCATATCAAACCGCTCTTTGATCTGTCGGAGAGTGCGGGGATCTTTCTGACAGAAATACTTTCCAGAATTGCGGTCCCTTTTTTCTTTGCGGTGTCAGGCTATTTTTTCGCGTCTAAATGGAAAGGCGAAAAAAGGTATCTGGGAAAAGCAGTCTGTGGTCTAATGAGATACTATGCCGTTTTTTCTGTTTTTTATATATTATGGGATGCTTTAAAAGGAAGCTATGCTGATTTCAGCGCAGCGGAATTGGCAAAGCTTTTGATCCAGCGGATTCTATTTTATGGCGCTTACTACCACTTATGGTATTTCCCCAGTGCGATTGCATCTCTGTGTGTGCTATATATATGTGAAAAGAGAAAAATATGGAAATATGTGGCGGCTGTCTCCCTGCTTTTCTTTGCAGGGGGAGCGTTGACCTACACATGGAATGTGGCGGCTGTCAGTCTGCTTCCTGTCCTGGAAACACTGGAGGAAAATTTTTATTTTGATTATCTGCGGCGTTTTCTATGCGATGCTATACCTTTTACTATGATGGGTGCCGTAATCTGGCACACTCAAATACAGTGGCAGACAGTCAAAAGAAGCAGGTCTTTGCTATGCTGCCCATGGTGGCTTGTTGTGAATACAGCTGAAACAGGTCTGGCTCTCTTTATAGGAGCAGATAGAGGAACAACGCTCTCTTTCTCCCTTATGCCTCTTGTATGTACGATCTTGATGCTTGCGTTGCAAAGACCTGCCTGTAAATGGGAAAGAGTAGGGAGCTTTTGCAGGGAGACGTCCATTGTTGTCTATGGCATGCACCCGCTGCTTTTGGAAATAATCTGGAAGCTGATGCCTGCCGCCTGGAATGTTGGAGAGACGGCTGTTTTCAGCCTTGTATTGACGGTATGTCTGGTTTTATCTTTCTGCCTTTGGCATGTAGAGCAAAGGAGGTGTGAGAATTGAGGGAAAAGGATGAACTGATTCTACAGATAAAAGAAATTGTAGAATATATAAAAAAATATAAAAGAGTTGTTTTACTGTGGATTGTTCTGGCAAGTATAACAGGAGGAATCATAGCCGGATTTATGACACAGAAAGTATATTATTCTTCAGCAGAAATCTATGTGCGACCTATCCGGGCAGATGGAGAAATCCTTTCGGATGATTTGAATGCCAGCCAGCAGCTTACACAGGATTTTATTGAGATTATGCAAAGTAGATCGGTGTTGGAGAATGTGATTACAGACATGGGTATGGAAGATATTCTTAACGCCAAGGCGCTTCAGGACTTGATCTATGTGTCGTCAGATTATCAGAGCAGAATCGTTCACATTTTGGTGGCTGGAACGGAGCCATCCCAGACACAGCAGATTGCAGAAAAACTCTGCTTTCATGCGGTAGAAAAGGCTGAGGAGGCGACAGGTGTGCCGTGGGCTGTCGTCTCTGACGAACCCAATTTGCCCCGTAGACAAGCCTACCCTGTTTTGTGGCGGTCTGTCCTTCAGTCTGTTGCTTTGTCCGCCGCTTTGCTGTTTTTCTTTCTTATTATCGTTACATCTGGCCAGAGAAAAATTAATGATAAGGGAGATGTCCAAAGATATCTGGACATCTCTGTGCTGGGAGTGATTCCTGACTATTCCTTAAAGGGATAAAGTCCATAGTCGAAAATGTGGACATGTTCATATCTGCCGCTGTTCAGAAAGACAGCGGCCATTGTCCCTGTACAGTTTCCGCCTACCAGTGATGTGCATCTGGAGAGGAGAGTGATAGAAGAAAGGTACTCAAGTCCGGATAAATAGTCATCATTTTCTCTTTGGAAATGTACATCTTTTATATATTGAATGGAGTTGTCGCTATAATAGATATCATCATAATATTTTCTTTTATTTTCAAGTATTTTACCAGGAAATGCTGCTGCAAAGGCGTCTCGTATTTTTCTTTCCTCTGTGGCTAGATAGATGGCATCATAAGGTGTATTCTTCATATGCTCTTGGCAATAGGAAATCACTTCTTGGACGGAAGGCTGAACCGGATGGCCAGGCGGATGAAGAGAGGTGTAGTCTGTCCCCCTACAGATGATTCCCAGCACTCGTTTGTAGGGGGATATAAGAGAGCGGTATTCTTCTTGAATATAAGAGTATGTACTCGTGTTGAAGCACATACACTGGTTGTATATCTTTCCCCAGAGCTTTATCATTTCCGGATTATATATATCTTCAAAATGGGGCTGGAAGGAAGCACTGCGTCGAGGGCAGATTTCCTCCTGACATGGGATAGTCGGTTCTATATGGAAAGGCTGCTCGAAATACCAAGTCCACTGGATTTGAGAGGATTTTGAGTGATTGATTTCTATAGAGGGCAGGAACCCACTGCGCAGGCAGAAGATGACAAGCGACAGGACATTATTAAGGTAGCAGAAGTTGAAATATTCATACTCGTACTCTCCTTCGCAAATGCGCATAACTTTCTGGTATTTTTGACTGATATCAGAGGCAAAGTTTTCCGGAAGAGAGACAACATAATTTCTGTATTTAACAGAGTCAAATTTTGTGAACAGGTATTGAAGATTTGGATATATTTTCTTTTGATATAATTCGATTAATTTCATTATTAAAGATTTCCTTTTCAATATTTTCTGTTTTGTTATCTATTATTATATAGGATAAAAGACAGTATAACAAGCATAACAGACATTAGAATGTGTGAAGAGCAGGAGGATTTTATGATTAGAAAAATTAGAAAGAAGAAAAACAAGCTTTGGATATATAGCAGAATTTTATACCTGACAGTAATCGTTGGCGTCTGTATCTGGATTTATCTATCGCAATATCAGCTGGTTGTAGAGAAGTATACAGTTATTTCACCCAAGATTCAAGAGACTATCCGAGTCGTACAGCTCTCAGATCTGCACAATCGAAGCTTTGGAAAAGATAATGAGAAGCTGATTAAAATGGTAGAGGAGCTGACTCCGGACATCATCTGTATGACAGGAGATATGCTCAACAGGAACGAAGAGTCTCTGGATGTTGTTGAAAATCTTGTTAAACAGTTATCTGATATGGCACCAGTCTATTTCTCTTATGGGAACCATGAAGAAGACTATGAAGATTATTATCAGACATCCATACGAGACAAAATAGAAAAAGCAGGAGCAACTGTATTAGACAATGAATCTATAGAGACAGTGATTGGCAATACAATGATAAATATAGGCGGAGCGTCCCAATATGGTATGATCGAACCGAGGGGCGACGGAGATGAATATCAGTTTTTAAAGCAGTATGAAGAATCAGATGATTTTAAACTCCTTTTGTGTCACATACCAGCAGGCATGCTTCTATGGAGAGGCCTGGAGCTGTGGAATGTTGATCTGGTCCTTTCCGGACATGAACATGGAGGACAGATTATCGTTCCGGGAATAGGTGGGCTTTACAGTCAGGATGAAGGTTTCTTTCCTGAATATACAGAGGGAATATTTACAGAAAACGGCCATACATTGATCTTGTCCAGGGGACTGGGAAGTGGAAATATAGTTCCAAGAATTAATAATACATCGGAAATCGTCTGTATAAATCTTGAGCCATCAGCATAGCAGGGTCAGCCCTTTCTGTGAAGCCGAATATATTTTTCCTGCTCCTGGTCGGAACTATCCTGCTGCCCATTTCTTTTTGAAGCGGCAGCACAGACAAAACACAAGAAAAGAAATATAAAAAAGAGAAATAATAAAACAGTAAATAAAACAACCATATTTACCCCTTCTTTCTCATCTTATTATTTAGGCAAGTTCAAGGATTATTAAAATTATAAACTGAAAAGACAGTATTATTCAAAAGAAATGCGTGTATTGATTCAAAAGAATAATGTGTTGTATAGCAATAGTGAATTATATTTATTATATTATAACACGTAATATGTATACTGGCAACTGCAATATCATCTATTATTACAAGTTATCGGAAATTGTTATTGACATCAATTGTATGATTGTATACAATTATACAAGAATAATCTAAAGGAGAGATGACACATGCAGGACAGGAAGGTTTACCTTGATGAACACACAAATCTGCTTCAGCTTGAGGAGCATATGTATCCCCTCGTGGACGTAAAAGAGCCGAACGTATTCAGAAATCTTTTCCACTACGACGAGATACCGAAGATTGCATTTAACGACAGGATCGTGCCCCACAGCATGCCGGACGAGATCTGGATCACAGACACCACGTTCCGCGACGGACAGCAGTCCAGGGCGCCCTACAGCACGAAGCAGATCGTGGACATTTACGACTATTTTCACAGGCTGGGCGGGCCGAAGGGCAAGATCCGCCAGTGCGAATTTTTCCTGTACAGCAAAAAGGACAGGGACGCCGTGTACCAGTGTATGGAGAAGGGCTACCAGTTTCCGGAGATCACGAGCTGGATCCGGGCCAGCAAGAAGGATTTTGAGCTGGTGAAGGAGATCGGCATGAAGGAGACGGGTATCCTTGTGAGCTGCTCGGACTACCATATTTTCTATAAGCTGAAAATGACGAGAAGGCAGGCCATGGAGCACTATCTCTCCGTTATAAGGGAGTGTCTGGAGACCGGCGTCAGCCCCAGGTGTCATCTGGAGGACATCACCAGGTCAGACATTTACGGGTTTGTCATTCCCTTCTGCCTGGAGCTCATGAACCTGATGAAGGAGTACCAGATCCCGGTGAAGATCCGCGTCTGCGACACGATGGGATATGGCGTCAACTACCCCGGAGCCGTGATCCCAAGGTCCATCCCGGGCATCATTTACGGGCTTAGGGTCCACGCGGGCGTGCCCAGCGAGCTCATTGAGTTCCACGGACACAATGATTTTTACAAGGCGGTCAGCAATTCCTCCACAGCCTGGCTCTACGGGGCAAGCGGCGTGAACTGCTCCATCTTCGGCATCGGGGAGAGGACAGGAAACACGCCTCTTGAGGCCATGGTCTTTGAGTACGCCCAGCTGAGGGGTACCCTGGACGGCATGGACACCACCGTGATCACAGAGCTGGCCGAATATTACGAGAAGGAGATCGGTTACCACATTCCCTCCAGAACGCCCTTTGTGGGAAAGAATTTTAACGTCACGAGAGCCGGCATCCACGCGGACGGCCTTTTGAAGAACGAGGAGATCTACAATATATTTGACACGGACAAATTCCTGAACAGACCGCCCCTTGTGGCTGTGTCCAACACCTCCGGGCTGGCGGGCATTGCCCACTGGATCAACACCTACTTCCATCTGCCGGAGGGGAAACAGGTGGACAAAAACACAGAGCTTGTGTCTATCGTCAAGGACTGGGTAGACCAGGAGTACGAGAGCGGACGCGTCACGGTGCTGACAGACGAGGAGCTCTTAAAGGTCATTGACGACGCGTGCCGCAGGACAGGCGTGACGCTGACAGCGCAGGAGGACTAAAGGCAATGGAAGAGTACCAGGACCAATCTCTCCGGGGAAGGGTGTTCCGCAGACTGCGGGAGGACATCCTCTCCGGTGTCTACAAGGAAAATGATGAGCTCCGGGAGGCCGCCATCGGGGAGGAGCTGGGGGTCAGCAGGACTCCGGTGCGGGAGGCGCTGCGCCAGCTGGAGCTGGAGGGCCTTGTGTCCATCATCCCCAACAAGGGAGCCTACGTGACCGGCATTTCCCTGAAGGACGTGCACGATATTTACATGATCCGGTCCATGCTGGAGGGACTCTGCGCCAGATGGGCCACCAGGTATATCACGGAGGAGCAGATCGAGGAGCTGGAGGAGGTGATCCTCCTGTCTGAGTTCCATCTGAAGAGAAAGAGTGCGGACAAAAAGGGTGCAGAAAAGGCACAGCAGGTGTCAGAGCTGGACGGAAAATTCCACAAGGTCTTGTATCACGCCTCCAATAGTCGTATACTGGAACATGTACTGTCAGATTTTCACAAATATGTGAAGATGGCCAGGACCATGTCCGTGGAGGAGGAGAGCCGGGCTGAGAAATCCATCGAGGAGCACCGCTCTATCCTGGAGGCCATCAAGTCCAGAGACGAGGATCTGGCAGAGCGACTTGCCAACGAACACATCATGAAGGTGATGAAAAATCTTCATATAGAAGAATAAAAACGCTGATCCAAATAATTTATTTAAAGAAAAGGAGAATACGAACATGGAAAAGATCAAGATGACCACCCCGATCGTGGAGATGGACGGAGACGAGATGACAAGAATCCTCTGGAAGATGATCAAAGAGCATCTTCTGGAGCCGTTTATCGAGCTCAACACAGAGTACTATGATCTGGGACTGGAGCACCGCAACGAGACCAATGACCAGGTGACCATTGACTCCGCCAACGCCACAAAGAAATACAAGGTGGCAGTGAAATGCGCCACCATTACTCCCAATGCGGCCCGCATGACTGAGTATGATCTGAAGGAGATGTGGAAGAGCCCCAACGGAACGATCCGTGCCATCCTGGACGGGACTGTGTTCCGGGCGCCCATCGTTGTGAAGGGGATCGAGCCCTGTGTGAAGAACTGGAAGAAGCCCATCACCATCGCAAGGCACGCCTACGGGGATGTGTACAAGGGAACTGAGATGAAGATCCCGGGAGCCGGCAAGGTGGAGCTCGTCTACACAGCTGAGGACGGACACGAGGAGAGAGAGCTTGTGCACAGCTTCACAGGGGCGGGTATCGTGCAGGGTATGCACAATGTCAACGACTCCATCGCAAGCTTTGCAAGGAGCTGCTTCAACTATGCCCTGGATACAAAGCAGGATCTGTGGTTTGCCACAAAGGACACCATCTCCAAGAAGTATGACCACACATTCAAGGACATTTTCCAGGAGATCTACGATAAAGAGTACGCCGAGAGGTTCGAGAAGGCGGGCATCGTATACTTCTACACCCTCATCGACGACGCGGTGGCCCGCGTCATGAAATCCGAGGGCGGCTACATCTGGGCCTGCAAGAACTACGACGGAGATGTCATGAGCGACATGGTGTCCTCCGCCTTCGGCTCCCTGGCCATGATGACCTCTGTTCTCGTATCCCCGGAGGGCTATTACGAGTACGAGGCGGCTCACGGGACTGTGCAGCGCCACTACTACAAGTACCTGAAGGGCGAGGAGACATCCACCAACTCTGTGGCAACCATCTTCGCCTGGACCGGCGCCCTGAGAAAGCGCGGCGAGCTGGACGGCAACAAGGAGCTGATGGCCTTTGCGGACAAGCTGGAGAAGGCCACCATCGACACCATCGAGGAAGGAAAAATGACAAAGGACCTGGCGCTGATCACCACAATGGAGAACCCCACTGTGCTCAACAGCGAAGAATTTATTCTGGCAATTGCAGAAAAACTGGCGTAGTTTAATTGCAGACGTAATACTTTGCAAAAGTATTACGTCTGCAATTAACGTAACTGGTGCGCAATTGTGCCGGGATGCCGGCACAATTACTGCTACTGCGGCCCTTCCGGGAATATTCACCTATATTATCAGTACAACAGGGGATGTTTTGAAAGATATTGATACGATTGAAATGGCGCCGGGCGAGTTTGCATGTCCCGGCGTCAATTTTACATAGATTTAACATAAATTCGGATTACAAATTCATGAAAACCATTTATAATAGGGAAGAATATGTATTATAAAAAGGACAGGAATGTATGCGAATGAAAAAATGGAGACGTATGACAGCAATTACAGCGATTGCGGCGGCAGCGGGTGCAGCCTGCCTTCTAGGAGCCTGCAGCGGCAGCGAGCCGGCAGATGGTGGCGACAGGCAGGCTGAGGAGCTGACAGCCCTCGGACAGATCAAGGTGATCACCAGAGAGAGCGGGTCCGGCACCCGCAGCAGCCTTGCCCAGGCCCTGGGCCTTAACGAGGAGGGCGTGGACGACAGGGACTATATTCTGGAGACGGCAAAGACTGCGACCTCCGGCCAGGATGTGATCGCGGCGGTGGGAAGCGATAAGAGCGCCATCGGCTATGTGAGCTGGGGCACAGATATTTCCGGGGACGACAGCGTGAAGGAGCTGGCGGTGGACGGCGTGAAGGCGGACGACCAGACTATTGAGAGCGGTAAGTACCCGCTGGACCGGACCCTCTACCTTGCCAGTGCGGACGATCAGAATGCGCTGAAGGAGGATTTCCTGACTTTTGTGACAGGAAAGGGACAGGAAATCGTGGGAGAGTTCTTTGTACCTGCCGGGGAGGGAAAGGATGTGTTCCTCTCCTCGCAGCCGGCCGGGACACTTCGGATCCACGGATCCACCAGTCTGGCTCCGGTGATGGAGGCGCTGGCTGAGGCCTACGAGGAGGCAAACCCGGGCGCGGACATCCAGGTGACGGCATCAGACTCCTCCCAGGGGATCACAGACACCCTGACAGGAGACTGCGATATGGCTATGGTTTCCAGAGAGCTGTATGATTACGAGAAAAATGTGCTGGATCCGGTCCCGGTGGCAAAGGACGGCATCCGGATCATCGTGCAGGCGTCCAATCCCCTTGACGACCTGAGCGCGGACATGCTGGCGGACATCTACAGAGGCGACATTGCCGAGTGGGCAGATACAAAGGAATAATAAAAGAGGAGGATACGATGGAGAAAGAAAAGGCAAAAAAACAGGTGTTTATGAACAGAGAGCTGTCCTGGCTGAAATTCAACGAGCGGGTGCTTGAGGAGGCGGAGGACGAGCGGGTGCCCCTGTGCGAGCGGCTCAGCTTTGCGTCCATCTACCAGAGCAACCTGGATGAATTTTTCATGGTCCGCGTGGGCTCCCTGCAGGACCAGATGCTGCTGGGAAAAAAGATCCGGGACAATAAGACCCATATGACCTCGGCGGAGCAGATCAGAGAGATCCTGAAAAAAGTGCGTGAGCTCAGCGGGAGAAGGGACAGGGCCTACAACACCCTGATGGAGAAGTTGGAGCCCTGCGGTGTGCGGCTGACAGATTTTGGCCGTCTCTCCGAGGAGGAGAAGGACAGCCTGTCCAGATTTTTCCAGATGGAGATCGCCCCCCTGATCTCCCCCACAGTGGTTGGAAAGAGACAGCCCTTCCCCTTCCTGCGCAACAAGGAGATCTACGCGGTGGCTGTCCTTGAGACGAAGAACAAAAAGGAGAGACTTGGCATTATCCCCTGCACCAACACCATGGTGGAGAGGCTGATCCCAGTGCGGGGGCAGGAGGGCTGTTACATGCTGGCAGAAGAGCTGATCCTCCACTATATTCCCAGAGTGTTCGACGGCTACCAGATCAAGGCCAAATCTCTGATCCGTGTAACAAGGAATGCGGACATTGACGCGGACGCCCTCTACGATGAGGACCTGGACTACCGGGAGTTCATGGCAGACCTGATCAAGAGGAGAAAAAAGCTCTCCCCGGTCCGCCTGGAGCTCTCCAGGGAGATGGATGGGGATGTGGTGGAGACACTCTGCAAATATCTGGATCTGGACTCTACCCACGTGTTCCGGAGCCAGGCGCCCCTGGATCTGTCCTTCCTCTTCCAGATACAGGACATCCTGCGGAAAAATCCGGAGCTCTTCTTTGAGAAGAGAGTGCCTCAGAAATCCCCCGCCTTCCAGGAGGGAAGAAGCCTCATAGAGCAGATCAAGGAGGAGGACAAGATGCTGTCCTATCCCTATGAGTCCATCCGGCCCTTCCTCCGCCTGCTCAGCGAGGCGGCTGAGGACGAGAACGTCATCTCCATTAAAATGACCCTCTACCGTCTGGCAAAGCAGAGCAAGGTGGTTGAGGCTCTCATAGAGGCGGCTGAGAACGGAAAAGAGGTCGTGGTCCTTGTGGAGCTGCGTGCACGCTTTGACGAGGAGAACAATATCGAGTGGTCCAGACGGCTTGAGGCGGCCGGCTGCCAGGTAATCTACGGTTTGGAGGGCTACAAGGTCCACTCCAAGCTCTGCCTGATCACCAGAAAGGCTGAGGGCCGGGTAGAGTACATCACCCAGATCGGAACCGGAAACTACAATGAGAAGACGTCCCGCCTCTACACGGATCTGTCGCTCATGACAGCAAATGTGGATATCGGGCTGGAGGCGTCAGCTGTGTTCCAGGCTCTTTCCAAGGGCGAGGTGGTGGAGAAGTCCGATAAGCTCCTGGTGGCGCCCAAGTGCCTCCAGAACAGAGTGCTGGATATGATCGACGGGGAGATCAGCCGGGCTCAGAACGGGGAGGAAGCCTACATCGGGCTGAAGCTGAACTCCCTGACAGACAAGAAGATCATCGACAAGCTGATCGAGGCCTCCTGTGCCGGCGTGAAGATCGACATGATCATCCGGGGCATTGCCTGTCTCATCCCAGGCGTGGAGGGCAGCACGGAGAACATCCGGATCATCAGTATTGTGGGCAGATTTCTGGAGCACTCCAGGATCTACATCTTTGGAAGGGGCCAGCGGGCAAAGTACTACATCGCCTCTGCGGACTTTATGACGAGAAACACGGTGCGCAGAGTGGAGGTGGCTGCCCCTGTCCTCCAGGAGGACTTAAAGGAGCGCCTGCAGTCCATTTTTGACACTATGCTGAGAGACAATCAGAAGGCCAGGGAGGCCTGCAGCGACGGGGAGTACAGACATGTGGCCCAGAAGGAGGGGGAGGAGCCCCTGAACGCTCAGGAGTATTTTTACCAGGAGGCCTACGAGAAGGCGGGGAAGGCATAAAATCGGAAAAGCATAAAATCGGAAAGCGCATAACATAGAGAGAAAAGGTGTTGAGAAGCATGATATGGAAGATGGGAGAGAGGCTGGAAAAAATGGACGAGGAGGCGTGGAGGCTGGAGCAGTGCCCCGCGGTCTTCCTCACCGACTCCCGGAACTCCAGGCGGGTTCTCGACCTGTCCGGCATCCAGTATGAAAATGATATCCAGCTGGGACAGATCGGCTTCTGCAAGCTGGAGACACAGCAGGAGTGCCTGGTTGGGACCCTGTGTATCCCCAAGCTGTTGGATGTGCTGGGAAGCCGCTACCGGATCTATTTTTTCATCAACCAGAATCATGTGGTGCTGGTGGACGACGAGGATTTCTCCATGCGGCTGATCCGCAGGATCAAGAGCAAAAAGGCTCACCAGGGAGAGACAAAGGAGCGGTTTATCTACAATTACATTGCCGAGTTCATGAGCAGGGACCAGGAGCTGCTGATGCAGTACGAGAAGACGCTGATGCACATGGAGGAGGACGCCATGCAGGGGAAGATCGAGAATTTCCAGCAGGAGCTGATGCCCATCAGGAGAAAGCTTCTGAACCTGCGCAGCTATTACGACGAGATGATGGATATGGGGAGAGAGCTGGAGGAAAATGAGAACGGCTTTTTCGCCAAAAAGCAGCTCAAATACTTCGGGACACTCTCAGACCGGGCAGACCGACTCATGAGCCGCACCTCCCACCTGCTGGAGTACGCCCAGCAGGTGCGGGACGTGTACCAGGCTCAGGTGGATGCAAGGCAGAACAGCAACATGCAGTTCCTCACCGTCCTGTCCACCATCTTCTTTCCGTTGACTTTGATCACGGGCTGGTACGGCATGAATTTTAAGGATATGCCTGAGCTGCAGAACGGCTATCCCGGGGTTATCGTGCTGAGCCTGATCGTCATCATTGTCTGTATTCTGATCTTCAAGAAGAAGAAAATATTATAGAGAAAAAATGCCATAAAATATGCGCCTGCATTACAAAAGAGGGAGGAGCCTGCCTTACGCAAGCTCCTCCCATTTTTCGTACAACTCCTCCAGCCGGGCGGCTATGTCCGCCTTTTCCTTTGCCAGCTCCTGGCATTTCACAGAGTTGGTGTACACCTCCTCTGTGGCCATGAGCTCGTCAATCTGTGCGTCCCGCTCCTCCAGACTGGTGATCAGATCCTCTGTCTTCTTCAGGTCGTTCTGTCTTTTGCGCTCCCTGGCCTGGGCCTCCTTTTGCTCCTGCCAGCTCAGCTTGGCCTCGGACACTGTCTCAGCGGGTGCGGCTTTCCCGGTCTTCGCTGAAGCGGGTGCGGAAGAGGAGGACGCGTAGGCGGCGGTCAGCTCCTCCCGCTTTTCCAGGTAGTAATCGTAGTTGCCGATGTAGTTCACAAAGGTGTGGTTCACCAGCTCCAGGATGCGGGTGGCCGTCTGGTTGATAAAATACCGGTCGTGGGATACATAGAGGACCGTGCCGGTATAATTGTTCAGGGCGTTTTCCAGTATCTCCTTTGAGGCGATGTCCAGATGGTTGGTGGGCTCGTCCAGGATCAGGAAATTGGCCTCTGAGAGCATCAGCTTTGCCAGGGATACCCGGCCCCGCTCGCCTCCGCTTAAATCTCCGATCCGCTTGAACACATCGTCCCCCGTGAAGAGGAAAGCGGCCAGCATGTTGCGGATCTGGGTGCCCGTCAGATCCGGGTAGTCGTCCGAGATCTCCTCGAACACAGTCTTCTCCATGTGGAGCACGTGGTGCTCCTGGTCGTAGTAGCCCACGTGGACGTTGGCCCCCAGGGTGAAGCTGCCGCTGTCTGCGGGGAGCACGTCGTTCAGGATCTTGAGGAGAGTGGTCTTTCCCGTCCCGTTGTCGCCGATGACGGCCACGTGCTCGCCCCGGCGGATGTCGAAGCTGACATCAGTGAAGAGCGTCTGATCCGGGAAGGCTTTGCTCAGGTGTTCTACCGAGAGAACATCGTTTCCGCTGACACAGGAGGGCTCCAGCGTCAGGTGGATGTCTGTCTTCAGCTCCGCCGGCTTCTCGATCCGCTCCATCTTGTCCAGCATTTTCTCCCGGCTCTCCGCCCGCTTGATGGACTTTTCACGGTTGAAGGAGCGGAGCTTCTCGATGACCGCCTCCTGGTGGCGGATCTCCAGCTGCTGGTTCATGTACTCCTTCAGGCGTGCCTCCCGGACCTGCTTTTTCTTCTCCGCGTAGGCGGAGTAGTTGCCCATGTAGGTGGTCAGCTTCCCCTGCTCGATCTCGACCACCTTTGTCACTACCCGGTTCAGAAAATACCGGTCATGGGACACGATGAGCACAGCCCCGGGGTAGTTCAGAAGATAGGTCTCCAGCCAGGAGATGGAGTTTAAGTCCAGGTGGTTGGTGGGCTCGTCAAGGAGCAGCACATCCGGTCTGGTGAGGAGCAGCTTCCCCAGGGAGACCCGGGTCTTCTGTCCTCCGGAGAGGGTGTCCACAGCCTTGGAGAAATCCTCCTCCCCAAAGCCCAGTCCCTTCAGAACGCCGGTGATCTCGCTCTCGTAGGCGTAGCCGTTCTCCCGCTCAAACTGCTCCGTCAGCCGGTGATAGGTGTTCAGCCGCTCTGTCAGGGCATCCCCCTGGAGGGAGGGCAGCTCCTCCTCGATCTGCCGGATCTCCCTCTCGATGGCGATGATCTGCGCCTTGGCGGTCTTCACCTCCTCGTAGATCGTGTTTCCCCCTGTCAGGTCCTGGTGCTGGGCCAGATAGCCCAGGGTGCGGCCCTTTGCCAGGGTGACTGAGCCGCCGTCCAGAGGCAGCTCCCCCACGATCATCTTGAGGATGGTGGATTTCCCGGCCCCATTGCTTCCCACCAGGGCTGCCTTCTCGTGGTCTTCTATATGGAAAGAGCCGTCGCGCACGATGACCTCCTCCCCAAATGATTTTTCTATATTGTGACATGCCAGTATCATGGTGTACCTCCTGCGTAAAAACCGTGCATTTTAAAGCCTTAACTATTATATCGGGGAACCTGCGGCGTGTCAATTTCCAGAAGGCTGTCAGCGCTGATTTGAGGAACTTTTGAGAACAATAAATTGACTTTATTGTAACAATTCTATATAATAAAATCTGAGAAACTGAAATGGAAGGTGGATAAAGTGGAAGGCAGAGAAATTTCGCAGGCAGTCATACGTAGACTTCCAAGATATTACCGCTATTTAGGGGAGCTGCTGGAGAACGGCGTGGAGCGCATTTCCTCCAACGACCTGAGCAAGAAAATGCATGTGACAGCATCCCAGATACGGCAGGATCTGAACAACTTCGGCGGCTTTGGCCAGCAGGGGTATGGATATAATGTAAAATATCTCTACACAGAGATAGGAAAGATACTTGGCCTGGAGGAGGATCATGACATGGTCATCATCGGGGCCGGTAATCTGGGACATGCGCTGGCGAACTACGCGGCGTTTGAAAAACGGGGATTTGTGCTCAAGGGTATCTTTGATGTCAATCCCACACTGAAGGGGATGACGATCCGGGGCGTGCCCATCCATATGATGGACGAGCTGGAGGACTTTGTTAAGAACAATGACATAGAGATCGGTATTCTGACGATCCCGAAGGCAAAGGCGATTGAGGTTGCCAACCAGTTGGTGTCGTACGGAGTGAAGGCGATATGGAACTTCGCACATACGGATCTGAATCTTCCGGATGATGTGATCGTTGAAAATGTCCACCTGTCAGAGAGCCTGATGCGGCTGTCCTACAATATCAGCCGTTACAAAGAGGAACAGAAAAAATCAGAGAAGTAACAGGACTTTGAGACGTGTAAAGCCGGCGTGTGTGAGACAGGCCTTCTTTACACGTCTTTTGCGTTGCCGTGGACCTGTCTGAGCGCAGCGGGACGGCGGCTTCAAAAACGAACCTGCCTGTGGCGCAGGGAAAGGGAGGGTGATTTTATGCTATTTCTGCCAGACGGAAGACAGATGAAGGCGGCGGACAGCTATACCATACGGGAGAAAAAGATCCCGTCGCTGATCCTGATGGAGCGTGCGGCCCGCACGTTTGTGGAGACGGTCATGGACAGAGGCTTTGACCTGTCCTGCGTGTGCGTGGTGTGCGGCTCCGGCAACAACGGGGGAGACGGCTTTGCCATCGCAAGGCTGCTGCTTGAGAAGGGGGCCGGAGTGACTGCGGTGATGGTGGGAAATCCGGACCACTGCACAGAGGAGACAAAGAGGCAGATCGAGCTTTTCAAGGAGGCCGGAGGCGTCCTGGGAAACTCTTTCGAAGAAGGAGAATATAGTATACTGATAGACGCCATTTTCGGAGCCGGCTTAAGCCGCCGGGTGGAGGGGAGCTATCTCGCCTGTATCCAGGCTATGAACCGGTCCGGAGGCGTGAAGATCGCGGTGGATGTTCCCTCCGGCGTCTCCACCACCAACGGGGAAGTGGCCACGAGCGCTTTTAAGGCGGATCTGACAGTGACCTTCCAGTGCGCCAAGCTGGGATGTACCCTGGATCCCGGCCGGGATTACGCCGGGGAGTTGGTCGTGAGGGATATCGGTGTCGATACCTCGGGCCTGGAGGGAGACAGCAAGGTGGCCTACGCCCTGGAGGAGAAGGACGCGGGGAGCATGCTTCCCAGGAGACGGCCCGACTCCCACAAGGGGGATTACGGGAAAGCCCTTATCATAGCCGGGAGCCAGGGCATGGCGGGGGCCGCTTATCTGGCAGCCCTGGCAGCCTACAGGACAGGGGCGGGGCTTGTGCAGATCTACACACCGGAGGACAACCGGACCATCCTGCAGACCTTGCTGCCGGAGGCCATCATCCGCTGCTATGACTTCTTTGACGAGCGGGAGCTCCTAAGGCTCCTTAGCTGGGCGGACGTAGTCAGCATCGGGTCCGGACTTGGCACAAGTGACAAGGCAAGGCGCATCCTGCAGACTACGCTGGAGAACGTGCAGGTTCCCTGCGTGGTGGATGCGGACGGCCTGAACCTGCTGGCGGAGCACACCCGCTATCTGGGAAAGCTGCCCCACGAAAATTTCGTATTCACGCCCCACATGAAGGAAATGTCAAGAGTCACAAGAAGGCCGGTGGAGGAGCTGAAGAGGAACCGATTGGATGTGCTGGCCCAGTTCACGGGAGAGTACCGTGTCACCTGTGTGCTGAAGGACGCCAGGACCTGCGTGTGCAGGCAGGGGGAGCACCCCTTTGTGAACCTGTCCGGCAACGCGGCGATGGCAAAGGCCGGAAGCGGCGATGTGCTGGCGGGAGTCATCACAGGGCTCCTGGCCCAGGGGATGTCCTGCTTTGACAGCGCGGTTCTGGGCGTATACCTGCACGGGCTTGCGGGGGACGCGGCCCGGGAGGAGAAGGGCATATACAGTGTGCTGGCAAGAGATCTGGCAGACGCGGTAGGGACGGTATTGAAAAGACTGGAGGAATAGAGCATGAAGAAATACACCAGGATCTGTGCCAGGATCGACCTGGATGCGATCGAGTACAATCTGGAGATGATGAGAAGGAGACTCCCTTCTGACACGAAGATGATCGGCGTCATCAAGATGGACGGCTACGGCCACGGGGCGGCCCAGATCGCGAAGTACGTTATGGAGGAGAAGGACTACATCTGGGGCTACGCGGCCGCCACGCCCGACGAGGCGGCGCTGCTCAGGAAGAAGGGGATACAAAAGCCCATCCTTGTGCTGGGGTGCACCTTCCCGGAGCAAAGAGACGAGATGATCCGGCAGGAGATCCGCATGACCTGCTACACGGAGGAGATGGCCCGGGACGTCTCCGAGAGGGCCGGAAGGCTGGGAAAGACCGCTTACATCCACATCAAGCTGGACACCGGTATGTCCAGACTGGGCTTTCTCATCAGCGAGGAGAGCGCGGACGCCATTGCCCGGGCTGCCGGACTTCCCGGCATTGAGGCGGAGGGGATGTTTACCCACTTCTCCAAGGCAGATGAGACGGATAAAGCATTTACCCGGGGCCAGATGGAGAAATACCTGTGGATGAAGGCCCGGCTTGCGGACAGGGGCGTTGCGTTTAAACTGTGCCACTGCTCCAACAGCGCCGGCATCATCGACATGCCGGAGGCGGCCATGGATCTTGTCCGGGCAGGCATCGCCATGTATGGGTTGTACCCCTCCGGGGAGGTGCAAAAGGAACTGGTGCCCTTAAAGCCCGCCATGGAGCTCATAAGCCATGTGTCCCACGTCAAATGGGTGGAGCCGGGAACCTTCGTCAGCTACGGGGGAACCTATGTCACAGAACGGAGGACAAAGATCGTCACAGTGCCTGTGGGATACGGGGACGGCTATCCAAGAAGCCTGTCAGGTAAAGGATATGTGCTGATACATGGGAAAAAAGCCCCCATCCTGGGGCGGGTGTGCATGGATCAGTTTATGGTGGACGCAACAGATATAGAGGACGTACAGTTTGGCGACCGGATCATCCTGGCGGGGGAGGAGAAGGGCACAGGGGTCTCCATAGACACCCTGGCAGATCTGTCCGGCAGGTTTAATTACGAGTTTGTCTGCGATATCAGCAAACGCGTGCCCAGAGAGTACATCCGGAATGGTCAGGTCGCAGAGCAGATGGACTATTTTGAATAGCATCCACGCACGATTTGGAATACATCCGAGAAAGCTGGCAATACTATCAGTATCTTGAGTAAATCGGAGTGTGACAAAAAGTGCAGGTAAAACGCGGTGATATTTATTATGCAGATTTAAGCCCTGTAGTGGGGTCTGAGCAGGGCGGCGTGCGCCCGGTGCTGATCATTCAGAACAATATCGGGAACAGGCACAGCCCCACAGTCATCTGCGCGGCCATCACATCCCGCATGAATAAGGCAAAGCTGCCCACCCATGTGGAGATCGATGCCAGCAGATACAGGATTGTAAAGAACTCTGTCATTTTGCTGGAGCAGATCCGCACCATCGACAAGCGGAGGCTGAAGGACATGGTCTGCCACCTGGACAGGGAACTGATGGATAAAGTAGATGAAGCGCTCAAGGTCAGCTTTGAGCTTCATACATAGATACAAAAAAGGAGCGATAGAGGAGAGATTATGGAAGAAGGAAGCTTGTTTCAGAGGATGAAACAGATGTTTCAGGAGGATGAGGACCTGAGGGAAAAGCCCGAGCTCGGCCAGGAGGCCACAGAGCTCATCCGAAATATTTTCCGGTACATGGACAAGGACGCCAGGGACATCATGACCCACAGAAGAGACATTGTGGCCATTGACGGGGAGGAGACATTGGAGGATGCGCTGAAGTTCATGCTGGAGGAGAACCACTCCCGATTTCCCATTTACCACGAGGATATTGACGAGATCATCGGCACCATGCATCTGCGGGAGGCCATGGTCTGCTACATGAACGAGGAGCTGCGCGAAAAGCCGGTCAGAGAGCTGAAGGAGTACATACGCCCGGTCACCTTCATACCGGAGTCCAAGAGCATTGACACTCTCTTCAAGGAGATGCAGGCGAAAAAGAAGCACGTGGTCATCGTGCTGGACGAGTACGGCCAGACATCAGGGCTTGTGGCTATGGAGGATATCCTGGAGGAGATCATGGGCAATATCCTGGACGAGTACGACGAAGAGGAGGAGACCATCGTCAGACAGGCTGACGGCTCTGTGACGGCCAGCGGCTTTACGGATCTGGAGGATCTGGAGGAGATGCTGGGCATTTCCATGGACACAGAGGAATATGAGACTCTAAACGGCTTCCTGACAGGGCAGCTTGACCGGATCCCCGGGGAGGATGAGCACTGCGTGGTGGAGTTCGGGGGCTACAGATTTACCGTGCTGAAGGTGGACAACAACGCTATCCAGTCAGTCAGGATTGAAAAAATGGGCGGGGAGTGATAGAATAGAAAAAGTGTGAATATAGAAGATACAAGGAGAGAGGAAAATGTCAGGACATTCAAAATTTGCCAATATCAAGCATAAGAAAGAGAAAAATGACGCGGCAAAAGGAAAGATCTTTACAAAGATAGGGAAAGAGCTTGTGGTTGCCATCAAGGAGGGAGGCAGCGCGGACCCGGCCAACAACAGCAGGCTGCGTGACGTAATCGCCAAGGCGAAGGCCAACAATATGCCCAACGACACCATCGAGAGAAATATAAAGAAGGCGGCGGGCGACGCGGACGCCTCCAACTACGAGCACATTACATACGAGGGATACGGCCCCGGAGGAACGGCCATCATCGTGGAGACGCTGACGGACAACAAGAACCGCACCGCCTCCAATGTGAAGAGCGCCTTTACAAAGGGAAGCGGAAATGTGGGAACCCCGGGCTGTGTGTCCTTCATGTTTGACAGGAAAGGACAGATCCTGGTGGCCAAGGAGGAGTACGAGGGGGATCCGGACGAGCTGATGATGCAGGCTCTGGACGCAGGCGCCGAGGACTTTGCCGAGGAGGAGGACAGCTACGAGATCATCACAGACCCGGATGACTTCAGCAACGTGCGCCTTGCTCTGGAGGAGGCAGGCATCCCCATGGCTCAGGCGGAGGTGACCATGATCCCCCAGACATGGGTGGAGCTCTCTGACGAGAAGGATATCCAGAACATCCAGAAGACGCTGGATCTGCTGGACGACGATGACGACGTGCAGAACGTCTACCACAACTGGGATATGTAGGCGGGATATGCTATGGAATTGGAAGCATTACAGCAGAAGCTGATCGATTTGTTTGTGGAAATGCAGGATTACCGCCAGTTTTTTAAGAGAAAGCTCTATGCGGATGCTTTTATGAAATGCTGGGAGAAGAACCGGGAGCTGGTGGCAGCCCTGAGCGAGGCCTGCGAACAGGCTGAGGACGAGGAGAAGACGGTGGAGGCGCTGGCAGGCGCTATCCCGGACTACGCCCACAGGCAGATCGAGGCGGTAAAGAGCAAGAATAAAAGAGAAGGCCTGATGATCGACTACAATATGGCCATGGTCACCTTTGTCATGCCTGTGCTGGGCTACGACAAAAATGAGCACTGCAGCCGGATCATCGACCGGATGGTGGAGCGGTGGAACGAGCCGCCGGTGACCATGAAGATCAGCCGGTCTGATTTTGAGAGCCTGAAGGACGGCTTTAAGTCCCATCCCTGCTATATCACCACCGCCGTCTGTGCCAGCAGGAACCAGGGGGACAACTGCTATGAGCTGAACCTCCTGCGGGATTACAGGGATCACTACCTGATTTCCACGAAGGAGGGGGAGCGGATCGTGGAGGAGTACTACAATGTAGCCCCCACTATCGTCAACCGCATTAACAAAGAGGCGGATGCGTCCCGGATATACGACGACATCTACAGCTCCTATCTGCGGCGCTGCATTGAACTGATCCAGGCGGACAGGCTGGAGGAGTGCAGGGAAGTGTACGCGTCCATGGTGGAGGATCTGGAGAAAAAATATTTGTTCTCATAAACGAGCAGGAAAGGAAGGAAACATGAGCGATTACAGGATAGAGACAAAATGTATCCAGTCCGGATACACACCGAAGAACGGGGAACCCAGGGTTCTTCCCATTTACCAGAGCACAACATTCAAATACGAGACAAGCGAGCAGATGGGACGGCTTTTTGATCTGGAGGAGTCAGGCTATTTCTACACACGCCTCCAGAACCCGACAAACGATGCCGTGGCGGCCAAGATCTGTGACCTGGAGGGCGGATATGCCGGTATGCTGACCTCCTCCGGACAGGCGGCTAACTTCTATGCGGTCATGAACATTGCCCAGGAGGGAGACCATATCGTGTGCGCCTCCGCTCTCTACGGCGGTACATACAATCTGTACGCCCACACCATCAAGAAGATGGGCGTGGACGCCACCTTCGTGGATCCGGACTGCAGCGAGGAGGAGCTGAACGCGGCGTTCCGCGACAACACAAAGGCGGTCTTTGGAGAGACTATTGCCAATCCGGCCCTTGTTGTCCTTGATATCGAGAAGTTCGCAAAGGCGGCCCACGCCCACGGGGTGCCGCTGATTGTGGACAACACCTTTGCCACCCCCATCAACTGCCGGCCCTTTGAGTGGGGAGCCGACATTGTGACTCACTCCACTACCAAGTATATGGACGGACATGCCTCCTGTGTGGGCGGGGCTATCATTGACAGCGGCAATTTTGACTGGGAAGCCCATGCGGAGAAATTCCCGGGACTTACCACCCCTGATGAGACATACCACGGCATCGTGTACACCCAGAAATTCGGAAAGGGCGCCTACATCACAAAGGCCACCGCTCAGCTTATGCGGGACCTGGGATCCATTCAGGCTCCCCAGAACGCGTTCCTTCTGAACATTGGGCTGGAGACGCTGCACCTGCGGATGCCCAGACACTGCGAGAACGCCCTGAAGGTGGCCCGCTACCTGAAGGGACATGAGAAGGTGGACTGGGTGCACTGCCCGTCTCTGGAGGGAGATTCCTACTATGAGCTGGCACAGAAATATATGCCGAAGGGCACCTGCGGCGTCATCACCTTTGGCCTGAAGGGCGGAAGAGCCGCGGCGGAGAAGATGATGGATCACCTGAAGCTGGCGGCCATTGTGACCCACGTGGCAGACGCCAGGACCTGCGTCCTTCACCCGGCCAGCCACACACACCGCCAGATGAACGACCAGGAGCTGCGTGAGGCCGGCGTACAGCCTGAGCTGATCCGGTTCAGCGTGGGAATTGAGAACGCGGAGGATATCATCGCGGACATCGAGCAGGCTCTCGCTCAGATTTAATGCATAAAAAGACAGAGGCACTTCCATACTAACACTATGGAGGTGCTTTTTTATGGAGATGAAAAGACAGGAAGGCGAACCGGAGAAGAGCCAGGAAGAGAAGCAGGAGGAGATCAGGGAGATGGGGACCATGGACCTGGAGGAGGGCGGCGGCCGGGAGGGCACTCCCCACAGGATCAAGCTCATCACCATCATTGGGGAGATCGAGGGCCACGAGGCAGTGTCAGGCAGTACAAAGGCCACGAAATACGAACATCTGCTGCCCATGCTGGCGGAGATTGAGGACAGTCCGGCCATCGACGGGCTCCTCATCCTTCTGAATACTCTGGGAGGGGACGTGGAGGCAGGGCTCTCCATCGCGGAGGTGATCGCCTCCCTAAGTAAGCCCACAGTCTCCCTCGTACTGGGAGGCAGCCACTCTATCGGGGGGCCCCTGGCTGTGGCGGCGGACTACTCCTTTATCGTGCCCAGCGGCACCATGATCATCCACCCGGTGAGGTCAAACGGCATGTTCATCGGCGTCATGCAGAGCTTCCGGAATATGGAGAGAACCCAGGATCGGATCACCGGATTTCTGGCCAGGCACTCCCACATGAGCCAGGAGAGGATCGAGGAGCTGATGCTCAACTCCACCCAGCTGGTGAAGGATGTGGGGACCCTCCTGGAGGGAGAGGAGGCTGTGAGGGAAGGGCTTATCGACCAGGTAGGAGGACTCTCTGACGCTCTTGGGAAGCTGCACGAGATGATCGACGCGCGGCGCATTGGCGGACAAAGCCAACATACACCGGCTGGCATAAAACGCTGACAAAAACCATGAAAATAGCTGATGACAGTTTTTTTTGAAAATGGTATACTAATATTGTATATGCTTATATAGTCGGCCGTCTGAAAGAGCGGCCCGGCTTTTTCTGCTGCTGACGTGCGCAAGGGAGTTAGCGTCAGCAGGGTTTACAGGTAAGAAACAATAAGGGGGAAATAAAATGGCATCTAGGTCAGGGACCGGAAGAAGAAAAAAGAAGACGGGGAGAAAGAAGACAGGCGCCCAGCAGAGCTTTGTGGCAGATGAGATCACCATCTGGCTGACGCTGGCGGTGAGCATTCTTCTCCTCCTCAGCGCTTTCGGGCTCGGGGGAGCGGCCGGAAGCGCTGTGTCAGCTCTCCTGTCAGATCTCTTCGGCTACAGTACATATCTCGTCCCGTTCCTGCTTTTCGGGGCGGTGACCTTTCTCATATCCAACAGAGGAAACAGAGCGGCCTATGTGAAGACGGGGGCGGCCCTCCTGCTGTTTGTCCTCATCACCACCTTCCTGGAGCTCCTTCTGGAGGAGGGGGGACTGCTGGGAGGAGCGGTGACAGGCATCCTCGTCCCATCTATAGGAACTGCGGGTACCTACGTGGTGGTGGTGATTTTGATGATCATATGCGCGGTTATCATCACCGGTAAATCGGCAATCAAGGGCGTCAGGGAGAGAGGCGGCCAGGCCTACGGAAGGGCCAGGGAGGACGCGGCCAGGCGCAGGGAGCTGGCTGAGACAAGAAGGCTCATCCGCCAGCAGGAGGCGAAGAAGGAGCTGGAGGAGGCAAAGAAGGAAGCCCAGGCTCTGGAGAAAGAGGAAAAGGCCAGAGGCCGGCGCAAGGACCGGCATGTCTCCGGCGTCTCCTTCGACACCACTCTGGGCGAAAAAGGAAAGTCTCCCGAGGTGAAGGAGCTCACCTCCCCCGATATGGAGGAGCTCTTCGCGCCCCAGGAGGAGCCATCCTTTGTCATCAACCGTGCCCAGGCTTTGGAGGAGCCGGAAGCGGAGGAGGCGCAGCAGCCGGAGCGAATTGAGGAGGAGCTCCCCGGTGAGCCGGCCGGGGATGAGAAGAAATCCCGCAGGGCCACAAAGATGGGAGCCGAGGCTGTGGCCATGGAGGCAGCCCAGGTGGAGCAGATGGCCGCCCAGACGGACGCGGCCCCGAAGAAGGAGTACAGGACCCCTCCGCTCTCCCTTCTGACAAAGGGAAAGAAGGCGGGCGGAGACTCCGATGCCCACCTGCGGGAGACGGCCAGAAAGCTGCAGGAGACGCTCCACAATTTCGGTGTCAACGTGACCATCACCAATGTCAGCTGCGGCCCTGCGGTGACCCGGTATGAGCTGCAGCCTGAGCAGGGTGTGAAGGTCAGCAAGATCGTGGGACTGACAGACGATATCAAGCTGAACCTGGCGGCGGCGGACATCCGTATCGAAGCCCCCATCCCCGGGAAGGCGGCAGTGGGAATCGAGGTGCCCAACAAGGAGAACGCGGTGGTCCACCTGCGGGATCTGCTGGAGTCGGGAGAGTTTAAAAACAGCTCCTCGGCCATCGCCTTTGCGGCGGGCCGGGACATCGCCGGCAAGCCGGTGGTGGCGGACATCGCCAAGATGCCCCACCTTCTGGTAGCGGGCGCCACCGGCTCGGGAAAATCTGTCTGCATTAACACCATGATCATCAGCATCCTCTACAAGGCATCGCCGGAGGATGTGAAGCTCATCATGATCGACCCCAAGGTGGTGGAGCTGAGCGTCTACAACGGAATTCCCCACCTCATGATCCCGGTGGTGACAGACCCGAAGAAAGCGGCCGGAGCCCTGAACTGGGCGGTGTCGGAGATGATGAAGCGGTACGAGCTCTTCGCCAAATACAATGTCAGGGACATCAAGGGCTTTAACGAGAAGACCGAGAGCATGACTCCCGAGGAGAGGGAGGGAAAGCCCGGGAAAATGCCCCAGATCGTCATCATCGTGGACGAGCTGGCGGATCTGATGATGGTGGCTCCCGGCGAGGTGGAGGAGGCCATCTGCCGTCTGGCACAGCTTGCCAGGGCGGCGGGCATCCACCTGGTAGTGGCCACCCAGAGGCCCTCCGTGAACGTCATCACAGGTCTCATCAAGGCGAACATGCCATCCAGGATCGCCTTTTCCGTCACCTCGGGCGTGGACTCGCGGACCATCATCGACATGAACGGGGCGGAGAAGCTGCTGGGAAAGGGAGATATGCTCTTTTACCCTTCCGGCTATCAGAAGCCGGCCCGCGTCCAGGGAGCCTTTGTCTCGGACAAGGAGGTTCAGGCTGTGGTGGAATACCTGAAGAAGCAAAACGGCGAGGCCTCCTACAGCGAGGAGATCGTCAGCGAGGTCAACTCCACCGCCTCCGGGCTGGGAAGCGGCTCTGCCGGTGAGTCTTCCGGCGACAGCGGCGGACGGGACGCCTACTTTGCCGAGGCCGGCAAATTCATCATAGAGAAGGAGAAGGCCTCTATCGGCATGCTGCAGCGCATGTTCCGGATCGGCTTCAACCGGGCGGCCCGGATCATGGACCAGCTCTGCGAGGCCGGGGTGGTGGGCCCCGAGGAGGGGACAAAGCCCAGGAAGGTGCTGATGTCTATGGAGGAATTTGAAAAATACCTGGAAGAAAATATGTGAGAGAAGACGCGGGAGCGTCTTTGAAAATAAAAATACAAAAGGAAAGGAATGGATAAGTATGAAATCAGATATTCAGATCGCGCAGGAAGCAGAAATGATGCACATCAGGGACGTGGCAGCCTCTGCCGGCATCCCGGAGGAGGACCTGGAATTCTACGGAAAGTACAAGGCAAAGCTCTCCGATGAGCTCTGGGAGAAGATCAGGGACAGGAAGGATGGAAAGCTGGTCCTTGTGACAGCCATCAACCCCACCCCCGCAGGAGAGGGAAAGACGACCACCACGGTGGGGCTCGGTCAGGCCATGGCCAAGCTGGGGCAGAAGGCGATCATCGCCCTCAGAGAGCCCTCTCTTGGACCCTGCTTCGGTATCAAGGGCGGCGCTGCCGGCGGAGGCTATGCCCAGGTGGTACCCATGGAGGATCTGAACCTGCATTTCACAGGGGATTTCCATGCCATCACCTCCGCAAACAACCTCCTGGCCGCACTTCTGGACAATCACATCCAGCAGGGAAATGAGCTGGGCATCGACCCGAGGCAGGTTGTCTGGAAGCGCTGCCTGGACATGAACGACAGGAGCCTTCGGAATATTGTCATCGGACTGGGAAGAAAGGCCGACGGCATGGTCAGGGAGGATCACTTTGTCATCACCGTTGCCTCCGAGATCATGGCTATCCTCTGCCTGGCGGACGATATGAAGGACCTGAAGGAGAGACTGGGCAGGATCATTGTGGCCTACAATTTCAAAGGGGAGCCTGTGACTGCGGATGATCTCCACGCCACAGGAGCCATGGCGGCTCTTCTCAAGGACGCCATCAAGCCAAATCTCATCCAGACACTGGAGCACACACCGGCTCTGGTCCACGGCGGCCCCTTTGCCAACATCGCCCACGGCTGTAACAGCGTGCGGGCCACAAGGATGGCTCTGAAGCTGAGCGATATCACGATCACAGAGGCGGGCTTTGGAGCGGATCTGGGAGCTGAGAAATTCATGGATATCAAGTGCCGCATGGCAGGATTTAAACCGGATGCAGTAGTTTTGGTTGCAACTGTCCGCGCTTTGAAGTATAATGGAGGAGTTGCGAAGGATCAGCTCTCCGAGGAGAACCTGGACGCCCTCGCAAAAGGAATTGTAAATCTTGAAAAACATATAGAAAATGTACAGAAATATGATGTACCTGTCGTTGTGACGCTCAACTCCTTTGTCACAGACACAGAGGCGGAGATTGCCTATGTCCGCAGCTTCTGCGAGGAGAGGGGATGCGAGTTCGCCCTGTCAGAGGTATGGGAGAAAGGCGGAGAGGGCGGCATTGCCCTGGCTGAGAAGGTTCTGGAGACTCTGGAGAACAAAGAGAGCCATTTCCATCCGTTGTATGAGGACAACCTCTGCCTGAAGGCAAAGATTGAGACTATCTCAAAGGAAATTTACGGCGCGAGAGGCGTGGTCTACGAGCCGGCAGCGGAAAAGCAGCTGGCCAAGATCGAGGGCATGGGCTTTGGAAGCTTCCCTGTCTGTATGGCGAAGAACCAGTACTCTCTGTCCGACGACGCCACAAGGCTGGGCCGGCCGGAGAATTTCGACATCCATATCCGGGAGGTCTATGTCAATGCGGGCGCCGGGTTCGTGGTGGCTCTCACAGGAGCGGTTATGACCATGCCGGGACTTCCGAAGGTACCTGCCGCGAACGGAATCGACGTATCGGAGGACGGGCACATCACAGGACTGTTTTAAGGAGAGATAGAAAATGCCCCAGAGGGAAAGCGGCATAATAATAGGGGGTATCGGGCGATGAGATGCACAAACTGTGGAAGCGAGATACCAGAAGGCCAGTTATACTGTAAAAGGTGCGGAAAGGAAGTCCGCATTGTGCCGGATTACAATCCTCTCGACGATGTGCTGGCGGCACAGGTAAAGGGAGGAATAGACGGAGGCGACAGGCCTCTGGATGATTATGACTATGAGAAATCCTACACTTCGGATCTGCGCAGGGGAGAAGGGCAGAGAGCGGAGCGAAGGAGAAGGGACGAGACCCGGACCATGCGCGGTACATCCGCCGCGGGAGGCAGGACCTCCCGCACCTCCGGTACCGGGCGTGTTTCCCGCAGCACCGGAACCGGACGGGTTTCCCGAAATACCGGGAACGGCGGAAAGAGGGGCGGCACTTCCCGCATGACGGGGACTGTGGACCCGGAGCGCCGCCGCAAAATGGCTGAGAAAAAGCGGGAGAAGAAAAAGAAGCTGAGAAGGAGGATCATCCTCGGATTTATTATCCTGATCGCGGCGGTGGCCGCTGCGGTCTTTTTCCTGTACCGCAATTCCTATGCAGGACAGATCGGGCAGGGAAATCGGGCCTTTTCCGAGGGAAACTATGACCAGGCTGCGGGCTATTTTAACAATGCCATCGGGAAGGCGCCGAAGAGAGGGGAGGCCTACACGGCCCTCGCCAAGGTGTATCTGGCAAAGGATGACCAGGACAGTGCAGAACAGATGTTTCTGGATGCTCTGGAGTCCTACCCGGATGAGGTGCCCATCTATGAGGCCTGTATTGCGTTCTATATAGATACAGAGCAGCCCCAGGAGGTATCTGTGATCCTGGAGGACGCCCCCGATGATGTCCGCTCTGAGCTGAGCAAGTACGTGTCAGAGGGGCCCAGCTTCAGCCTGGATGACAGCGAGGTCTTTGACGATGTGCAGCAGCTGTCACTGGAGTCTGACGGGGAGGCTATCTACTACACTACGGACGGAAGCGAGCCGGACACCTCCAGCCAGAAGTACACTGACCCCATCCAGATCGAGGAGGGGACGACCACAGTATCAGCGATCTCCGTGAATGAGGCCGGTATACCCAGCCTCCCTGTGACGAAGGAGTACACGGTGGAGTTCCCTGTGGAGGACGCGCCGGCAGTGACTCCCTCCACAGGTCAGTATGAGCAGCCTACGCAGATCGTGATCCAGGTGCCGGACGGCTATACGGCCTACTATACGATGGATAAGAGCGATCCCACGGAGGCCTCTACTAAGTATACAGGCCCCATCGACATGCCGGAGGGCAACACCATCTTCAAGGCGGTGCTGGTCAACGGGAAGGGCAGGCTGACAGGAGTCACCACAAGAAACTACGAGCTGGTGCTGAACTAGATAGGACGGCGGCGAAGGCGGTAAGAAGCCGGAGCCGCCGTCTTTTTGCGCCCTTTGCCCGGCCTGTCCGGCAGTATTTGTCAAAAACAGGCGAAACTGCATAAGATAAGGTGACGAGACAAAAAGTGAGCTGATCATATGAGCATGAACGGCATTGACATCAGCAACCACCAGGCAGGCATCGATCTTGCGCGGGTTCCCTTTGACTTTGTGATCTGCAAGGCCACAGAGGGAACCGGATTTGTGGACAGATACTGCGATGGTTTTATCCGGACCGCGGCAGGTCTGGGAAGAAAGACGGGGGTGTACCATTACGCCACAGGGCAAAGCTCCGGGAAGGCGGAGGCAGAATACTTTTACGCGAATATCAAGGGATATGTAGGCACCTCCCTTTTGGCTCTGGACTGGGAGGGCGGCGCTGTGGAACAGGGCCCGGCCTACGCGCTGGCTTTTCTGGACCGCCTAAGAGAGCTGACAGGAGTAAAGGCTCTGATCTACATGAGCAAGAGTGTGTGCAGGGCCTACGACTGGAGCGGCGTCGCCGCCGGTGACTACGGGCTGTGGTGTGCCCAGTACGCGGACAGCAGTCCCACCGGCTACCAGGCGTCTCCCTGGACCGATGACGGCGGCACGGGCGCCTTCCCCGGGATGGCCATTTACCAGTACAGCTCCACCGGGCGGCTTGACGGCTACGACGGCAATCTGGATCTAAACATCGCCTATATGGACGGGGCGGCCTGGGATCGGTATGCCAATCCGGGCGGCGGGGCGGATGAGCCCTCCGTCCCTGTGACGGCGCCTCCCGCAGCCCCGGAGAAGCTGGCAGTGGACGGTTCCTTTGGCCCGGCTACGGTCAGGCGGACGCAGGCCTACTTTGGAACGGTGGTGGACGGGATTGTCAGCTACCAGCCGGAGTCCAACCGGAAGTACCTCTACTCGGCCTATGCCGGCTGCTGGCAGTTCCTGAAGACCGGGTATGGCCCCGGTTCAGATATGGTCCGGGCCATGCAGAGAAGGTTCGGCGCGGCGGTGGACGGATGGGCCGGCCGGGATACGGTGCTCCACATGCAGGCTTTCCTTGGCGTTGCCCAGGACGGCAGCATGGGGCCAAAGACGGTATCCGCCTGGCAGTCCTGGATCAACTCCCACTAAAGACGCGGGACCGGTCGGCGGGGAAAATCCCCCGCCGACCGGTCCTGATCAAGAAGGTATCCATCCATAAAAGGAAAAGGATTGCCAATAAAATAAAAAAGAAATGAGTTGACATATAAAGAATACCGTGATATACTTTACCTACAATTCAGCCGGAAGTTCATTCCGGCGACCTATAAATTTCGATCAGGCAGTGCACTGCCGCGTCTTCTGTGCGTGATCATGCGGCGAATATCCCAGGGCAGAGACAGGACAGAGAGGGGCATCCCCGAAAAAGAAAATGTCAAAACTTTATTGACATTTGAGGGCAACTATAATACTATATTGTACATAGGAGCGAACATCCGTTCGTGCTTGATAAGGAGAAAGAGATTATGGCAAGTGAAGATAAGAAGAAGGCATTGGATGCCGCGATTGCAAAACTGGAAAAGGATTTTGGAAAAGGCACCGTCATGAAGCTGGGAGATCCCAAGGCCCATGTCCATGTGGAGACCATTCCCACAGGCTCCTTAAGCCTGGATCTGGCGCTGGGGCTGGGCGGCGTGCCAAGAGGCCGCGTGGTGGAGGTCTACGGACCGGAGTCCAGCGGTAAGACGACGGTGGCCCTGCACATGATCGCCGAGGTGCAGAAGCGGGGAGGTATTGCAGGCTTTATCGACGCCGAGCATGCCCTTGACCCGGTGTACGCAAAGAATATCGGCGTGGATATCGATGAGCTCTACATATCCCAGCCGGACAGCGGTGACCAGGCGCTGGAGATCGCGGAGACGATGGTCCGCTCCGGAGCTATGGATATCATTGTCATCGACTCCGTGGCGGCTCTTGTGCCCAGACAGGAGATTGAGGGCGACATGGGAGACAGCCATGTGGGACTGCAGGCAAGACTCATGTCCCAGGCCCTGAGAAAGCTGACCCCTGTCATCAGCAAGTCCAACTGCGTTGTGATCTTTATCAACCAGCTCCGCGAGAAGGTGGGCGTCATGTTCGGCAATCCGGAGACAACCACCGGCGGGCGGGCGCTGAAGTTCTACGCTTCCGTGCGGATGGACGTGAGAAGGACGGAGACCCTGAAGCAGGGCGGAGAGATCGTTGGAAACCATGTGCGTGTGAAGATCGTGAAGAACAAGATTGCTCCTCCTTTCAAGGAGGCGGAGTTCGACATCATGTTCGGAAAGGGTATTTCCCGTGAGGGAGATATACTGGATCTGGCCACCGGCATCAACCTTGTCAACAAGAGCGGCGCCTGGTATGCCTACAACGGCGACAAGATCGGACAGGGAAGAGAGAACGCCAAGAGCTATCTAGCAGAGCACCCTGAGGTGATGGAGGAGCTGGAGGCCAAGGTGAGAGCCTACTACCACATTGACGGAAGCGAGGAAGAGACGCAGGAGAACGCTGAGGCAGAGGAATAGAAGATGACAGTCACACAGATAGAAGCCATGTTTGGGTCCAGGTCCAGATACAGAGTGTACCTTGACGGACAGCCCGCCTTTGTTCTGTACAGGGGCGAGCTGTCCCGCTATCATATCAGGGAGGGACAGCCCCTGGGGGAGAAGGAGTACAGTGAGATCCGGGAGCTGCTCATAAAGCGCGCCAGAGTACGGGCTATGAAGCTGCTGGAGATATCCGACCGGTCCGAGGAGGCGCTGCGCAGGAAGCTCTCTGAGGGCGGGTATCCGCAGAGCATTGTGGAGAATGCGATGGACTATGTGAAGTCTTTCGGCTACCTGGACGACAGGCGCCTGGCGGAGAACATTGTGGACAGCCGCAAAGGGCAGAAGAGCAGGGCGGAGCTGCAGGCCTATCTTCTTCGGAAAGGGCTTTCCCGCGAGCAGGCGGAGGAGGCTCTGGAAAAATCTTACACCCGGGAGGACGCACAGGAGGCGATCCGCCGTCTGGCAGAGAAAAAACACTTTGATCCGGAGCGTGCCACACTCCAGGAAAAGCAGAAGTTATGCGCCTATTTTCTGCGGAAAGGATACCGCTATGAGGACGTCCGTCAAGTGATACAAGTTTCCGACTGGAATACTTGACATCTTTGTGAAAACAGTATAAAATTTAACTGTTGTATTTGTACAATGAAAATTTAATAAGGAGGTGCTCCTGTGCCGAATGTTATAATCATTGCTGTGGCTGTGGTTCTCGTGATAGCAGCAGCGGTTATCAGTCATTTCGTGACAGTCTCCAATCTGAAGAAGAATGCCGAGTCAAAGATTGGAAGTGCGGAGACAAAGGCCCGCGAGATCATTGATGATGCGGTGAAGACAGCGGAGGCCAAGAAAAAGGAATCCCTCTTGGAAATTAAGGAAGAATCTATCAGAACAAAGAATGAGCTCGAGAAAGAAACAAAAGAGAGAAGAGCAGAGTTACAGCGTTATGAAAAGAGAGTCCTCTCCAAGGAGGAAGCTTTGGACAAACGGTCCGATGCTATGGAAAAGCGGGAAGCAGGGTTTACAGCAAAGGAAGAGCAGCTTAAGGCTCGTGAAGCGAAAGTGGATGAGCTGAGCAGACAAAGAGTACAGGAACTAGAAAGAATCTCAGGACTAACCTCCGAACAGGCAAAAGAATATCTGTTAAAAACTGTTGAAGAAGATGTTAAACATGACACTGCAAAAATGATCAAGGAGATGGAAGCGCAGGCCAAGGAAGAGGCGGACAAGAAGGCAAAGGAATATGTTGTCACCGCCATTCAGAGATGCGCTGCTGATCATGTGGCAGAAACTACGATTTCAGTCGTTCAGCTTCCAAGTGATGAGATGAAGGGACGGATCATCGGACGTGAAGGAAGAAACATCCGTACGCTGGAAACTCTCACAGGAGTAGAGCTGATCATCGACGATACACCCGAAGCGGTTGTATTATCAGGGTTTGATCCCATCAGGCGTGAAGTCGCAAGGATCGCTCTGGAGAAGCTGATCGTGGACGGTCGTATCCATCCGGCAAGAATTGAGGAGATGGTGGAAAAGGCCCAGAAAGAAGTAGAGGCAGTGATCCGTGAGGAAGGAGAGGCAGCGGCACTCGAGGTCGGCGTGCATGGAATTCATCCGGAACTGATACGACTTCTGGGAAGAATGAAATTCCGGACCAGCTATGGTCAGAATGCGCTGAAGCACTCAATTGAGGTGGCACAGCTGTCGGGACTTCTCGCAGGGGAGATCGGACTGGATGTCCGTCTTGCGAAGCGGGCAGGCCTTTTACATGATATCGGCAAATCCATCGACCACGATGTGGAAGGATCACATATCCAGATTGGTGTTGAATTGTGCAGAAAGTACAAGGAGTCACCGACCGTCATCAATGCAGTGGAAGCACATCACGGCGATGTTGAGCCAGAGTCTCTGATCGCATGTATCGTTCAGGCGGCAGACACGATCTCCGCTGCAAGACCGGGCGCGAGAAGAGAGACGATTGAGACATACACAAACAGATTAAAACAATTAGAAGATATCAGCAACCAGTTCAAGGGTGTTGAAAAATCTTTTGCTATTCAGGCAGGTAGAGAGATTCGTATTATGGTAGTTCCAGAGCAAGTATCTGACGCAGATATGGTATTACTGGCCAGAGATATTTCCAAGCAGATTGAATATGAGCTGGAATATCCGGGGCAGATAAAGGTAAATGTTATCAGGGAATCCAGGGTAACAGACTACGCCAAATAAATGTAAACCGAAAGCAGAAGACCAGCCGTAACAGGCTGGTCTTTTATATTGAAAAGAAAGGGAAGAAAACATGAGCAATGAGATCAAGAGGATAGACAGAAAGCTGGCATATGAGGGAGCTGTGATCAATGTCTACCAGGATACAGTCCAGTTCCCGGACGGACACACGGCAAAATGGGATTATATCCATCACGACGGAGCTGCGGCGGTGATACCGGTGCTCCCGGACGGCAGGATCCTGATGGTAAAGCAGTACAGAAACGCGCTGGACAGATTTACATTGGAAATACCCGCAGGTAAGCTGGATGACCCGAAGGAGGAGGGGATTGCCTGTGCGTCCCGTGAGCTGGAGGAGGAGACGGGCTACCGCTGTGAGCATCTGGAGCCTCTTCTTGTCCTCAGAACCACAGTCGCATTCTGCAATGAGAGGATAGAGGTGTTTGCGGCCAGGGACCTGATCCCCTCCCATCAGCATCTGGATGAGGATGAATATATCGACCTGCAGGCCTGTACCCTGGCGGAATTGAAGGAGAAGATCTTCAGCGGGGAGATTCAGGACTCCAAGACCGTGGCGGCCATCCTGGCCTACGCGGTAAAATACGGCAAGGAGTAAAGGGAAGGGGAAAAGAGTAAGGACAGAGGGCATATTTCCTCTTGGCCGGCATATAATGAAGTATCTTTGCGGCGGGAGGAAGAGTGGATATGCGCAGTTATGGGAAAATATTCCTGGCCCTGTGCCTGGCGGGCTTTGTAGGAGGAATTCTGTACGCCAACACAGGGGCCCGGGATCATATACTGGCGGCGGGCATTTTCAGCGATTATTTTCTGGAGCAGTACACCCAGGCGGAGATCCAGACGCAGGACTATTTCTGGTACATCCTGTCGGTCCGCGCCGGACTGCTGGGGGTTATCGCCCTGATGGGGCAGATGAAGAAGCTCCGCAGATGGATCGTGGCTGCTGTGCTCGTCTGGACAGGCTTCCTGGGCGGACTCTTTTTTACCGCCGCTGTGATCAAGCTGGGACCTGTGGGGATCCTGTTCTGTCTGGCTGCTATTATCCCTCAGGCGCTTTTCTATATCGCCGGGTACGGAATCGTCCTCTGGTATTTCTATTCTTTCCCCAGGGCATCGTGGAATTCGGCCAAAACAGTGGGTACTATTCTGACGATTGGAGTTGGAATTATATCGGAAAGTTATTTAAATCCAATTTTTCTGAAAATATTTCTAAAAACAATTTGATTTTTTCGTTATTTCTTCGTATAATTTAGAGTATACGATGGGAGATAAAGAGTATGGAAAAAATAGTGTTAGAGTATGTAGAGTATTTAAAAGAAGTGAAGGGGATTTCTCTGAACACAGAGATGGCGTACAGGCGTGATCTTATGAAGCTCGTGCGTTATCTGGACTCTCAGGGAATTCATGAAGTGGCGCAGATCACGGCGACAAACCTCAACTCCTATATGCTTCACATGGAGAAACAGAAGCTGACCAATACGACTATATCCAGAAATGTGGCTTCAATCAAGGGATTTTTTAACTATCTCTTCAAAAAGAAATATATCAAAGAGGATGTGTCAGAGGGGCTGACCAGTCCAAAGATCGAGCGCAGGGAGCCGAAGAGCGCCTCCAAGGAGGATGTGGAGAAGGTTCTTGCCATTCCAAATGGAAAGACGCCAAAGCTGCTCCGGGACAAGGCTATGATCGAGCTTTTGTATTCCACAGGAATCATGGTGGAGGAGCTTGTAAGTCTCAAGATACAGGATGTCAATCTGGAGATGGGCTATCTGCAATGCCATTTTCCAGGTAATCAGAACGCGTACCCGATCGACAAGCAGGCGCTGAAAGCTATGAAGGCGTATCTGAAGAACGGACGGGAGCCGCTGCTCAAGGGACATGGATCGGACGTGCTTTTCCCGAATATCAGCGGCAGAAAGATGAGCAGACAGGGCTTTTGGAAGATCCTGAAGGGCTATGCCGCCAAGGCAGGCATCGAGGGGACCATCACTCCCAGCATGCTGCGCCATTCCTGATGTAAAAAGAAAAGTCAGAATAACAGTAAGAGAGGCCGACAGTTTTGAGGACTGTCGGCCTTGTTGCATTTCTTAAAAAAAAATCTCCAAATTCTGTGAAAGTTATTGCATGTGCACAGAAAGAGAGCTATAATATTGATAAATAATTAACAAGGTCGGCTTTGCCCGATCAATATCACAAAAAGGAGATGCAGCAGCAATGAGCAGATTTTGTTTACCAAGAGACATTTATCATGGAAAGGGAAGCCTGGAGGAGCTGAAAAACCTGAAGGGCAAAAAGGCGATCCTTGTAGTGGGCGGCGGCTCCATGAAGCGCCAGGGATTTCTGGACAAGGCAGTCAATTATCTGAAGGAGGCCGGCATGGAGGTGCAGACGTTTGAGGGCGTGGAGCCTGATCCGTCTGTTGAGACTGTCATGAGAGGCGCTGAGGCCATGAGAGCCTTTGAGCCAGACTGGATCGTTGCCATGGGCGGAGGCTCACCTATCGACGCTGCCAAGGCAATGTGGGCTTTCTACGAGTATCCGGATACAACCTTCGAGGATCTGTGCATCCCCTTTAATTTCCCGGAGCTGAGACAGAAAGCGAAATTTGCGGCGATCCCCTCCACATCGGGAACAGCTACAGAGGTTACAGCATTTTCCGTTATCACAAACTATCAGACCGGCGTAAAATATCCGCTTGCTGACTTTAACATCACACCGGACATCGCCATTGTCGACCCGGATCTCGTAGCCGGGCTTCCTGTAAAACAGGTTGCCTATACAGGAATGGACGCGCTGACACACGCCATTGAGGCCTATGTGTCCACGCTTCACGGACCATTTACAGATCCTCTTGCCCTGCAGGCCATTGAGATGGTGCTGGACTATCTGCCTGCATCTTACAACTGCAACATGGAGGCGAGAGAGCAGATGCACTATGCGCAGTGCCTGGCCGGAATGGCATTTTCCAACGCTCTCCTGGGCATTGTCCACTCCATGGCACACAAGACAGGCGCCGCCTTCTCAACAGGACATATTCCCCACGGCTGCGCAAACGCCATCTATCTGCCCTACGTAATCAAATACAATGCGAAGGATGAGACGGCGGCCAAGAGGTATGCGGAGATCGCCCGCAGAATGGGACTTCCGGGAACATCAGAGAAGGCGCTCATCAACAGCCTCTGCGAGAAGATTGATGAGTTCAACGTGAGACTGAACATCCCGAAGACGCTGAAGGACTTCGGTATCAACGAGGATGAGTTTAAGGAGAAGGTTGCGAAGATTGCGGAGCTGGCAGTGGGAGACGCGTGCACAGGCTCCAACCCGCGTGCCATCGACCCGGCTACAATGGAGAAGCTTCTCACCTGTACATACTATGGAACAGAGGTTGATTTCTAAAAAATCTTACAGCGGATCGCAGGATCAAGCGGACGGGCGCCCATTAAAAGGCGCCTGTCTCATTTCAGATTATTAAAACAAATTAAAACAAATTCAGTGATAAATTATTGCTATTTCTCTATGTTTGGATTATTATAAAATAAGTTTGATGATTAGGAGGATGCAAGATGTATAAGATACGGAAAGCTGAAAAACTGGCTGATAAGATCTATCTTATGGATGTGGAAGCACCGCGTGTCGCAAGGCACTGTGAGCCAGGGCAGTTTGTGATAGTGAAGTTGGACGAAAAGGGAGAGCGAATTCCTCTGACGATCTGTGACTATGACAGGGAGGAAGGAACTATCACCATCGTGTTCCAGACAGTTGGCGCGTCTACAGAGAAGTTTGCAGCCCTGAAGGCGGGAGATGCGTTCCAGGATTTCACAGGACCTCTCGGATGTCCCTCAGAGCTGGTCCATGAAGATATAGAGAGCCTGAAGCAGAAAAAGATCCTCTTTGTGGGAGGCGGCGTTGGATCCGCTCCTGTTTATCCCCAGGTAAAATGGCTGAAGGAGCACGGTGTTGACGCGGATGTCATCATCGGCGCCAAGACAAAGGATATGCTCATCCTGGAGGATGAGATGAGAGCTGTGGCCGGAAACTACTACCCCTGTACAGACGATGGTACATACGGCCATGCGGGTATGGTTACGACCATGGTCGAGGAGCTGGTAAACGAGGGAAAGAAATATGACCTGTGCGTGGCCATCGGACCGGTGATCATGATGAAGTTTACCTGTCTGCTCACAAAGAAGCTGGGCATCCCGACTGTTGTCAGCATGAACCCTATCATGGTGGACGGAACCGGCATGTGCGGCGCCTGTCGTCTCCACGTGGGCGACGAGATCAAGTTTGCCTGTGTGGACGGACCGGAATTTGACGGACATCTTGTGAATTTTGATGAGGCGATGAAGAGACAGCAGATGTACAAGACCCAGGAGGGCCGGGCTCTGCTGAAATTACAGGAAGGCGATACCCATCATGGCGGATGCGGCAACTGTGGAGGTGACGAATAATGGCAGATATGTTAAAGAGAGTTCCTGTCAGAGAGCAGGATCCAAAGGTAAGAGCGACAAACTTTGACGAGGTTTGCTATGGATATAACAAGGAAGAGGCAATGGAGGAGGCATCCCGCTGCCTGAACTGCAAGAACGCAAAATGTATCCAGGGATGTCCGGTGTCTATCAATATCCCGGGATTTATCGCAAAGGTGAAGGACGGGGATATCGAGGGGGCCTACAAGGTGATCGGAGAGTCCTCCGCCCTGCCGGCCATCTGCGGGCGGGTATGTCCCCAGGAGTCCCAGTGTGAGTGCAAATGTATCAGGGGTATCAAAGGTGAGCCTGTATCCATCGGAAAGCTGGAGCGCTTTGTCGCTGATTACGCCCTTGAAAATGATATCAAGCCCCAGAAAGCGGAGAAGATGAACGGCCACAAGGTGGCTGTCATCGGTTCCGGCCCGTCAGGTCTTACCTGCGCCGGCGACCTTGCCAAGCTGGGCTACGATGTGACTGTGTTTGAGGCCCTCCACGAGCTGGGCGGCGTGCTTGTATACGGTATCCCTGAATTCCGTCTTCCCAAGGAGAAGGTGGTAAAGAAGGAGATTGAGAAGGTCAAGGAGCTGGGCGTGAAGTTTGAGACTAACGTTGTGATCGGCAAGTCCACTACCATTGACCAGCTCATGGAGGAGGAAGACTTTGAGGCTGTGTTTATCGGCTCAGGAGCCGGACTTCCTATGTTCATGGGCATCCCGGGAGAGACGGCCAACGGCGTCTTCTCTGCCAACGAGTATCTGACAAGAAGCAACCTGATGAAGGCCTTTGACGACTCTTACGACACTCCTATTGCCGCAGGTAAGAAGGTGGCGGTTGTAGGCGGCGGAAACGTGGCCATGGATGCGGCCAGAACAGCACTGCGGCTCGGCGCTGACGTGCACATCGTATACCGCCGGAGCGAGGCAGAGCTTCCCGCCAGAGTGGAAGAGGTTCACCACGCAAAGGAAGAGGGCGTTGTGTTCAACCTGCTGACCAACCCGAAGGAGATCCTTGTGGATGAGAACGGATGGGTGAAGGGCATGAAGGTGATCAAGATGGAGCTTGGAGAGCCGGACGCCTCCGGAAGACGCCGTCCTATCGAGATCCCGGGCTCCGAGTATGAGATCGAGCTGGATACAGTGATCATGGCTCTTGGCACGACACCGAATCCGCTGATCGCTTCCACCACAAAGGGGCTGGAGACAAACAGGAGAAAATGTATCGTGGCTGAAGAGGAGAACGGCCAGACATCAAAGGCCTGCGTATTTGCCGGCGGAGATGCGGTCACAGGAGCTGCCACGGTCATCCTCGCCATGGGCGCAGGAAAGGCAGGAGCCAAGGGTATCCACGAGCTGCTGTCACAGAAATAGACTGAAAAGTGAACTGATCGGGAGAGGAATTCGGGTTAGCCCGGCCCTCTCCCTTTTTTTGTTTTATTTTGTGTGGGTGAACAGGAGGAGACAGAATAGGTGAAGATCACAGTGATCACAGTGGGAAAGATAAAGGAAAAGTATCTGAAGGATGCCATCGCCGAGTACAGCAAGCGGCTTGGCCGCTACTGCAGGCTGGAGATCATAGAGGTGGCGGATGAGAAGACGCCGGACCAGGCCAGCGAGGCGGCAGAGGAAAGTATCCGCGCAAAAGAGGGAGAGCGTATCATGAAGCATATAAGAGAAGACATGTACGTGATCACTCTTGAGATTGCGGGAAAAATGCTCTCCTCCGAGGAGCTGGCGGACAAGATCAATGCCCTTGGGCTGTCCGGCAAGAGCAGCATTGCCTTTGTCATCGGCGGTTCCATAGGGCTTGCCAGAGAGGTGATGGCAAGGTCGGACTTTGCCCTCAGCTTTTCGAAGATGACCTTTCCCCACCAACTCATGCGGGTCATCCTGCTGGAGCAGGTGTACAGGAGCTACAGGATTATCAATGGGGAGCCATATCATAAGTAAGTGCGGTTTTTCGTATTTGGTTGTAATATGGTATGGGTGGTGAGCTTTCAGAGCGATGATTGGAATTTGGGGGTGTGCAGAGAATGTTTGAAGGATTTGATTTTACAAACTTTTGGGAAGACAGTGAGTACGCGCTGAAAGAATATGTCAGCGAAATGCCTTCTGATGAACTGATCGCCAGCGTTGAGCAGGAATTGGGCTACAAGCTGCCAGCTTCTTATATTTGGCTGATGAAGCAACATAACGGAGGTATTCCGGTCAACACCTGTTTCCCTACTGATCAAACTACCAGTTGGGCAGATGACCATGTAGCTATTACGGGAATTTTTGGTATTGGAAGAGAGAAAGCATATTCGTTATGTGGAGAGTTTGGAAGTCAGTTTATGATCGAAGAATGGGAGTACCCTGCTATCGGAGTGGCTATTTGTGACTGCCCCAGTGCCGGACATGATATGATTTTTCTGGATTACCGGGAGTGCGGCCCAGACGGGGAGCCCAAAGTAGTGCATGTGGATCAGGAGTGGGACTACAAAATCACTCCTTTGTCAGATAGCTTTGAGAAATTTATCCGCGGCCTTGTAAACGAAGAGGATTTTGAGTTAGAAGATTAACCACTATTGAAGATTAGATATGGACGTGAGAATAAATACATTAACAGCATAAATGTTATACAGGAAAAGGGGATTTGAAGGAAAGACCCTGCGAATGGGATGGTCCGGGAATGTCAAACTTGACAACCAATAAAATCTTCGATTAGTTATATGCCAACAGCTGCGTATGAATTGGCCTATGCCGGAGGGGCATATCAGGAGAGACGCATCACAGGAAGGGACGCTGTAATATGAAGGTTACAGGAACAAAATGCTACGTACAGATTGAAGATGATGCCGGGAATATCGCAAGATTTGACGGGGAAGTCTGCTTTGGAGAATTTTGCGCGTTGGCTGACTCGATCGAATGGGTCCGGCACAGCGGTGAGGCGACTGAGCAGGACAGGATTGACCTGATTTATCAGGCGACACGATATGGAAAAGACACTGGCACCAGAATACTCTTTTTCAGCTCCGATGGTCAGGTGATGTTTGAAGACGAGCTTGGACTGAAAACGGAGGTATACTGTTCCAAAACGTATCTGGTCATCGTGGCCGTGGTGGTCGTGTCCCTGCTTTTCCCTGCTCTTCTCATAGCTGTGCTGGATGTCGCAAGTCTGAAATTCACCATAGGGTTAGGCGTTGTGACTGTTCTCCTGGCCAGTCCATTCCTTGTCTGGGCGCTTCAGATATGGAGATTCAGGATCACAGCCGAGGGGGCTGTCGTAACGGTCAGGCCTGCGGCAGGAAGAACCTGGCAGTTTTCTGCGTCCGATATAACCAGGGTTGTCCGGAAGGTTAAGATGGACTCCTGCTGGGAGATGGTACAAAAGGTCAGATTTTACACAAAAGATAAGCGTGTGTCGCTAAATCAGACCATGACAGGTATTGAGGACATGGACGCATATCTTCTGCGGCATGTTGACGCGAAAAGGATCACTACCAAAAAAAGAGATGAGGGAGGTATTGCATAATGACGAGAGAGGAATATGTGGAAAGAATGGAGAAGGAGGATGACTGGGCTCCTGGGTGGGATGCGATTGACAGGGAATTTGACCGCCTGTATCCCGGACAGGAGCCTGCCCACTACGCCACAAATATCCAGGCAAGAGCCATTTTCGGAGGCGATAATTACCTTGACGGCTACTCGATTTATGAGTCTCAGAAAGGGTATCAGCATATAGTCACATACGGGATGAGTGAGCTCTATGCGGATGAGGAGGCCTTTGGGGGCGAGTACAGCAGATGGGGCTATGAGATGACCATAAAGCTGAGAGAAAACAGCGCGGAGGATTGTCTCTGGTCACTGGACATGCTGTCAAATCTTGCGCGATATACATACACAACGGAAAGATTTTTTGAGGCGGGCGAATGTGTGCCCGGGAACGGAGCTTCTCTTCACATAGGGACAGATTCGCTCATAACTGCACTTCTTATTGTCAATGATACCTCTGCGCAGACACTGGACACCCTGCACGGCAAGGTGGAATTTATCCAGTTTGTGGGAATAACGGAGGAGGAGCTGAATTTCATAAGAGAAGACAGCGGTAATATTTCTCTTCTGATAGAGAAAATGAAGAAGGATAACCCGGAACTGATAACGGATATGGACAGGAAAACTTCGTATCTGTAGAGGCAGACAGAGATTTGAAGATATTTTACAAGCCCTCCGGCCATGCCCTGTGCTACAATAGAATGGCTGAATAAAATGCAAGATCCTGAACAGGGGTTAATGGGAGGCGGGCTATGAGAAAAGAGACAAAGACTGCGGTGTACGATGAGGAGCTGGGACTGGAAGCCTACCGTTTTAAGGGCATAGCCCAGCCCTTTCCCAACCATTTCCATGAGTACTATGTGATCGGCTTTGTGGAGGAGGGGGAGCGCCGCCTGTCCTGCAGGAACCGGGAGTACATGATCCGCAGGGGCGATGTGGTCCTGTTCAATCCGGGCGACAGCCATGCCTGTGTTCAGGTGGACGGAGGAGCCCTGGACTACAGGGGATTTAACATCTCAAAGGAGACTATGCTGGATCTGATGGGGGAAGTGACAGGCAGGCGGAGTCTTCCGGGATTTTCAGAAACCGTGCTCCGCGACGAGGAGATCTCCTGTTATCTGCGCCCTCTCCACGGGCTTGTCATGGAGGGCTCCCGCGAATTTGGAAAGGAAGAAAATCTTCTCCTTGTGCTGTCTTTGCTCCTGGGGCGATGCGGACAGCCCTTTGAGGAATGTGTCCCGGAGTGCCGAGAAGAGATCGAGAGGGCCTGTGCGTTCATGGAGAGACATTATGGGGAGCGCATCTGTCTGGACCAGATATGCCGCCAGGCAGGGCTGAGCAAGTCCACGCTGCTGAGGGCATTTGTCAGGGCAAAGGGAGTCACGCCCTACTGTTATCTTGAAAATATCCGCATTGGCGCGGCGAAGAAGCTGATGGAGAAGGGAGTGCCTCCGGCAGAGGCAGCCCTGCGGACAGGATTTTCCGACCAGAGCCATTTTACAAATTATTTCAGCCGGTTTATCGGCCTTACGCCCGGTGCCTACCGGGACATTTTTTTGAAAAAGAACAGAACGGAGGACAGACAGCATGGAAAATAAAGCGTCAAGAGGGCACCTGGCGGCTCTGCTCACAATTTTGATCTGGGGGACTACCTTTATCTCCACAAAGGTATTACTGGTGGATTTCCAGCCTGTAGAAATCCTCTTTTTCCGATTTGTCCTGGGACTTCTGGCCCTTCTGATCGTCTGTCCCCGCCGGCTGACAGGGACAACGCTCAGACAGGAGATCGTATTTGGCACCGCAGGACTGTGCGGCGTATGTCTGTACTACCTGATGGAAAACATTGCGCTGACCTATACAATGGCTTCCAATGTGGGGGTCATCATCTCCGCGGCTCCGTTTTTTACGGCCATTTTGTCCCATCTGCTCCTGAAGAAGGAGGAGAAGCTGGGGGCTGCTTTCTTTGTGGGATTTCTCATCGCGATGGCAGGGATTGCATTGATCAGCTTCAACGGCTCTGCCCTGCAGCTCAATCCGACAGGGGATCTGCTGGCCCTGCTGGCCGCCTTTTTGTGGGCCTGCTATTCCATTCTCACGCGCAGGATCAGCGGATACGGATACAATACGATCCTGACAACGAGAAGGATCTTTTTCTACGGCATTCTGTTTATGGTCCCGGCCTTGTTCCTGTTTGATTTCAGGCTGGAGCTGGATCGGTTTGCGAACCCTGTCTATCTTTTGAACATCCTCTTTCTGGGATTAGGGGCATCCGCGCTCTGCTTTGTCACGTGGAATTTCGCGGTCCGGCTGCTGGGCGCGGTCAAGACCAGCGTTTACATTTATCTGGTTCCTGTCATTACCGTGGCAGCTTCAGTGGTGATCCTGCGGGAGCCCTTTACATGGATGACCGGAGCCGGGACAGTCCTCACTCTGGCAGGGCTTTTGCTCTCGGAAGGTAAATGGGGCGGCAGGAGAAATATTATTCGTAAATCCCATTGACTGTCACAGTGAACACAGCTTCCTTTCCATTCAGCTCATCCACTCCATAGTCCTCCGGGAAGGTGACAGTGACGTCCACTGTGTCGCCGGGGTGGGCGCCAATGAGCTGATCCTCAAAGCCGTCGATGTAGGAGCCGGAGCCGATCTCCAGATCCGCGCCGGAGCCATTTGTGCTGCCTCCCTCAAACTCCACGCCGTCCACCGTTCCCACATAGTCGATGTTGACAGTGTCTCCGCTCTCCACAGTGAGAGAGGTGTCAGTTGAGTAGGAAGGGCTGTCCGTATCGTTGATGCCGGTATCTGACGCATCTGCGGCGGATGTGTCTTCCGCAGCCGTGTCGGCAGAGGAGCTGTCCCCGGATGAGGACCGGGAGGAGAGAGCGATGGCTGTAATGAGAATAATGACGGCAAGGCAGGGGATGGCGATGATGAGGAGTTTTTTGAGCTTCCGTATGCGCTCTTTTTTGCGGCGCTCCCGGGCTCTCCGCTGCTGTGCCATTTTTCGGTTTTCTTTTTTCATAGTGTGATCTTACCTCGTTTCATTAAAATATCTTTTTTTATTTTACAGAGAAAATATGGTGAAACTGTGATTTTTACAGAGAAATAAAAAAATCTGCACAAAACAGAGGGCTCAGGGCTTGTACAGACAGGCCGGCTGTGCTATGATGTGGAGAGCAAAACAAGGGAGGTGGCTTGATGTCGGCTATTCGCTAACAAAAGGAACAACGGATTTTGTCTCATCTTCAGCATTGAGATGGGTTTATTTGTTGTATCTGTCTGCGGATAGTAACATCAGGCTGGCTTTTTATTGAAAGGCAGTTCTATTTCCTGCGGGATTTTTCTGCGAAATTTTTGTGTGGATTTTTCAGAGCCTGATACAGCAGGGCAGACAGACGGATAACCCGGATCAATGGGTTGTCCTTTTTTTATTCTGAAGAGGACCTGTCCGGTTTGTTCCGAGCATAAAAGGGCGCAAATCGACGACTTGGAGGAGAAAGATCATGAAAGAAGAAACAAAGTATATCTGTCCCAGCTGTGGCTGGACATCAAACCTGGACGAAAAAGAGAGCTGGCCGGACCACTGCCCCAACTGCCTGTCCGGCATACATGAGACGGACGAAGAGGGAGGCGAGTGCGGGGGCATGCTGGAGCCGGTAGGCATCTGGGTGAGAGAGAGCGATGCCTGGGAGATCGTGGAGCGGTGCAGACTCTGCGGGGAGATGACTGCTGTGGAGATGTCAGACAGGGACAATCTCATCAAGGTCATGTCCATCGCGTCAAAGCCCCTGTCCTCCCCTCCCTTCCCCATTGAGAAAATGGAGGAGTTGACAAGGATCATGGGAGGTCAGGGAGAGATAAAACGAGGAGGAAGGAAAAATGAACAGAGAAAATAAAAAGCGCAAATATGACAAGAAGTATTTCAGGACACATCCCTGTATGGATCCCTTTACGTGCAAGGTGTGCGGATGGCCGGTGGTGCCGGCGGGAGCAGGGAGCGGCCACAGGAACCACTGCCCCAACTGCCTGTACAGTCTGCATCTGGACCAGGAGCCGGGGGACAGGGCGTCGGACTGTCACGGACGCATGGAGCCCATCGGCGTGTGGGTGAGAAAGAACGGGGAGTGGGCCATCCTGCATCGGTGTCAGCGGTGCGGCAAGATCGGTTCAAACCGCATTGCGGCGGACGACAATCCTATGAAGCTCATGGCCCTGGCCATGCGTCCCTTTGGGAGCAGCGCCATCTCCAGGGAGAAGATCCGGGACATGACAGCCTCCATGGAGGGATAGGCGGAGGAGCGCAGGTGAAGGATCTGAGAAAGCAGGAACTGGGAAGGAGAACTGAGAAAGAGATATTGTCTATCCTCTGGATTGAGGGTATAATAAAAAAGATAAAATGAAAGGAGGCCGGGAATGTACGAGACCTGTATTTTTGACCTGTACGGCACGCTTGTGGACATACACACAGACGAAGAAAAGGAGGAGCTGTGGGAGAGACTGGCTCTGTTTTACGCCTTTTACGGCGCAGCCTACACGCCGGGGGAGCTTAGAGCGGCCTACCGGCGGCTGACAGAGGAGCAAAGCGCCGGCAAGAGAGGAGTCAGGAGGGACGCCCATGAGGCGTTTCCGGAGATACAGATCGAGGACGTCTTCCGGTCGCTTTTCCTGGAGAAGGGGGCAGAGGCAGACGAGCCTCTGGTGCGGCACGCGGGTCAGTTTTTCCGCATCCTCTCCATAGACTATCTGAGGCTCTACGAGGGGACGAAGGAGATGCTCCAGGCCCTGCGGGAGAAGGGGAAAAAGCTTTACCTTTTGTCCAATGCCCAGAAAATATTCACAGAGTATGAGATGAACGCTCTGGGGATCACTCCGTATTTTGACGGCATTTTCATTTCCTCGGAGCAGGGCTGCAAGAAGCCGGACCTGGCCTTTTACGAGTCCCTCCTCACAGCCTTTGCCATTCCCAGGAAGACGGCGGTCATGACGGGAAATGACGGCCTGTGCGACATCGAGGGAGCGAAGAGGGCCGGGCTTGCCACGGTCTACGTGCGGACAGAGATTTCACCAGAGGAGCCATTCCCCGCGGCGGATCACGTCCTGGAGAGGATGGACATGAAAAAGCTCAGGGATATCCTCCTTGGATAGAAGAGATACCAGAAAAAAAGAACAGAAGAGGAAAATGACATGAAAGAAAAATGGATGAGCAGCGTTATGGCCGGTGTGTTTATTTCCATGGGAGCCATGACCTATCTCGCAATCCCCAACACATTGGTGGGAAGCCTGTTTTTTGCGGTGGGAATTCTCCTTGTGCTCAACCTCCACAACATGCTTGTGACAAGGGTGTGCCCGCTGATGGTGTATGACAGAAGATATCATTGGAGCGATGTAGCGGTGGCCTGGGCGGGCAACGGCATAGGGACGCTGATCGCGGCGGCCGCTGTGCAGGGGACAAGATTTAAGGAGACGATCCGGGAGCCTCTGGCCAGGATCGGTGAGACGAAGCTTCAGGACGCTCCTTTGAGCCTCTTTATCCTGGCTGTGTTCTGCGGGTTCTTTGTGGCCTTTGCAGTGCTTATCGGCGCCAGGTATGAAAACGGCTCCTTTGCCCAGATCTTCTATGTGTGGCTCTTTATCACCGCCTTTGTGTTCTGCGGGTTTGAGCATATCGTGGCGGATATGTTTTACCTGTCCTGCTGCTGGCTCCAGTTCGGGATCAGCGCGCTGGAGGCTTTGAAGGTGCTGGCCTTTGTCTCGGCGGGCAATCTGGCCGGGGGCATGTTCATCGCCTGGGCTGTGCGCAGTCTGGATAAAAAGAAGAGTGCTACCGGTGCATAGGGTAAATGAGCAGGCAGCATAAGCGAACAGAAGCAATGGAAAACACAAAAAGTACAAATAGAAACGGAGGAAACAAAGCATGGACAAAGTGATTTTAGGAAAGACCGGGATCGAGGTCAACAAGAACGGATTTGGGGCCCTGCCCATCCAGCGCATCATGAAGAAGGAGGCTGTCTATCTCCTGCAGAAGGCATTTTACAACGGGATCAACTATTTTGATACCGCCAGGGCCTACTCGGACAGCGAGGAGAAGCTGGGCGCTGCCTTTGAGTACACAAGGGACAAAATCGTCATCAGCACGAAGACTGCTGCCCAGACGGCAGAGGATATGTGGAAGGATCTGGAGGAGAGCCTTACAAAGCTGAAGACAGACTACATAGACATCTACCAGTTCCACAACCCGGCCTTCTGCCCGAAGCCGGGAGATGAGTCCGGGCTTTACGATGCGGCTCTGGAGGCAAAAAAGCAGGGAAAGATCCGCCACATCGGCATCACAAACCACAGGATCGCTGTGGCGAAGGAGGCGATCCAGTCCGGCCTCTATGAGACATTGCAGTTCCCCTTCTCCTATCTGGCGTCAGATACAGACCTGGAGATCGTAGAGGAGTGTAAGGCGGCGGATATGGGATTTATCGCCATGAAAGGGCTGGCAGGGGGACTGATCCACAATTCAGCCTGCGCCTACGCCTTTATGGCCCAGCCGCAGTTCGCCCACGTGGCTCCTATCTGGGGCGTGCAGAGGGAGTCGGAGCTGGATGAATTTCTCTCCTATCAGGTCTGTCCGCCTGCGCTTGACGGGAACCTCCTCGCAGAGATCGAGAAGGACAAGAAGCAGCTCTCCGGTGATTTCTGCAGAGGCTGTGGCTACTGCATGCCCTGTCCCGCGGGCATTGAGATCAACAATTGTGCCAGGATGAGCCTGATGCTCCGCCGGGCGCCCCAGGAGGGATGGCTCTCCAAGGAGTGGCAGGAGAAGATGAAGAAGATTGAGAACTGTCTCCACTGCGGCCATTGCATGAGCAAATGTCCCTACGGCCTGAATACGCCGGATCTGCTGGCAAAGAATTACGAGGACTACAAGACCTTTCTGAAATAAAGAGGAGCCGGGAAGATGGATGACAGAGTGCTGCAGTTTTTTGAGCAGATGCCGGAGGCTTTGCCTCTGTATGTGAAGTTCGAGAAAGAGGTTCTCTCCCGGGTAGAGAACGTGCGCATCAAGGTGCAGAAGACTCAGATCACCTACACCAACAGACATGTCTTTGCCTGCGTCTCCTTCGCGAAGGTGAGAAAGGCGAAGGAGCGGCCGCCGGTCTATATTGTAATTACCTTTGGGCTGGCCTGCAAAAAGGAGTCGCCCCGCATCGACATCGCCACCGAGCCCTATCCCAACCGGTGGACCCACCATGTCCTTGTGTCCCGGGAGGAGGAGATTGATGAGGAGCTGCTCGGCTGGGTGGAGGAGGCGGCCGCCTTCTCAGCGGCGAAGTGACAGGAAAGATTTTTTGGACGGAGTCTTGACAGATGGAAGAAAAACTATCATAATAGGCTCGTTGGGAAATGAATACGGAAATATGGCAAGGGAGCTGTGAGATGAGATCACAGCTCCCTTTTTGCTTCCGCATTTGTTTAGAATGGAACAGAGAAAGGATGGAGAGCTATCATGATGACAATATTCAGCCATTATCTCCCGGTCAATCTGATCTTCGGAGCCGGGAAGACCGAAGTACTGGGAGAGGAGGCCGCGAAATACGGGCGAAAGGCCATGATCGTGACGGGGAGAGGCAGCACAAAGAGATCCGGGCTCCTGGACCGGGCGAAAGCGCTGCTGGAAAAAGAGGGGATGGAGGTGACTGTCTTTGACGAGGCGGAGCCCAATCCCCTTGCATCCACCGCTATGCGAGGCGCCGCCATCGCCAGGGAGAAGGGCTGCGATGTGATCGTGGGTCTTGGAGGGGGAAGCATCATGGACTGCAGCAAGGCGGTGGCCTTTGCGGCCTGCAATGAGGGACCGATCTTCGACTATATCTATGGGGTGAAGAAAGGCGCCGGCGCACTGCCTCTTGTCCTTGTGCCCACCACCTGCGGGACAGGCAGCGAGGGCAACTGCTTTGCCGTGCTCACAGAGGACGAGACAAGGGACAAAAAATCTTTGCGGGACAACGCGGTCATCGCTAGGGCGTCCATCGTTGACCCGGAGCTGATGACCACCATGCCGGCTCATGTCCTGGCGTCCGTTGGATTTGACGCCCTTTGCCACTGCATGGAGGCCTATATGAGCAAAATCTGTGACCCGATCACGGAGATCATGGCTCTGGAGGGCATCCGCCTCATCGGCGGAAATCTGGTGAAAATCTATGAGGAGAAGAAAAAAGGGCTCACAGACCCAGCTGCCATGGACATGGATGCCTGGAGCGCTGTCTGCCTGGCCAGCACATACGGCGGCATGGTCATTAACCAGGCCGGGGTGACTGCGCCCCACGGGCTGGAGCATCCGGCCAGCGGCATGCGCAACATCACCCACGGCAGGGGCCTGGCAGCCCTCACTCCGGTCATCTACAGGCGCACCGTAGAGGCGGCTCCGGAGACATTTGCCGTCATCTCAAAATGTCTGGGAGGCGCGGATGAGAAGGACTGCGTGGCTGTCATCGAGGCGCTCCTGGACAGCCTGGATCTTCGGACAACTCTCTCGGCGGAGGGCGTCCTTCCGGAGGATGTGGAGTGGATGACAAAGAACGCTTTCAAGGTCTCCGCGGCCGGACTCCAGAACCACCCCAAGGTGTTCACGGAGGAGGAAGTAGCCCAGATCTACCGGGAAGCGCTGTAAGGATAGAGCGGCCCGGAAAAAGACAGCATAGATAAAGAAAGTATAGATAAGGCAGTATGGTTGAGTAATCCTCTCTGATGCAGTATAATACGGTGTCAGAGAGGATTTTTTTTGATTGCGGAAGGGGTGCAAGAGGAGAGGATGATCAGAAAATTTGAAGAGAGGGATCTGGAGACGGTCATGGGGCTCTGGCTGGAGGGCAACCTGCAGGCCCACAGCTTTATCACGGAGCGGTACTGGAAGGACAACCAGGAGCTTGTAAGAGACCTGCTGCCGGGAGCTGACCTCTACGTGTACGAGGAGGAAGAGGCAGGCCGCCCGGACGGATTTATCGGTCTTAGCGGGGACTATATAGAGGGGCTCTTTGTGCGGGGTGAGAAGCGGTCAGCCGGTATCGGCGCCGCCCTCCTGGATTTCGCAAAGAAGGGCCGCGGCGCTCTCACCCTCCGGGTATACCAGAAAAATGAGCGGGCCGTGAGGTTTTATCTGAGAAACGGGTTCCGCATCCGGCAGGAAGGGCTGGATGAGGGGACCGGAGAAAAAGAGTATGAGATGGAGTGGAAAGGAGAGGGAAGATGATGAGAGATGCCCAAAAGACGATAGGAAATATGGCGGACAGGGCGGGAAACTGCTTTATAAGCTACATAGACAGTGAGGGATTTCCGGTGACAAAGGCCATGCTGAAGCCAAGGCAGAGGGAGGGCATCAGGATCTTCTGGTTTTCCACCAACACATCCTCCAACAAGGTGAAATGCTTCCGGGATAACCCGAAAGCCAGCCTCTACTTTATGGACAGGCGCTATTTCAGGGGCGTCAGCCTGTCCGGCGCAGTGGAGGTGCTGGAGGATCCGGAGGTGAAGGAGCGGCTCTGGCAGGAGGGAGACACGCTGTTCTACAAGGAGGGCGTGACAGACCCGGACTACTGCGTGCTTAAATTTACGGCGGAGAAGGGGCGCTATTACAGCAATATGAAGTCGGAGGATTTTGAGGTTTCAGATTGGCAAAGCAATACCGATTAGAATTTCTGGAAAGGAATCGTTGTAATGAGCGAATTTAAAGACTTTTTGAATGAACAATTAAAAGAGGATGAATTTCGAAAAGAGTATGATGCATTACAGCCTGAATTTGACATTATTCGAGCGATTGTAGAAGCGAGAACATCACAAAATCTAACGCAAAAAGAATGAGCTGATGGCATGGGGATGGATTTAAAGCTTTCTTTTGTCCCCCAAAAGCATATGTAAAAAGTAAAAATCAGCATTTACAAAAGATGAAAGGTTGTCCATCTGGTTGAGGACAACCTTTTTTGGCTCTCAAAACAGATCGCTGTGCGTGCCGATCCTTGAGAGTGTTAGGTATACCGGCAATTCGGAAAATGAATTATAAGTCTTATAACCAGCGGGATAAATCCTGCACAATATAAATGTAGAGTATAATATACATCTGGATACCAGCGGCGGCATCTGGTATAATAACATTTAAACTTACCAGACTACATGGAAGAAAGGCAGGCTAGAACAAATGAAGAGCAATCTGACAAGAGAGGAAGCGCTGGAGCTTCTGAGGACATATAACAAGGAACCCTTCCACATTCAGCACGGTCTGACAGTGGAGAAGGTGATGCGCTGGTACGCCCGGGAGCTGGGATACGGCGATGAGGAGGAGTACTGGGGGATCACAGGGCTTCTCCACGATATCGACTTTGAGCTCTACCCGGAGGAGCACTGCCAGAAGGCGCCGGAGCTTCTGCGAAAGGCCGGAGTGGGGGAGGATATGATCCACTCTGTGTGCTCCCACGGCTACGGCATCTGCTCGGACGAGGAGCCCTCCTGCGAGATGGAGAAGGTTCTCTTTGCGGCGGATGAGCTGACGGGACTGATCTGGGCGGCGGCCCTGATGCGCCCCTCAAAGAGTGTGTCGGACATGGAGGTGTCCAGCGTAAAAAAGAAGTTTAAAGACAAGCGGTTTGCTGCCGGCTGCTCCAGGGATATCATACGGAAAGGGGCGCAGATGCTCGGGTGGGAGCTGAATGAACTGTTTGAGAAGACGCTCCTGGCCATGAAGTCATGCGAGAAGGAGATACAGGAGGAGATGACAGCTATTAACGGAGAAGAGGAGTAATGAACAGAAACGAACAATACACAGAAGGCATTTCTTTTCTTGAGGAAGTTACGCAAAAGCTGAAAAACAGAATAGAGAAGCTGGATCAGTCCATTCTGGCCGGACAGAAAGATATTGAGAGTATGCACGACTACTACTGGGAAAACTACACGGAGATGGACCAGTATGGGTATGAGGACTATGATAACCAGCAGGCCCTCCTGAACCAGACCAACGCCAACAATGAGCTTCTCCTCAAGAGAAGACGGTTCCGGAGGATGCAGGACTCCCCCTTTTTCGGGAGAGTGGATTTTGTCTACGAGGGCGAGGACGAGGCGGAGATCTTCTACATTGGGATAGGAAACTTTGCCGAGGACACGGGCATGACCCCTCTCATCTACGACTGGAGGGCGCCGGTCAGCGGCCTTTTCTATGATTATGACAGGGGGCCTGCCTCCTACCAGGCGCCGGCCGGCGTCATGGAGGGCGAGATCACCGCGAAAAAGCAGTACAAGATCCGGAAGGGAAAGCTTATTTACGCCTTTGAGAGCGATACAAAGATAGACGACGAGATACTGAAGGCGGAGTTGGGAACAAACGGGGATGTGAAGCTGAAAAATATTGTCAGCACGATCCAGCGGGAGCAGAACGCTATTATCCGCAACACGGAGGATAAGATCCTGGCCATCCAGGGCGTGGCGGGGAGCGGCAAGACATCTGTGGCACTCCACCGGATCGCCTACCTTCTGTATCATGACAGGGACAATCTGAAATCATCGGACGTGCTGATCCTGTCGCCTAACAGCGTCTTTGCGGACTATATCTCCCACATCCTGCCGGAGCTGGGGGAGGAGCCGGTGCAGGAGATGAGCTTTGACCTGTTTGCCTACAAGGAGCTGAAGGGTACAGCCGCTGACTGCGAGGACCGGTGGCATCACCTGGAGCGGGTCATGAAGTTTCCGGATGAGGAGAGGGAGCGGATCTACAAAGAGAAGCAGTCGGAGGTGATGGCTGCCCAGATGGAGGGGTTTCTCGCCATTCTGGAGGACAGCCTGCTGGACTTTAAGGACATTGAGTTCAAGGGACTGAAGAAGACGGAAAATGAGCTCATCCAGCTGTTTTATTTTAAATTCCAGGACATTCCTCTCCTGAAGCGGATGGACGCAGTGATGGAATACTTTGTGGACGAGTTCGAGACCCTCAGGGACAGGGATCTCTCCGATGAGGAGAGGGAGTATGTCCAGGAAAAATTCGACCGCATGTATGTGACAAAGGACATCTACAGGATTTACAACTGGCTCATGGAGGACTGCGGCTATCCCCTCCTGGCGGACGTGCCCTGTGAAAAGAGAGTGCTGGAGTATGAGGACGTGTTCCCCATGCTGTATCTCAAATACAGGCTTCTTGGCAGAGGGGCCCACAGGCGGGTGAAGCATCTTGTTATAGACGAGATGCAGGACTATTCTTACATCCAGTACCTGATCTTGGCGGAGCTCTTCTCCTGCAGCATGACCATACTGGGGGACAAATTCCAGACTATGGACGACCATGTGCAGGATGTCCTTTCCTTTCTGCCGAAGGTGTTCGGGAGAAAGGTGAGGAAGATCGTCATGGACAAGAGCTACCGGAACACAGTGGAGATCGCCTCCTACGCGGCCCGGCTCAACGGAAGCCAGGTGCCCGGACTGCTGGAGAGACATGGAAAAGAGGTGGTGGAGGCGTCCTTTGAGGATCTGGAGAAGCTCCTCGCAGGTGTGGAGGCCAATCTGCGCCTCCAGGGAGAGGACGGCTTTGAGACGGCCGCCGTGCTGGCCATGACTGAGGAGGAGGCATGGGAGATCAGCCAGCTTCTGAAAAAGAGGGGCCTTTCCGTGTCCTACATTGACAGGGACAGCAGCTCCTTTAAGCCGGGGCTGACAGTGACTACCTTCTACCTGGCCAAGGGGCTGGAGTTTGATCAGGTGTTCACTGTGTGGGACAAAAAGAAGGAGAACCCTCTTCTTGGGCAGGCAAAGTATATCTGCGCCACCCGGGCTCTCCATGAACTCTATATGTTTGAAGAAGACAGCTCCTTTTGATAGATGCAGATGCCCACTGCCATGGTGACAAGCTCTGCGGCCGGGAAGGCCAGCCAGATGCCTGTGCTGCCCAGAAAGAGAGGCAGGATGTAGGCAAAGGCGATGACCAGGATGCACCCTCTCAGGAGGCAGAGGAGAAGGGAACGCCCTGCCTTTGCCACGGACTGGAAGTAGCAGATGAACACCATGTTGACTCCCAGAAACAGAAAGCCGGTAAAATAGATGCGCACGGCCGGGGCCGCCAGAGTCAGGATCTCCCGGCTCGGGTTCAGGAAAATGTAGGTGAAAAGGTTCGGCACGGCAAGCCCCAGGACCACAGGGATGGCGCAGATCACAAGGGAGGTGCGCAGGGACAGGGACTGTACCTTCTGTATACGCTCCGCAAGGCCCGCCCCGTGGTTGATGGACAGGATGGGCTGGGCCGCCTGCTCGATGCCCTTGCACAGGCAGATCACTACCAGGGCTGTGTTGCTGATGATGCCGTATACCGTGACGCCTGTGTTGCCCAGATACCGGATGAGCTGCAGGTTGAAGAAGAAAATGGTGAACCCTGAGGCCGCCTCAATGACGAAGCTGGTAAAGCCGTTTGCGAAGATCCTGCCCATGAAGACCGGGCGAAAGCCCTTCAGGGTGAACCTGAGCTGATTTTTCTTTGTGAAAAAATGTGTGCACAGGATGAGCACCGTCAGCGTGGAGCCGGTGACAGTGGCCAGAGCGGCTCCCGCCATTCCCATATCCAGGGGAAAGACGAAGACAATGTCCAGGATAATGTTTGTCACGCCGCCTGCGATGACGCCGCACATGGCCAGCCTGGGCGCTCCGTCGTTCCGGATGAAGGTCTGGAGAAAGGCGGAGAAGAAGTAGGTGCCCATGCCCCAGATGATGTAGGGAATATAGTCCATGATGTAGGGCATAGTCTCCTCCGTGCCGCCCAGGAACAGGGCCAGGTCCTCCATAAAGGCCGTACACAGGACGAGGCAGACAAGGAACAGGACTATGTTCAGGAGCAGGGCAGCGGTAAAGCAGGCGTTCCCCTCCTCCCTTCGGCCCTTCCCGCGACAGATGGACATGAGGACAGACCCACCCACCCCGGACAGAAGGCCCAGGCCGAAAAATACATTGTAGATGGGGAGGGCGATGTTGAGGGCCGCGAGGGCTGTCTCCCCCAGCCGCTTTCCTATGATAATGGTGTCTGCCAGCACATAGATGGATGTGACCATGGTGCCGCAGATGGCCGGGACAAGGTAGTGGAAAAAGAGCTCCCGGACCGGTTTTGCTATAAATTCGTTTGTGTTCATGTTCAAATAACCTCTCTGTTTAAGAATGTCACCGAATAGTCTATCATATACATACTGAAATGGAAAGAACGGAGAAAAATTCCGAATATTACGGCGAAAACACGCCGTTTATTGACAATATTTCCCTTCCGCTATAAGATGAATACAATATCTTTATGAGGAGGACATGCATATGAGGAGGAAGATTACGGGAAGACTCCTGTGCAGTCTGCTGGCCCTTGCGCTGGCCTTCTCCTCCGCGGGCTGCGGGGCCGGGGAAAAAGCTGACCGGGAGAGGGAGCAGGCCCGGGCGCAGGAGGAAAAGCGCCTGGAGGAGGAAGAGCGAAAGGCGGCCCGGGAGGCCGAAAGAGCGGCAGAGGAAGCGCAGGAGGCGGCAGAGCAGGAGCCCTATTATCTCTACGACAGCATGGAGGAGTATGTGGCCTCAGATCTGATGCAGAACATCCTGAACAGCACGCTTGAAGATATCAGGACGGATGAGATCGACTTTGCGCTCAAAGGTGAGGGCAACCGCCTGATTTATGAGTACACCTACACGACTCTGGCTATGACAGAGGAGATGAAGCCTCTGATGGAGCAGGAGATGGATCAGCAGGACGAGGCATTTCAGTCTGTGGCGGACTCCCTGACGGATGTGGTGGGCGTGCAACAGCCCACAGTAGTGGTGCGGTATCTGGATATGAACGGGGCCCAGATCGCGGCACGGGAATACCCGGCCCGGCAGGACGCCCAGTGACAGCTGTGGAACCTGTTACAGGAAGATGCCCAGTGACAGCATGCCGCGGCGCCCGGCGGCGATAAGACAAAATGACAAAAAGGAAGGATGACAGCCATGGATCAGGAACGAATAGAGAAGCAGTTCTCTTTTATCCGGGAGATTGACCGGGAAAAATTGATCGGGAGACAGACCTATCTGTCGGACGGAAAGAGAAAGGAGAATGACGCAGAGCACGCCTGGCACATGGCCGTCATGACAATCCTCCTCTCGGAGTACGCCAACGAGAGGATCGATGTGCTCAAAACAGTCACCATGCTTCTCATCCACGATATTGTGGAGATTGACGCGGGGGACACCTACGCCTACGATGAGGAGGCGAAAAAGACCCAGAAGGACAGGGAGCGGAAGGCCGCGGAGAGGATTTACGGGCTGCTGCCCTCTGACCAGGGGGAGAGGCTGAAGGCGCTGTGGGAGGAATTCGAGGCATGCGAGACGCCGGAGGCCAGGTTTGCCCGCTGTATGGACAACCTACAGCCCATGATGCTCAACGCCGCCACAGACGGAAAGGCCTGGGTGGAGCACCAGGTGGAGCTGTCTCAGATCCTGGGAAGGAACAGAAACACCCACGCCGGCTCGGAGGAGCTCTGGGAGTACGCAAGGAAAAACTGGATCGATCCCAATGTGGAAAAGGGACGCATACGGGAATAGTCATTTGCAAAAAATAAAAGATAGAACAGTAGTAGGAGGAAAAGGAAGATGGATATGACTGCAATGTTTAAACTGAGCTACGGGCTTTTTGTAGTGACTGCAAAGGAGGGGGAGAAGGACAACGGCTGCATCACCAACACAGCGGGGCAGGTGACAGACACGCCAAATCGGATCACGCTGACTGTGAACAAGGGAAACTACACTCATGATATGATCCTGCGCACCGGTGTGTTCAATGTGTCTATCCTGTCTGAGAAGGCCTCCTTTGACACCTTTAAGCATTTCGGCTTCCAGAGCGGAAGAGACGTGGACAAGTTCGCAGACTACGCTGCGGCAGAGCGCTCCGCCAACGGGCTGTACTACATCACAGAGGGGACCAACGCCTACCTTTCCGCAAAGGTGGTGGACACTATGGATCTGGGCACCCACACTCTGTTCCTGGCGGACGTGACAGACGGGGAGGTGCTGGATGGCGCGGCTTCAGCCACCTACGCTTACTACCACTCCAGCATCAAGCCCGCCCCTGCAAAGGAGAAGAAGACAGGCTGGAGATGTAAGATCTGCGGCTACATCTACGAGGGAGAGGAGCTGCCCGCTGACTTCACCTGTCCTGTCTGCAAGCACGGGGCAGCGGATTTTGAGAAGATCTGACCGGAGAGCGCATAGAGGAGAAATGCCCCGCATAGACTAGGTATAAAGCTATGTGGGGCATTTCGGCATGAAAAGAGAGCAAAAGGATGAGGATATGCTGCTTCGCAGCCGCATAGCGGATGCGGCGGAGGTGCCTAGGGAGCTGCTTTTGTCCCTTCCGGTCCTGACTGCCACGGGAAGGCAGGAGATCCGGGTGGAAAATTACCGGGGCATACAGGAGTACACCCAGGAGCTGATCCGTATCAACACGAGGAGCGGCCAGATCCGGCTGACCGGGAAGCGGCTGTCCATAGAGTATTACACGAACACAGAGATGAAGATCACCGGGCTGATCAGCAGTATTGAATATAAATGACAGATGGGAGGATGTGCAGTTGATCAGGTCTATGATCCGATATATAAAGGGATACCTTCTGATACGTGTGGAGGGATACTCGCCGGAGCGCTTCCTCAACGCCTGCAGCCATCGGGGGATCGCCCTGTGGGGCCTTCGGTCCGCCGGGGGAGCCTACGAGATGTACATGGCGCTGAAGGATTTCAGAAGAATTAAGGCGCTTGCGAGGAAGACAGGGACAAAGGTGAGGGTCAAGAGGCGGTATGGCCTTCCTTTTTTTTTACACAGATACCGCAAGCGGAAGCTCTTCTTCGCAGGCGCCTTTCTTGCGGCGGCTCTGGTGTACGTCCTCTCCCTCTTCATATGGGAGATCGATATCCGGGGCAATTCCAGGAGGACGGATGAAGCGCTCCTTGCGTTCCTGCGGGCTGAGGACATTCACTGCGGGATGACCGCGGGGAGCGTGGACTGCGAGGAGATCGCCCGCGACCTGCGGGCAGCCTACAGCGATATTGTGTGGGTCTCCGCCTCTGTGCAGGGGACAAAGCTGGTGATCCAGGTCAAGGAGAACAATCACCTGTCCGCAAAGACCCAGGGGAATCTGCAGGACGCGGGAGAGGCAGGGCAGGGGGAAGAGGGGACGGACCTGGCGGCGCAGGAGGACTGCACCATCCTGTCCATAGTTACCAGAAAGGGGACGCCCCTTGTCCATGAGGGGGATCAGGTGAAGAAGGGGGATATCCTCGTGAGCGGCAGGGTGGATCTGAAGGACGATGCGGGGGAGGTGACCGGGTACAGGTACTGTCAGGCCCAGGCGGACATTACAGGGGAATACCAGATGCCCTACGAGGACACTGTGGCAAGGGAGTACAAAGAGCGCACCTACGAGTACGACAAAGGGAATATCAGGATGCAGGAGGAGTATTTCCTTCAGGCCGGGAGCTGGACCTTTACCCTCGGATGGCTGAAAAACAGCTACCGGGAGTATGAGTACCATGTGGAGGAGAGACAGCTTATCCTGGGAGAAAATTTTTCCCTGCCCGTGTTCATTGGCAAGAGGACCGCAGTGCCCTGTCAGGTCGCCTCGGAGAGCTACACGGACAGCCAGCTTCAGCAGATCCTCAGCAGACGCTTTGAGCGGGCCTGCCGGGAGCTGAAAAAAAAGGGACTGGAAATTACAGAGAATGATGTTAAAATATACACAGAGCAAAATGCGGCCTGTGCCAGGGGTACACTGACTGTGAGGGGGCCTGTGGCGGGGGAAGTCCCCACCCGGATCCTGCCTGATCCCCAGGTGGCAGACCAGACAGAAAGGGAAGACCAGACGAATGGGAATGAATGAACTGACCATCGATATTCCGGCTGAATACCAGATGCATGTGTTCGGCCAGTTTGACAGCTTTGCAAAAAAGATAGAGCGCACTCTCCGGGTGACGCTGATCCCCCGGGGAGATACGGTGAAGATACTGGGAGAGGAGGGGCAGGCCAATAAGGCCAAAAGTGTTCTCATGCAGCTGACAGAGCTTGCAAGGAGGGGCAATGAGATCCGGGAACAGAACGTGGACTACACGCTCTCCCTCTCTATGGAGGACCAGGAGGACCGGGTGCTGGAGATTGACAAGGACATGATCTGCCACACCCTCCAGGGCAAGCCCATCAAGCCCAAGACCCTGGGCCAGAAAAAATATGTGGATGCCATCCGCCAGAAGATGATCGTCTTCGGGCTGGGGCCTGCGGGAACAGGAAAGACCTATCTGGCCATGGCCATGGCTATTACGGCATTTAAAAATAATGAGGTGGGCAGGATCATTCTGACCCGGCCGGCCATCGAGGCGGGAGAGAAGCTGGGCTTTCTGCCCGGTGACCTGCAGAGCAAGATCGACCCCTACCTGCGGCCGCTCTACGATGCCCTGTACCAGATCATGGGGGCGGAGAGCTTCCTGAAAAATTCAGAGAAGGGGCTCATCGAGGTGGCGCCTCTCGCCTACATGAGAGGACGGACCCTGGACAATGCCTTTATCATACTGGATGAGGCCCAGAACACCACGCCGGCCCAGATGAAGATGTTCCTGACCCGCATTGGCTTTGGCTCAAAGGTGGTCATCACCGGGGACGCCACTCAGAAGGATCTTCCCTCCGGACAGACGTCGGGGCTGGACGTGGCCGTCAATGTAGTGAAGAATATTGACGACATCAGCATCTGCCATCTGACCAGCAGGGACGTGGTGCGCCATCCCCTTGTACAGAGGATCGTCAAGGCCTACGAGGAGTATGAGTCAAAGGCGGAGTCAAAGAAAAACAGAGGAAGAGACAGAAGGAGAAAATAGATGTCACTGTATTTTGAGGAGGAGGGGGCACTGCAGCTGCCCCTTCCCTGTGAAGAACTGGCAAAGAGGGTTATCGATGCGGCCCTGGACTATGTGGGCTGCCCCTATGAGGCTCAGGTGAACCTGCTCCTTACCACAAATGAGCAGATCCATGAGATGAACCTGCAGTTCCGGGGGATCGACAGGCCCACGGACGTGCTCTCCTTCCCCATGGTGGAGTACGGGGAGCCGGGAAATTTTGATTTTCTGGAGGAGAGGGAGGACTGCTTTGACCCGGAGAGCGGGGAGCTTGTGCTGGGGGATATCGTGATCTCCAAGGACAAGGTGCTGGAGCAGGCGCAGGCCTACGGCCATTCGGCCGAAAGAGAATTTGCTTTCTTAATCGCCCATTCTGTGTTACACTTAACAGGATATGACCATATCGGGGAGGATGAGCGCCTCGTTATGGAAAAGAAGCAGAGGGAGATACTGGAACAACTCCAGATTTTACGATAAGAAAAGATATGGAGCAATATTATGTCTAAGAAAAAAGGAACCAATTTTCTGGCCCAGGGGACCATTCTGGCCGCCGCTGCTATGATCACAAAGGTGGTGGGGCTTGCCTACCGCATCCCCCTGACCAATATCATGGGCAGCGAGGGAAACGGCTACTACGGCGTTGTCTTCCAGGTGTACAGCCTGGCTCTGATGCTCACGTCCTACAGCCTTCCCATGGCGGTGTCCAAGCTGGTGTCAGCCAGGGTGGCTACAGGACAGTACAAGAACGCCTACCGGGTGTTCCAGGGGGCCATGGTGTTTGCCCTGGTGGCCGGGGGCGTGGTGACAGCCATTGTGTTCTTCGGCGCCGGATTTATCTCCACAGATATACTGAAGATGGGGATGAGCGTCTACGCCCTGCGGGTGCTGGCGCCCTGTATCCTGATCGTAGCGTTCCTGGGAGTCCTGCGGGGGTTTTTCCAGGGCTACGGGACCATGATACCGACAGCGGTCTCCCAGGTCATTGAGCAGCTCATCAATGCCATTGTCAGCGTTGTGGGAGCCTACCTTCTGATGCAGACAGGGCGGGCCATGGCAAGCGGCGAGGACAAGGAGATGTACGGCGCTGCCTTTGCGGCTGCCGGCGGAACGCTGGGTACGGTCATCGGCGCGCTGACAGCGCTTCTCTTCCTGGTGTTTGTGTTTGCGGCCTACAAGACAAGGCTGAAAAGGCAGATGAGGCGGGACAGGACCAGACGGCTGGAGAGCCGGGGGCAGGTGTACAAGGTGCTGCTCTTTACCATCGCGCCTGTCATCCTGAGCGCCACAGTCTACAATATCAGCAACATTGTGGACCAGACCATGTTTTCCAATATCATGTCCGCTCAGGGGATGGCGGAGAGAGAGTACTCCTCTCTCCTGGGCATGCTGAACGGCCAGTATGATACTATGACCAACATCCCCCTAAGCGTGTCCAGCGCCCTGGCGTCATCCTTTATCCCCAGCCTGGTGGCCACCATCCAGACCGGGAACCGCAGGCAGATCCACAGCAAGATCAACATGGTGTCCCGGTTCAACATGATGATCGCCATTCCCTGCGCAGCCGGTTTTATCGCTCTGGCAGGGCCCCTTCTGGACCTTTTGTACTTTACGCAGGACAATGCCATCCCGGCTCTGATGCTGCGGATCGGCGGCATTTCCGTGGTATTCTTCTGTCTGTCCACAGTGACCAACGCGGCATTGCAGGGACTGGACGAGATGGGGAAGCCTGTGAAGAACGCGGCCATTTCCCTTGTGATCCACGTGGCAGCCCTGTTTATTATGCTTGTTGTCTTTAAGTGGGGGATCTACTCTATCCCGGTCAGCAAGATCATATTCGCGGCGTCCATCTGTATCCTGAACGCCCACGACCTGCGGGAGACCTGCGGGTATGTGCAGGAGCAGAAGCAGACCTTTGTGATCCCGGCCATCGCGGCTGTGATCATGAGTATCGTCTCTCTCCTTGTACACCTGCTCGGGGTGCTGTTCATCGGCGAGATGCCGGCCACTGTGCTGGCGGTGATCGCGGCTGTGGTCGTCTACGGCATCAGCCTGGTGGGGCTGGGAGGCATTACAGAGGAGGAGCTGCTTGCTGCCCCCAAGGGAGCCACCCTTGTCACCGTCTGCAGGAAGCTGCATCTGATCAGGGGCAGATACCGCTAGGCTGTGTATAAATTGTGGAAAATATGCCGATACTTTACTAAAAAAGGAGTTGTCCTTATGAAGAAAAAGTTGAGTATCGGTTTTTTCACTGCCGCCCTGGCGGCCTTCATTGTGCTGGCCGCCGCTTATCATTTCACCTACGAGAGGGCGGTGGAGCGGGCCCGGGAAGAGGTGGCCCTCTCCGGGCAGGAGGAAGAGAAGACGGAGGAAGGGCAGAGCGGACAGGCCGTGACCACGGAGGGGGATGCGGTCAAGGGAGACGCTGCCACAGAGGACGCCTACTATCTGATGGAGGTCAACGGGTATGTGGTGGTATTCCTGAGCGACAAGAAGACAGCCTACGACTACACAAGCATTGAGGTGTCCTCCCTTCCCGCCACTTTGCAGAATGAGATCAAGAACGGAAAATACATCGAGAGCACGGAGCTCCTGTACAGCTTCCTTGAGAGCTACTCCAGCTAGGGACTATTCCCGCAGAAGGGCGGCTCCGGCTGAGAGCGATTTCGGTCAAAGGCTGCTTCAGACAGGGACGCGGGCCTTCGAATTCTAAGAACATACAGAGGAAGAAATCAGAGGAAAAAGAAATGGATGAAAAAAAGATAAAAAGGATCAACGAGCTCTACCACAAGTCCAAGGCAGAGGGGCTCACTGACGCGGAGAAGAAGGAGCAGCAGCTCCTGCGGCAGGAGTACATCGCGTCCGTGCGGGAGAACCTGCGGGGACAGCTCAACAATATTTCCATACAGGAAAAGGACGGTTCCATCACGGACCTGGGGAAAAAGTATGGACGGAAAAAAGGAAATTAGGCGGCGGCTCCTGGGACTGCGGGAGAAGCTGGATGGGCAGGAGTGGCAGGAGAGGACGCAGGCGGCCTTCCGGAGGGCCGTGTCCCATTCCTGGTTTCAGGCGGCGAAGACCATCTACTGCTATGTGGATTTCCGGGGAGAGACAGGGACGAGGGCCATTATGGAGAGGGCCTGGGAGCTGGGAAAGGCGGTGGCTGTCCCCAGGACCTGCGGGGAGGAGATGGACTTTTTCTACATCCGCTCCCTGGAGGAGACGGCCCCCGGTAATTTCGGCGTCAGGGAGCCGGATCCGGAGAGATGCAAGGTGGCGGATGGCCGGGACGGCCTGGTGATCCTTCCGGGCAGCGCCTTTGATCTGAGGGGGCACAGGATCGGCTACGGGAAGGGCTACTACGACAGGTATCTGGAGGCTCATCCGGGGCTTTTGACCATGGCCCTGGCCTTTGACTTCCAGGTGCTTGAGGAGATCCCCCACGAGCCACACGACAGGAGGGCCCAGGTGATCGTCACCGACAGGCGGACCGTGGAGGTCAGATAAAAGAGGCGGGTAAGAGAGCAGACAGACTGTACAGAAATATGATTGTGAAAAAGGAGATGCAGGACAAATGATGAGGAAACTTCCGGGAGACCCGGTGCTGATGCTGGGCGTGGTGAACACAAAGCTGAGAGATTTCTACAGAGATCTGGATGACCTCTGCGATGACATGCAGGTGGACAAGGCGGAGATCACCAAAACCCTGAAGGGGATTGACTACGAATACGACAGAGCCAGAAATCAGTTTATATAGTTTATAAATAAGGATGTGATAGAAGGATGCCTGCGAGGCATCCTTTATTTCATGCTTTTGAAGCCGTCCAGGCACTCGTTGTATAGAAATTCTTTTAACTCTTCAGCTCTTGTGTCATCCTCATAGTAGGAGACGAGCAGGGTGAAGAACTTCTCCAGCCGATCCTGGGAGACGGACAATACGCCGCAGCCGTGCTGGATAAGGAGCTTGTTGGCCGCAAGCATGGCAATCCGCTTGTTGCCGTCATAGAAAAGCTGGCTTTTTGTCAGATACAGCATAAGGTCCAGCGCCCTCTCAGTCCACTCTCTGTCAGAGGACAGGATGCTGCTGATAGCTTCCAGGTTAGCGGACTTCCAGATGTAATCAACGAGATTTCTCTTTGCCCAGAAGACGTTCTCTTCCTGGGTCATGGAATATTTCTTTTCGAACATATCCGTATTTCCTCCATAAAAAACATACCGGATGCAGGGGGAGAAAGCAACTGCCAAATTCCCGGGTAGCACTTTTTTTAAAAAACATAGTACATATTTGTGTAAAATAAACAAAAATATAGATTTTTCCTGTTTTTAGATGTATATATATGATAGACACATCGTGAACAGCAGTGCTTTTGGACTGAAGGCCTCCCTTCAGCCCGGGATGGGGATGAGATAGTATGAATATATTAAAACGCTCTCTGTTATACATAAAAAGGAAGAAAAATAACCTGATACTTTTGGTTATCCTGACCATCCTGAGTTTCATAGCGCTTCTCAGTATAGCTGTATTCCGGGGCTCTCAGGAAGCCCAGAAGGATATCCGCGAGTCGCTGGGTGCTTCATTCAAAATGACTGCAATAATAAATGAAGATCCAGCATATCGGGAAGTTACTACCTTGCCTAATGGAGGAACTATCACTTCATATAAAGGACCATTGATTGATGATCAAATGATCCAAAAAATAATGGGGCATGAGGGTGTTGTCAATTATTCGGTTGATAACAATTGGATGCCTATGTATATTGAGGATATTTCCCTTTTCCCAGGGCTGTATGCCAATATTATACAGCAGACCAACACAGATCCCCGATACGCAGCAGACCTGACTGAAGAAGAAAAAAATTTCAATGTGATAAAGGCGAATACAACGGATTTATATGGCTGTACAGACAGTTCTCTCCACCATTATTTCCAGACCGGCAGCTTTGAACTCTGCGCCGGCAGGCCGATCAGCGAGCAGGACAAAGGCGTCGTCCTGATATCTGACAAGCTGGCCGAAAAAAACAATATCAAACTGGGAGACATCCTAAAGGCAGAAATGCGGGAATGTCTGTACCTGTATGACGGCTCTGCTGATAGAAATCTGGGGCAGCCGCTTGATCTGGAAGTAATAGGCTTTTTCCATGTAAATAGCTCCCAGGCTGTCAACCAGTATACGCCAGAAGGTGAAATAGCCGATAACATGATGTTTGCAGGTATATCGGATATCAAAACGCTTGATGAATACGGGGGCTATAACACAGAATATGATAAAGTGACCTTTTTTGTACAGGACCCGAAAGAGCTGGACTCTGTCATCAAAGATGTGGAGGACGACAGCAGCATCGACTGGGCTGGTTTTTATGTGAAGGAGGACGACACCCTTTACAGGGATGCCTTGAGTCCATTGAAAAACATGAATATTTTCCTTACTGTACTCATTGCTGCCACCTTCATAATAGCATTTCTGACATTTTACATCCTCCTCACGATCCGGGTGAAGGACAGAAAGCATGAGATAGGGATTTACCTTTCCGTTGGCATATCAAAGAAGAATATCTTACTGCAATTGCTGGTGGAGTGCATGCTTATCATGTCTGCGGCGTATATCATAGCGGGAGCGGCATCTGTGAGGCTGGCGGACAGCACCGGTGACTTCCTTCTGACTGCATTTACACCAGAAGCAGAAGAGGCGGAAGAAATCTCTGAGCAGGATGTGTTGGAGCAGAGCAGAAACGGAACAGTGGGAGAGCTTTTCTCGATCAAGGAAACGTCCGGAACGCCGGAAAACATCAACAGCAGTCTGTCTCTGCCTATTGTGGCCGGACTTTATTTGGTGCTGAGTCTGATACTTCTGGCCGCAGTCTCAATTTCATCACGGCCAATTTTACATATGAAGCCAGTTGATATATTTCAAGACTACTATTGACATGGGACAAGTAGAAACGGCAGACAACAGAGGAAGCTGATATGTTGTCCGGATCATAACCAGAGGGAGGGGCATGCAAAGAGATATGGGAAAGGGGAGCAGCACTTGCGGCATAGGAATGTTAAGAAGGGCAGTTCTTTATCTGACAAGACTGAAGAAAAAGAACCTTTTGCTTTTAGCTGTCATGTTTTTGCTGATATCCTTGTTTATGGGAGGTATAGCGGTCGATAACGGTATTCAGAACAGTGTTGAAACGATTTATCAGGGGATGGAGGGATATTTCCAGGTTGGTTCGGATAATCCCGCTTATCAGATTGACGACAGCTTTATTGATCAGGTCATGGAGGAAGATACTATTGTAAGATATAATGCGACAAATGTGCTGTATTTAAGCGTGCCTGACACGGTTTTGATCCCGGGCAGATTTTTGGGAAGCGGAGCTGCCGAAGAACATATGACACGCTTTATAAGCAATAGCAGGAGCAATGATTGTGAATATTTCTCAAATAAACAATTTGAACTTATAGAAGGAGAGCCCATAGGAGATGCAAAGACAAATACGGCGATCATATCTGATACGCTTGCCAGTCTCAACAACTATACTATCGGAGATACAATAACTGCGAATATAGTTAAAAGCAGCCTTCTGTTATTCGACAGTGAGGCCGAAGGAAAAGCCTATGATTTCAGGATCGCAGGGATTTACAGAAGCAACTATGAGCAAAAGGTGGGGGCCGACACGGCAGAGTGTAATATTGAAGATAATTATATCTTTATTGACAGCAATAGCGGGAAGGAGATAGCATCCTATTTACAGGGGAATAAAAGAAATACCTACACCGGAGTACAGTTCTTTCTTGCGTCACCACGGGAAATAGACGAAACGATAAGCAGGCTGACTGAGAAAGACGTCCTTGAGGGCAGAGATATTCATGTCATGAACCATACATATGAACAGTCCGAGGAGCAGCTCCAGACCATGTCCCGCTTGACGCGTACATACCTGTGGATTTTAGGAATTGCCGGTACGCTTGTTTTGTTCGGAGTGATGCAGATCCATTTGAGGGACAGAAGAAGAGAAATAGCAATTTTTTTGTCCCTGGGAGTGAAAAAATCAAACATTATCCTGCAGCATATGATAGAAAACATGATTTTGTACATGTTTTCCTGGATTGCGGCCGTGGCTTTTGTTTCCACCCTGATTTTTGCTGTGAACAGAATTCTGACGGATATCCAGTTGTCAATGACTGTGACAGAAGCCTGTCTCTCGGGACTGATCGGGCTGTTCGCCGTGCTGACGGCAACACTGACTTCGCATGTTTACATAGCACGGTTTAGCCCAGGGCATATCCTGAGCACGTTTTCGTAATGGAGGACAAGAGTATGAGTACTGAAAAGATATTAGAAGTCCGGGATGTCAGCTACTGGTATGACAGCTCAAAGCCTGTATTGAAAGAGGTAAATGTAAGCTTTTGTACAGGAAGCGTATACGCGATCACCGGGGCTTCCGGATCGGGAAAAACAACCCTGATGTCTTTGCTGGGCGGACTTGATACGCCAAAAAAAGGAGCCGTTCTCTACAGGGGAGAAAATATAGCGGAAATCGGCTATGAAAAATACAGAAAACAGTGTGTCTCATTTGTGTTTCAAAATTACAATCTGATCAATTATATGACCTCACTGGAAAATGTCATGCTGACTTCAAAGACTTCTCCTTTGCCGTTTTTGAAAGATGTGGGGATAACGGAAGAGGAGGCGAGAAGGAATGTCCTGAAATTATCAGGCGGGCAACAGCAGAGAGTGGCGATCGCAAGGGCGATCGCAGCTGAAACACCGGTTATCTTGGCCGATGAGCCCACCGGTAATCTTGATGAAAAAACATCTGAAGATATAATGAGGCTGCTGAAGGAGCAGGCGCATAGCAGATCGAAATGTGTCATTGTAGTCACTCACTCTAAAAGTATCGCAGCTGCTGCGGATCATACATATGAAATCAAAAACGGTTCGCTCCGGGCGGATTTCCTGTTGCCTGCGAATGGGCGGCATGCTATAATTCTTAGGCGGTAAAATGATTTTCATGAGGTGAACAGATAAATGATAGAAAAAGAAAAATGGGAGAGGACATTCAGGGAACCTCTGGATGAACCGCCTGCTCATGAGCCGGAGCGGCAGTACTACTTTATGGAGAAGGCCAGAAAGTACATACAGGAGGCGTCAGCCCGAGCAGGACGTCCCCTCACCTTCCACGTCACCACCTTTGGCTGTCAGATGAACGCCAGAGACTCGGAGAAGCTGGAGGGCATTTTGAAGAAAGTGGGCTACGTGGAGGAGCCGGAGGAGGAGAAGGCGGATTTTGTCATCTACAACACCTGCACTGTGCGGGAGAACGCCAACCAGAGGGTGTACGGACGCCTGGGGCAGCTTGGACACGCGAAAAAGTCCAACCCTCACATGATGATCGCCCTTTGCGGCTGCATGATGCAGGAGCCACAGGTGGTGGAGAAGCTGAAGAAAAGCTACCACTTTGTGGACATCATCTTCGGCACCCACAACATCTACAAGTTCGCGGAGCTGATCGCGGCCCGGATGGAGTCGGACCGGATGATCATCGACATCTGGAAGGACACGGACAAGATCGTGGAGGATCTGCCTGTGGCCAGGAAATATCCCTTTAAGTCCGGCGTCAATATCATGTTCGGCTGCAACAACTTTTGCAGCTACTGTATCGTCCCCTATGTCCGGGGGCGGGAGAGGAGCCGTGATCCGAAAGCCATCATCCGGGAGGTGGAACGCCTGGCGGCGGACGGCGTGGTGGAGATCATGCTCCTTGGACAGAACGTGAACTCCTACGGGAAGACACTGGAGCACCCTATGACCTTTGCTCAGCTCCTTGAGGAGGTGGAGAAGGTGGATGGCATCGAGAGGATCCGCTTTATGACCTCCCACCCGAAGGATCTCTCCGACGAGCTCATAGAGGTGATGGGAAGATCGAAGAAGATCTGCCGTCATCTCCATCTCCCGGTGCAGTCCGGGAGCAGCCGGATCCTGGAGAAGATGAACCGCCGGTACACGAAGGAGCAGTACCTGGCGCTGGTGGAGAAAATACGGGCCGCCGTTCCGGACATCTCCCTCACCACGGACATCATTGTGGGCTTTCCCGGGGAGACGGAGGAGGATTTCCAGGAGACGCTGGATGTGGTGAGAAGGGTGCGGTACGACAGCGCCTTTACCTTCATCTACTCAAAGCGGACAGGCACTCCTGCCGCGGCCATGGAGGACCAGGTTCCCCAGGTGGTGGTGAAGGACCGGTTTGACCGGCTTCTTAAGGAAGTGCAGGAGATCGCCGGTGAGGTGTGCGCCGTGCACCAGGGCACTGTCCAGGAGGTGCTGGTGGAGTCGGTGAACGACCATGACCCGTCCCTTATGACCGGACGGATGAGCAACAATCTCCTTGTCCATTTCCCGGGCGGGGAGGATCTCACAGGAAAGCTGGTGCAGGTGCGCCTGGACGAGTGCAGAGGATTTTACTATCTTGGCCATATGGTGTAAAATGCCAGCTGTGACCATTTATATTTTGCGGCAGAAACGCTCACACTATATAGGAGACTATACAGTGAGGGCGTTTTTTATGAGAGAATACAGAAAGAAAATTTGTGAATATCTGCTGCTGTGGTTCGTGGGAGGGTGTCTCTACTACGGCTTTGAGGTGGTGTTCCGGGGCTTCTCCCACTGGAGCATGTTTGTCCTGGGAGGCATCTGTATGTGCTTCTGCGCCTGGCAGGGGAGCGTGCGCCAGTGGCAGGATCCGCTGTGGGTGCAGCTTCTCCGGTGCATGGTCTTTATCACCTCCTGCGAATTTATCACCGGGATCATCGTCAACAAGTGGATGGGCTGGCATGTGTGGGACTACACGGGGATGCCCCTGCAGCTCTTCGGACAGATCTGCGTGCCCTTCATGCTCCTCTTTTCCTGCCTCAGCGTGGTGGGGATCTATCTGGGAGGGAACATCCTGTGGAAGGTATTTGGCGAGAAAAAACCGCATTTTTTCCTGATTTAATTTGACGGGAAAATGTGCTATACTTAACTATGTATGCCTGCGGGCGTGCACACAAAAGACAAGAACAGCAAAGGAGAACTTACATGGCTGAATTAACTCCGATGATGCAGCAGTATGTGGAGACGAAGAAGCAATACAGCGACTGCATCCTTTTCTATAGATTGGGAGATTTTTATGAGATGTTTTTCGATGACGCCCTCACTGCGTCCCGGGAGCTGGAGATCACTCTGACAGGGAAGAACTGCGGCCTGGAGGAGCGGGCGCCCATGTGCGGCGTGCCCTACCATGCGGTGGACAGCTACCTGAGCCGTCTGGTGGCCAAGGGCTACAAGGTGGCCATCTGCGAGCAGATGGAGGATCCGGCCACGGCCAAGGGACTGGTCAAAAGAGAGGTGGTGCGTATCGTCACCCCGGGGACCACGGTGGATCCCCAGGCCCTGGACGAGACGAAAAACAATTATATCATGTGTGTGGCCTATATTGGGGACACCTACGGCGTCTCCGTGGCGGACGTGACCACGGGAGAGTATTTTGTGACAGAGATCGGGGACAGCGGTATGCTCTTTGACGAGATCACCCACCTGATGCCCTCGGAGCTGATCTGCAATGAGGCCTTCTACATGAGCGGCATGGATCTGGACGACCTGAAGGGGCGTCTGGGGATTACTGTCTACGCCCTGGACGCCTGGTATTTTGACGATGCCATCTGCCGCCGGACCCTGGAGGAGCACTTTAAGGTGAGCTCTATGGAGAGCCTGGGCATCGGGGACTTTGACTGCGGCGTCATCGGCGCCGGAGCTCTCCTCGTCTACCTGAAGGAGACCCAGAAGACGGATCTTGTCCAGCTCTCCCATCTGACCCGGTACGTGACGGGAAAGTACATGGTGCTGGACAGCTCCACAAGGCGAAATCTGGAGCTTAGCGAGACGCTGCGGGAAAAGCAGAAGAGGGGCTCCCTTCTTTGGGTGCTGGACAAGACAAAGACCGCCATGGGAGCCAGGATGCTGCGCAAGCAGCTGGAACAGCCCCTCATAGACAAGAAGCAGATTGAGAGGCGGCTGGACGCGGTGGAGGAGCTCCTGGACAACGCCATCTGCCGGGAGGAGATGCGGGAGTACCTGACTCCTGTCTACGATTTGGAGCGGCTTTTGAGCAAGATCACCTACAAGTCCGCCAACCCAAGGGATCTGACTGCCTTTTACAGCTCCCTGTCCATGCTGCCCCACATCCGGTGCATCCTGGAGGATCTGCGCTCTCCCCTTCTGAAGGAGATACTGGGGGAGATGGACGCTCTAGAGGACATCTGCGACCTGATCGGGAGGGCCATCTGTGAGGATCCTCCCCTTGCCATGAAGGAGGGCGGCATCATCCGCGAGGGCTACAGCGAGGAGGTGGACCGCCTGCGAAACGCCAAGACCGAGGGGAAGGACTGGCTGGCGAAGCTGGAGGAGGAAGAGCGGGAGAAGACAGGCATCAAGAACCTGCGGATTAAATACAACAAGGTCTTCGGCTACTATCTGGAGGTGACCAATTCCTTTAAAAATCTGGTGCCGGATTACTATACAAGAAAGCAGACGCTGGCCAACGCGGAGCGCTACATCACGCCCCGCCTCAAGGAGCTGGAGGACACCATCCTGGGGGCGGAGGACAAGCTGTACGCCCTGGAGTATGAGCTGTACTGCGAAGTCCGGGACACCATAGGAAAAGAAGTGGTGCGCATCCAGAACACGGCGAAGGCGGTGGCCCAGCTTGACATGCTGGCCTCCCTGGCCGTGGTGGCGGAGCGGAACCGGTATGTGCGGCCGAAGATCAATGAGAAGGGTGTCATCAACATCAAGGACGGACGCCACCCGGTGGTGGAGCAGATGATCCCAAACGACATGTTCATTGCCAACGATACATATCTGGATGACAAGAAGGACCGGATCTCCATCATCACCGGGCCCAACATGGCGGGAAAATCTACCTACATGCGCCAGACCGCCCTCATCGTGCTGATGGCCCAGGTGGGCTCCTTCGTGCCTGCGTCCAGTGCGGATATCGGTATCGTGGACAGGATCTTCACGAGGGTGGGAGCTTCTGACGACCTGGCATCCGGGCAGAGCACCTTTATGGTGGAGATGACGGAGGTGGCCAATATCCTGCGGAACGCCACCCGCCACAGCCTTCTCATTCTGGATGAGATCGGGCGGGGCACCAGTACCTTCGATGGCCTGAGCATCGCCTGGGCGGTGGTGGAACATATCAGCAACACCAAGCTTTTGGGCGCCAAGACCCTCTTTGCCACCCATTATCACGAGCTGACAGAGCTGGAGGGCAAGATAGACAATGTCCACAACTACTGTATCGCGGTGAAGGAAAAGGGGGACGATATTGTGTTCCTGCGCAAGATCGTCAAAGGCGGCGCGGACCGCAGCTACGGTATCCAGGTGGCCAAGCTGGCCGGCGTGCCGGACCCTGTCATCGAGCGTGCCAAGGAAATCGCGGAGGAGCTGTCCTACGCGGACATCACCACAAGGGTGAAGGATATCGCGTCAGGCGGCAGAGAGACAAAGAAAAAGGCGAAGAAGTACGACGAGGTGGATATGGCCCAGATGTCCCTCTTCGACACGGTCAGGGACGACGATGTACTGGAGGAGATCAAAAATCTGGACGTCAGCCATCTCACGCCCATTGACGCCTTGAACACGCTGTACCAGCTTCAGAATAAATTGAAAAACAGGTGGTAATATGAGCAGAATACAGGTTTTAGACCAGGTAACGATAGACAAGATAGCGGCCGGCGAGGTGATCGAACGCCCGGCCTCCATTGTGAAGGAGCTCCTGGAGAACGCCATAGACGCGGGCGCCACCTCCATCACGGTGGAGATCCGGGATGGAGGCATCTCCTTTATCCGGGTGACGGACAACGGCTGCGGCATTGAGATGGAGGACATTCCGGCGGCTTTTCTGCGCCACTCCACAAGCAAGATACGTTCCGCGGAGGATTTGTCCCACATCTCCTCCCTGGGCTTTAGGGGAGAGGCTCTCTCCAGTATCGCGGCCGTGGCTCAGGTTGAGCTGATCACAAAGACAAAGGACAGTACCTTCGGCGCCTCCTACAGGATCGAGGGAGGAAAGGGCGGACATCCGGAGGAGACGGGAGCGCCGGACGGCACTACCTTTCTTGTGCGCCAGCTCTTCTATAACACCCCCGCCAGGCGGAAATTCTTAAAGACGCCCATGACGGAGGCAAGCCATGTGGGAGATCTGGTCACCAGGCTGGCCCTGTCCCATCCGGAGATTTCCTTCCAGTTCCGCAACAACGGCCAGTCTAAGCTGCACACCTCCGGGAACGGCAGCCTGCGGGATGTGATCTATCACGTGTACGGGAGGGAGATCGCCTCCCACCTGCTGGAAGTAGACTTTGAGGGGAGGGGCATTCACATCTCGGGCTGCATCGGTGAACCTCTTGTCTCCAGAGGAAACCGGAACTTTGAGAATTACTTTATCAATGGAAGATATGTGAAGAGCAGCATTATCTCAAAGGCCATCGAGGACGCCTACAAGGATTTCCAGATGCAGCACAAATATCCCTTTACTGTGCTTCATATCCAGGTGGACACGGAGATCGTGGATGTGAACGTGCACCCCACCAAGATGGAGGTGCGCTTCCAGAACCAGCAGGAGATCTACAACAGCGTCTGCGAGGCTGTGTCCCGCTCCCTTCACCACGATGAGCTGATCCCTCAGATCGATCTGCCGGAGCCGCCGGGAGCGGCGCCGGAGAAGGAAAAGCGCATACCGGCACAGGAGGCGGCTGCCCCGGAGAGAGAGAAAAGAGCGCTGTCGGCAGAAGAAACGATTGTCAGGAACACAGCAGAAAACATAGAAAAACAGAGTGCACTCTATAAAAAACAGAGCGCACATGAAGTCCCAAACGAGCTGGAAGAGAAAAAACAGAGCGCGCTCTTTAAAAATGAGCCTGAAAATGCAGGACAGACGCCGCGTACTCAGGCTGGTCAGCCGGACCGGGAGCCGCGAAAGGATCTGGACTATTTCATGAAGAAAATGAGAGAGCGGGTTCTCTCCTATCATCAGCAGAGCGCCGCTGCGGAGGTGCAGGAGCAGGGGCAGATACACAGGCCCGAGGTGACTCGTGACCGGATCAGAGAGGCTGCAAACTACAGGGCGGAGCCTGAAAAAACAGAGCGTACTCTGGAGAAAACGGAAGTGCCGGAGAAAAAAACAGAGCAAGCACCAAAACAGCTCAATCTTTTTGAGGAGAAGCTTCTGAGTCCCCAGGCGGTTTCCCAGTACCGGATCATCGGGCAAGTCTTCGAGACCTACTGGCTGGTGGAATTTAAGGATAATCTTTATATTATAGACCAGCACGCCGCCCACGAGAGGGTGCTCTACGAGAAGACGCTGGCGGGGATGAAGACGAGAGATTTCACCTCCCAGATCATCAGTCCCCCCATCATCCTGAACCTGACCATGCAGGAGGCTCAGCTTCTCAATACATATATGGATCAGTTTACAAGGATTGGCTTTGAGATCGAGGAGTTCGGGCAGGATTCCTACGCTGTGCGTGCCGTGCCGGACAATCTTTTCAGTATTGCGAAGAGGGATCTTCTTATGGAGATGATTGACAGCTTATCTGATGAGCTTTATACTGGACTGGCACCGGATATCATTGACGAGAAGATCGCGTCCATGTCCTGTAAGGCGGCGGTGAAAGGAAATATGAGACTCTCCGCGAGAGAGGTGGAGACTCTCATCGGGGAGCTGCTAAAGCTTGAGAACCCCTACCACTGCCCCCACGGAAGACCGACGATTATCGCCATGAGCAGGCGCGAACTGGAAAAGAAATTCAAGAGGATCGTGTGATGAAACAGCCACTAATTGTGTTGACCGGCCCCACCGCAGTGGGGAAGACAAAAGCGTCCATCACCCTGGCAAAGCGGATCGGCGGCGAGATCATCTCCGCCGACTCCATGCAGGTGTACCGCCATATGGATATCGGTTCTGCCAAGATACGCCCCGGGGAGATGGAGGGAGTGCCCCACTACCTGGTGGATGTGCTGGAGCCTGATCAGGAGTTCAATGTGGTACGGTTCCAGTCCATGGCAAGGGAGGCTATGGAGAGGATCCGGGCAAACGGCCATATTCCTATCGTGGTGGGCGGAACAGGATTTTATATCCAGGCTCTCCTCTACGACATTGATTTTACGGAGGGCGGGGAGGACGACGGCCTGCGCGGGGAGCTGGAGGCCTTCGCCAGAGAGAAGGGACCGTCCGCGCTCCATGCCCGCTTAGCCCAGGTGGATGAGGAGTCCGCCAGGGCCATCCACCCGAACAATGTGAAGCGGGTGATACGGGCTCTGGAATTCTACCACCAGACAGGGGAGAAGATATCGGTTCACAACGAGCGGGAGAGGCAGCGCAGCTCCCCCTATAATTTCCGGTACTTTGTCCTGAATGACGAGCGGAGCAGGCTGTACCAGCGCATTGACAGGAGAGTGGACCAGATGATGGAGGAGGGCCTCGTAGAGGAGGTCCGCCGTCTGAGGGAGATGGGGATGCGCCCGGGCATGGTGTCCATGCAGGGGCTGGGCTACAAGGAGATACTGGATTACCTGGAGGGAAACTGCAGTCTTGGGGAGGCTGTCTACAGGATCAAGCGGGACACGAGGCATTTTGCCAAGCGCCAGATCACCTGGTTTAAGAGGGAGAAAGAGGTGATCTGGATCGACAAGCCCTCGTATGACTACGATGAGAAAAAAATAGTGGAGGTAATGCTTTCCTATATAACGGAGGGAGTAGAAGGGATATGTTTAAAGGATTATTCGGGGGCTCCAGATTTTTAAAGAGGATGAACCCCCTTATGGAGCTCTATTCGTACAGCAAAAATTCGGAGAAGACATATAAGGAGCTGATGGCTCTTGAGCCCCTTGCGAAGACAAAGGGGGAAAAGGCCATGTTCAATCTGAACCGGGCAGGCCTTTTATATGATATGTATAAATACCGGGAGGCGGCGGACGTGATGAGGGAGATCCCGTCCATCAACCCGGAGTTTGACGCCCAGTGCGCCCAGATGAAGACACGCATCATGGCGGCCATGACAAGGGGCGAGCACAGGTAGACGCCGGCAGAGGCATGTCGGACGGATAGCGGCGCGGGCGGATACAGACAGAAATGAAAAAGGAGTAAGACAATGCAGGATGAACAGATGACCCGGATGTATGAAAAGATGGGGATATCCGAAAAAGTATACAAGTTTGGAAGACAGATGGAGGAGAAGCTTAAGGAGCGGTTTGCGGCCATTGACAGGACTGCGGAGTACAACCAGATGAAGGTGATCCGGGCCATGCAGGAGAACCGGGTCAGCGAGGGATGCTTCCACTACACCAGCGGCTACGGCTACGACGATCTGGGAAGGGAGACTCTGGAGAAGGTGTACGCCAGCGTGTTCCACACGGAGAGCGCCCTGGTGCGGCCTCAGATCGCCTGCGGGACCCACGCTCTCTGCGTGGCGCTGGCCGCCAATCTGCGGCCCGGGGATGAGCTCCTCTCGCCTGCGGGCAAGCCCTACGACACACTGGAGGAGGTCATCGGCATCCGCCCCTCCCGCGGGTCACTGGCCGAGTACGGCGTGACCTACCGGCAGGTGGATCTGCTGGAGGACGGCACCTTTGACTACGAGAATATCAGGAAGGCCATCAATGAGAGGACAAAGCTGGTCACTATCCAGCGGTCCAAGGGGTATCAGACCCGGCCCAGCTTCTCTGTGGCCCAGATCGGGGAGCTGATCGCCTTTGTGAAGAAGATCCGCCCGGATCTCATCTGTATGGTAGACAACTGCTACGGAGAGTTTGTGGAGCTGACTGAGCCAAGCGATGTGGGGGCCGACATGGTGGTGGGCTCCCTCATCAAGAACCCAGGCGGCGGCCTGGCGCCCATCGGCGGGTACATTGCGGGACGGGAGGAACTCATCGAGAACTGTGCCTATCGGCTCACCTCCCCGGGCCTGGGACGTGAGGTGGGGGCTACCCTGGGCGTCATGCAGTCCTTTTACCAGGGACTTTTCCTGGCGCCCACCGTGGCGGCCAGCGCCCTGAAGGGCGCCATCCTGGCGGCCAATATCTATGAGTCCTGCGGCTTTCAGGTGGTGCCTGACGCAAAAGAGAGCCGTCACGACATTATCCAGGCAGTGGAGCTTGGCACCCCGGAGGGGGTCATCGCCTTCTGCCAGGGGATCCAGGCGGCGGCCCCGGTGGACTCCTATGTGACGCCGGAGCCCTGGGCCATGCCGGGGTACGACAGCGATGTGATCATGGCGGCGGGAGCCTTTGTGCAGGGATCCTCCATCGAGCTCTCAGCGGACGCTCCCATCAAGCCGCCCTACGCCGTCTACTTCCAGGGAGGTCTGACCTGGCCTCACGCAAAGCTGGGCATACTGATGTCACTGGAATACCTGGTGCGGAAAGGGCTGGTCACTCTATGAGAATACTGATCGCCGGAGGCGGGGCGGCCGGCATGACTGCCGCTATAGCGGCGGCCAGACAGGGCGCCCTGGTGACGATACTTGAGAAAAAGGAGATGCCCGGCAAGAAGATCCTCTCTACAGGGAACGGCCGGTGCAATCTCACGAATATGGACATGAAAGCAGTGTATTTCCGGGGCGGAGACCGGGGGACCATCGAGCAGGTCCTCTCGGCCTTCGGCCCGGAGGATACGCTGCGCTTTTTTGCGGAGCTGGGGCTTTTGACAAAGACAAGGGGTACCCTGGTCTATCCGGCCAGCGACCAGGCTGCCGCGGTGCGTGAGGCCCTGGCCATGGAGCTGAAGCGGCAGGGAGTGGAGGTCCGCACAGGGGTGACTGTGGAGAGGGCTGAGGTGAAAGAAGAGGGCTTTCGTCTCAGGCTTGCCGGCGCAGACGGAAAGCGCTCCTTCTGCACCGGGGATGCGCTCATCCTGGCGGCCGGGGGAAAGGCGGCGCCGGCCCTTGGAAGCGACGGCAGCGGATACTCTCTGGCAAAAGGGCTGGGACACTCGGTGATCCGCCCGCTGCCCGCCCTGGTACAGCTTCGGTCGGACGCCGGCTTTACAGGGAAGCTGTCAGGCGTCCGGGCGGAGGCCCGGGTCAGCCTTTTTGTGGAGGGAAAAGAGGTCTCCTGCGACACCGGGGAGGTGCAGTTTACAGACTACGGAATCTCCGGCATCCCGGTCTTTCAGGTGAGCCGCTTTGCGTCCATGGCTCTGGATCGAAAGAAAGAGGTGTACGTTCTGCTTGATTTTCTGCCCGCCATGAGTGAGAGGGAGGCGTTTCATCTCCTGGAGGGGCGCAGAGGCGTGTTCGCGGGCAATACGGCGGAGGAGTTCCTCCACGGCCTGTTCCACAGAAAGCTGGCCCCTGTGCTGCTGACCGGGAGCCGCATCCGCTGGAAGGAAAAGCTGGGGGACGTAGACAGAGAGGCTCTTGTGAGACTTGCAGGCACCTGTAAGCATCTGCGGATGAACATTACAGGCACCAACTCCTTTGACCAGGCTCAGGTGTGCGCCGGCGGCGTGCCCCTGGGGGAGATTTCCCCGGAGACCATGGAGTCCCGCCTTACTCCGGGGCTCTTCCTTGCGGGAGAGCTGCTGGATGTGGACGGCATGTGCGGCGGCTATAACCTGCAGTGGGCCTGGGCCTCCGGATGGCTGGCGGGAAGCGCGGCCGCGAAGACGGCGGATAAGAGGATAGATAAGAGGACAGGCAGGAAAGTGGGCCGGGAAAAGGACGGCAGAGAGAACAGCAGAAAGGACAGGAGAGGGCGATGATACGTATTCAACAGCTGAAGCTGCACACAGGACACACTCCGGAACAGCTCAGGGAGAAGATCGGGAAGGCGCTGCGGCTGAAGGGCGGTGAGGATTTCTCCTACAGGATCGTCAGGAGGTCCCTGGACGCCAGAAGGAAGCCGGAGCTCTTTTACGTGTACACGGTGGACGTCTCCGTAAAGGGGGAGAAGGCTCTTTTGCGCAAAAACCGGGACAAAAATATCCAGCAGGCAAAGGAGGCGGGGTACCGCTTCCCGGAGCCGGGGCCGGAGGAGCTGAAGCACAGGCCGGTGGTGGCGGGCTTTGGCCCGGCAGGTATCTTTGCCGCCTACATGCTGGCTCTCCACGGCTATCGCCCACTGGTAGTGGAGCGGGGTATGGAGGCACAGCAGAGGAAAAAGGACGTGGAGAAATTCTGGGAGACAGGTGTCCTGGACACCCGCTCCAATGTCCAGTTCGGAGAGGGCGGCGCCGGCACCTTCTCGGACGGAAAGCTGAACACCCTGGTGAAGGACAAATTTGGCCGGAACCGAAAGGTCCTGGAGATCCTGCGGGACCACGGGGCTCCTGAGGAGATCGCCTGGGACGCCAAGCCCCACATCGGCACTGACCTTCTGATCCGGGTGGTGACCCGGATGCGGGAGGATATCATCAGGCTGGGCGGACAGGTCTGCTTTCACACCCAGCTTGTGTCTCTGGAGCCGGTCCTGGGGGAGGAGGGGGGTCTCTCCCTGGAGCTTCAGGACACTCTGTCCGGGGTGACGATCATGGAGAGGACCCAGGCTCTTATCCTGGCAGTGGGACACAGCGCCCGGGACACATTTTCCATGCTGCACGAGAAGAAAATACCCATGGAGGCCAAGGCCTTTGCGGTGGGCGTCCGGGCGGAGCATCCCCAGGCCATGATCGACAGGGATCAGTATGGTATGGAGGAGGGGGAAAAGCGCCCCGGCGGACTGCCCGCGGCGGCCTACAAGCTGACCTGCCAGCTGCCGGAGGGGCGGGGCGTCTACACCTTCTGCATGTGTCCCGGAGGGTATGTGGTGAACGCCTCCTCCGAGGAGGGGCGCCTGGCGGTGAACGGCATGAGCTACCATGACCGGGCCGGCCGGAACGCCAACAGCGCCGTCATCGTCACGGTGACTCCGCAGGACTTTGGCGGGGAGGGCCCCCTGGCGGGAGTGGAATTTCAGAGAAGGCTGGAGGAGCGTGCCTGGCAGGCGGGCCAGGGCAAGGTGCCTGTCCAGCTCTACGGCGATTTCTGCCGGGGAAGGGTGTCGGATCACATCGGGGAGGTGGAGCCCCAGATCAGAGGGGACTTCTGCTTCGGCAATGTGCGGGGGATTTTCCCGGAGGAGATCGGAGACGCCATCGCAAGGGGCATACGGGAGTTTGGGAAAAAGCTGCCCGGCTATGACCGGGAGGACGCGGTCCTCTCCGGCGTGGAGAGCCGCACCTCCTCCCCGGTGCGGATCCTCCGGGATGAGGGGCTGCAGAGCCAACTTCCGGGGCTCTATCCCTGCGGCGAGGGGGCGGGCTACGCGGGCGGCATTATGTCGGCTGCCATGGACGGCATGAAGGTGGCCGAGGCTGTCGCCAGAAAATACCGTCCCTTCGACAAAAGTGCGAATGATTAAGAAATTTTTAATGGAATGAGGCTATACACTTTTTTTGAAATATGGTAGAATATATTGAGTTTTTGAAAGAAAACTTAAGAATGATGTGAGGTGGAGTACATATGAGAGGAGCAGGCAGTAAAAATTCCTGGGCCTTATTTCTGCTTATTCTGGCAGGAATTGTCCTAGGAGGTTTTATCGGCATGCTGGCACAGGATACAGGGGCTTTTAGCTGGCTGAGCTACGGGCAGACCTTTGGGCTGGATGAACCGGTGGTGCTGAATTTGGGCATACTTGTCATCACCTTCGGGCTGTCGGTGAAGATCACCATAGCCAGCATTATCGGAATGGTTCTGGCAATCATAATCTATCGCTTCCTGTAACAGGGCCTCTTTGGGAGTGTTATAGGTGTCTGCAAAAGATGACTCAGAGAAACACAAGTAAAATGAAAGATCTCCTGGTGTCTGAGCGCCCGTACGAGAAGTGCGAGCGCCTGGGAGAGAAGAATTTAAGTGATGCGGAGCTTTTGGCTGTCCTTTTAAGGACCGGGACCAGAGGCGAGAATGTGCTGGATATATGCCGGCGCATCCTGACAGCCGGAGGCGGGAACTTAAGCGGGCTTCACAGCTTTACGAGAGAAAAATTTCAGAAGATCAGGGGAGTGGGCCGGGTGAAATCCATCCAGCTCCTCTGTCTTATGGAGCTGGCGAGAAGACTGGCCAAGGAGACGGCGGAAAAGGGACTGGACTTCTCCTCGCCCGCGTCGGTGGCCAGATATTACATGGAGGACATGCGTCATCTCAGGCAGGAGCATATGAAGCTGCTGATGCTGAATACGAAATCTGCGCTGATTGGGGAGAAGGATGTGTACAAGGGGACAGTGAACGCCTCCCTTGCCAACCCCAGGGAGATTTTCGTGGAGGCTCTCAGGATGGAGGCCGTGTCCGTCATCCTCCTGCACAATCATCCAAGCGGTGACCCGGCTCCCAGCGGGGCGGATATCGCCGCCACGGAGCGAATCCGGCAGGCGGGAGAATTAATCGGGATAGAATTGTTAGATCATATCATTATTGGGAATAATTGTTATATCAGCTTCCGGGAAGAGGGGCTGTTATACACGAAAGGATAAGGTCAAAAATGGCACGAAATATATACGGGCTTGATCTCGGCTCCTACGAGATCAAAGTATATGATAAAAAGAAGGATGCAATCTGGAAGGAGAAGGATGTCATAGCCATAGCAAACAAAAAGGAAGTGTTTGCCGTGGGGGACGAGGCTTTTGAGATGTATGAGAAGGCCCCGGCCAATATACAGGTGGTGTTTCCCATGAAGCATGGGGTTATCTCACGGTTTGACCACATGCAGTATCTCCTGCAGGGGCTGCTGAAAAAGGATAGGGGCTTTGCCAGGGGGGCGGAGTATGTGATCGCCGTCCCCACAGATGTGACGGAGGTGGAGAAGAAGGCTTTCTTTGACCTGGTGATCCACTCCACTGCCAGGGCCCGTGAGGTCAACATTGTGGAGCGGGGGATCGCCGACGCGGTGGGACTGAACCTGGACGTGCAGAACACAAAGGGGCTTTTCATCGTCAACCTGGGTGGGGAGACCACAGAGCTCTCCGTGCTGGCAGGGGGAGGTATCGTGCTGAACCGGCTTTTAAAGGTGGGGGGCATCACCCTGGACCATGCGGTGGCCCAGCTCGTCCGGTACAACCATGACTTCCTGATCGGCAGGGTCACGGCGGAGATCCTCCGCAAGAGGTTCGGCGTGTTCAGCGAGGACAACACAGCCTCCATGACTGTGGCGGGGCGGGATCTTATCACCGGCGTGCCCCAGCAGAGGGAGATCTCCATCAGCCTGGTGCGGGCCGCCGTGAAGGAGCCTTTAGAGGAGTGCGTCAGGGGGATCGAGTCCCTTCTGGACAGGACCCCGCCGGAGGTGCGCAAGGCCATCTACAAAAACGGCATCTTTCTCACCGGAGGGCTGGCCAATCTGCCTGGGCTTGAGGTTTACATGGAGGAGATGACAGGCATCCGCGTGCGGACAGCCATCGACCCGGACATCTGTGCCGTGACGGGACTGAAGCAGATCATTCAGTCCAAGGAACTGAAAAAACTGGCATATTCCATGCTGGATGAAAATTATAGGTGGATGAGATAGTATGAAGATCAAAAATCAAAATACCCTTCCAAGTAAATATGTGCTTCTGATACTTGTGATCGTGTGCGGCATTCTTCTCGGCGCGGAGCGTTTTATGGACGGAGGCGGTCCCTTGAGCTGGATCGCAAACTATACCATCATCCCCATGCAGAGGGGGATCAGCTACGTGGGGACATGGATGGGCGACCTGACGGACAATTTTGCCACCCTCAGCGATCTTCGCAAGGAAAACGAGCAGCTCCAGGAGAGAGTGGATCAGCTCACCATAGACAACACGAGACTGAACCAGGAGCAGTATGAACTGGAGCGGCTGCAGGAGCTCTACAAGCTGGACCAGAATTACGGCGACTATGAGAAGGTGGGCGCCCATGTGATTGCCAATAATGGTACCAACTGGTTCAGCTCCTTTACCATCGACAAGGGAAGCGAGGACGGGATCCGAAAGGATATGAATGTACTGGCCGGCAGCGGACTGGCCGGTATCGTGACAGAGGTGGGTCCCAACTACGCCCAGGTCCGCGCGGTCATCGACGATGAGAGCAACATCAGCGGGATGGTCCTGTCCACCTCGGATCTGTGTATTGTGCGGGGCGATCTGACTCTGATGGAGGATGGGCGGATCCGCTTTGAAAATCTGCCAAACAACGACAACGAGATCCAGGTGGGAGAGCAGGTGGTGACGTCCCATATCAGCTCCACCTATCTCCAGGGCCTGTTCATCGGATATATATCAGAGATCAATGTGGATGCAAACAATCTGACCCGTTCAGGCTACATCACCCCCGCGGTGGATTTCAGCAATCTCCAGGAGGTGCTTGTCATCACCACCACAAAGGCGGATCTGACGGAGACAGACGGGTCGGGGGACAAAGGAGAGTAGACTATGAAGAGAAAGATCATCACAGCCTGCTTTATCATCGTGTGTTTCCTTCTGCAGGCCACAGTTTTTTCCAGGCTTCAGTTCGCATCCATACGGCCCAATCTGATGATCGTCCTGACCTCTGCCTTCGGGTTTATGCGGGGCAGGAAGACGGGGATGGCGGTAGGGTTCTCCTGCGGCCTTCTGATGGATGTGTGCTGGGGAGGCGTGCTGGGATTTTACACGCTGATCTTTACCGTGATTGGGTATCTCAACGGCAGCTTTAAGCGGCTGTTCTTTGACGAGGATATCAAGCTGCCTCTGGGACTGATCGCCGGGAGCGAGCTGGCTTACGGCCTGATCGTCTATGTCTGCTTCTTTATGATGCAGGGGGACTTCCGTTTTGGATATTATCTGACACATGTGATCCTGCCGGAGCTGGTCTACACCATTCTGGTGACGATTCTTCTGTATCAGATCATACTACACGTGAACCGTAAACTAGAGGCCGAAGAACAAAGGAGTGCAAGCAGGTTTGTATAGTATTTGGGAACGCATTAAATCAGGAATTTACGAACTGTTCCAGAGAAGGGCAGTCGTGACCATCATCGTCTTCTGCATCATGTTTTCCATTCTGGTGGGGCGGCTTTTTCAGCTTCAGATCGTGAATGGCCAGTCCTACCTGGATGACTATATCCTTCAGATCCAGAAGACGAGGACCATACAGGGAACCAGAGGAAACATCTATGACAGAAACGGCAAGCTTCTGGCCTACAACGAGCTGGCCTACTCGGTCACCATCGAGGACAATGGGGTGTATGACACTACAGCCGAGAAGAACAAGGCTCTCAACGAGGAGATCACCCGCATCATAGAGATTGTGGAGGGGCACGGGGACTCGGTGATCAGTGACTTCAGCATTGTGCTGGATGCCAATAATGAGTATCAGTTCTCCATGACAGACGAGACCCAGCGGCTCCGGTTTGTGGCCGACGTGTTCGGGGAGAGCTATATCGACAGTCTGGACGAGGAGCAAAAGAATATGTCCGCCGCCCAGATCATCGACTACCTCTGCACGGACAAGACTTACGGCTACGGCATCGACCAGGATGAGCTGGAGCGCTCTCAGGTGCTCAAGATGGTGAACATCCGCTATGCCATCGGGCTCAACAGCTTCCAGAAATATATCCCCACCACCGTGGCGGAGGATGTGAGCGACGAGACGGTAGCGGAAATCATGGAGCACATGGACGAGCTCCAGGGCGTGGACATCGCGGAGGAGTCTCTGAGACGGTACACGGACAGCAAGTACTTTGCCAATCTCATCGGCTACACAGGCCAGATCTCCCAGGAGGAGTACAATGCCCTCAGCAAGGACGAGCAGGAGCAGTATGACCTGACAGACACGGTGGGCAAATCCGGTCTGGAGCAGGTGCTGGACAACACGCTCCAGGGGGATAAAGGCGAGGTCAAGCTTTACGTGAACAGCGTGGGACGGGTCATTGACACAGTGGGAGAGACAGAGCCAAAGGCCGGGAACGACGTGTACCTGACCATTGATGCCGATCTCCAGAAGGCGGCCTACGACATCCTGGAGCAGGAGCTGGCAGGTATCCTCCTGTCCCGCATGCAGGACATCCTGGACTACGACAGGACAAAGTCGGAGGACGCGGCGGACGTCATCGTGGCAAGCGGCGACGCCTACAACGCGTTTATAGACAACAACATTGTGGACATGAGCCATTTTTCGGCGGCGGACGCTGGGGGCGCGGAGCAGTCTGTGTACGGTAAATTCGCCCCCTACAAGGAGCAGGTCCTCTCCCAGCTGGCCTCTATCATGCAGGATGGCAATGCTTCCGCCTACAGGGATATGACCCGGGAGTGGCAGGCCTATCTGTCCCACGTGGTGAATGAGGTGTTGACCGGAGAGAACGGAGTCATCATGAGCGACTCCATCGACACAAGCGATGAGACCTACCAGCAGTGGAAAAACGAGGAGACTATCAACATATACACCTACCTCAACTACGCAATCTCCCAGAACTGGGTGGATGCCTCCAAGCTGCAGGACTATCTCTCCTCGGAGGGAAACTACTCAGACTCCGCGGAGGTGTACAGCGCCATGGTCTCCTATGTGACGGACAGGCTCCAAAACAGCACGGACTTTGACAAGCTGATATACCAGTATATGATCAAGGCGGGAACTGTGACGGGAAGAGAGCTGTGCATGATCCTGTATGAGCAGGGCGTGCTCCCCATGGATGAGACCCAGTACAACAATCTGGCGTCAGGTGCCACAGGGGCCTACGACTTCCTCAGAGGGAAGCTCCAGACGCTGGAGATCACCCCGGGACAGCTGGGACTGGAGCCATGCCGCGGATCTGTGGTGATCACGGACACGGACAGCGGGGATGTGCTGGCCTGTGTCTCCTACCCGGGATACGACAACAACCGGCTGGCCAACACCATGGACAGCGATTACTATAACGAACTGAACACCAGCACCTCCAGGCCCTTCTACAACAGCGCCACGCAGGAGACTACGGCTCCCGGATCCACGTACAAGCCCCTTGTGGCTGTGGCTGGCCTGACAGAGGGTGTCATCGATACAGGCACTACCGTATACTGTGACGGTAACTTCGACGTGATCAGCCCGGAGGTTCACTGCTGGGTATACCCGGCAGGGCACGGAACCATGAACGTGGTCAGCGGCATCACAAACTCCTGTAACGAGTTTTTCAACAACATCGGCTACCAGCTGGGTATGCAGGACGGCAGCTACTCCAGCGAGTACGGCCTGGAGCGGCTGAGAAAATACGCGGAGATGTTCGGCCTCGGCGAGACGAGCGGTCTGGAGATACCGGAGATGGATCCGAAGATCTCCGACGAGGACTCTGTCCGCTCCGCCATGGGACAGGGCACAAACAACTACACCACCAGTCAGCTGGCCCGGTACATCACAGCCGTGGCTAACGAGGGCACTCTCTACGAGCTGACCCTTCTGGACCGGGTGGAGAATGTGGACGGTGAAGTGGTGGAGGAGTACCAGAACGGGGAGGCCCGGACCATCGACGGCGTCTCTTCGTCCACCTGGGACGCGGTCCACGCCGGCATGGCGGGCGTGGTGAAGAATAGTTCCGTGTTTACAGCTATCAACGCCAGCTCTCTGAGTGTGTCCGGAAAGACCGGTACCGCCCAGCAGAGCACCACCCACGCGGATCACGGACTGTTTGTGGGCTTTGCCCCCAGCGACAATCCGGAGATAGCCATGGCGGTCCGCATCGCCAACGGCTACAGCTCCAGCTACGCTTCGGAGGTGGGCAGCAATATATTCCAGTACTACTATCAGATAACAGACAGCGCGCAGCTCATCACAGGGCAGGCCGCTGAGATCACAGTCCATACCTCCGGGGACTAAAAACCGAGGATCAATAACCAGGTTGGGAGATGATAGTACGTTTTGAAAGACCATGTCATGATCAAGGGAAGCAAATACGGTCTGGCAGTCTATCTGGACGACAGAGTTCCCTTTGAGGAGCTGCTGGAGGAGACAGAGAGTAAATTTAGGGCGGCCGCCCATTTCTTCGCGGGAGCTGAGATGGCGGTCAGCCTGGAAAACCGTATTCTTACAAAAGACCAGGAGCGGCAGATAGTGGAAGCGATCTCCGGCTCCGCGGGAATACAGATCTTGTGTATACTGGATCATGACGAGAAGAACGAGAAAATATACAGAAGCGCCGTAGAACAGACGCAGGCCGAAATGCCCAGGCAGGACGGCCGTTTCTACAGGGGGACACTGAAGAGAAATCAGGTGCTTGAGTCGGAGACCAGCATCGTGATCGTGGGAGATGTAGAGGAGGGAGCTACCGTTGTCTCCAAGGGGAGCATCGTGGTGGTCGGCGGTCTGTACGGAAGCGCCCAGGCCGGCGCGTCCGGAAGGACAGATGTCTTTGTGGCAGCCCTTTGCATGGAACCGGAAAAACTCCGCATAGGCGGCAGAAAAGTGAAACCAGTAATAGGAGGAAGTTATTCATGGGCGAAGTTATCGTAATCACATCGGGAAAAGGCGGTGTCGGGAAGACGACCACCACCGCAAATATCGGAGCAGGTCTTTCAATGCAAGGCAAAAAGGTCATCATCATTGACACGGATCTGGGTCTTCGGAACCTGGACGTTGTCATGGGCCTGGAAAATTTTATTGTGTACAATCTTGTGGATGTTATAGAGGGAAAGTGCAGACTGAAGCAGGCGCTGATCCGGGACAAGCGGTATGAAAATCTCTATCTGCTCCCGTCAGCCCAGACAAAGGACAAGACGGCCGTGTCCCCGGGACAGATGAAAAAGCTCACCTCAGAGCTTAAGGAGACCTACGACTATATCCTTCTGGACTGTCCGGCAGGGATCGAGCAGGGCTTTCAGAACGCCATAGCCGGCGCGGACAGGGCGGTGGTAGTGACCACGCCGGAGGTGTCGGCCATCCGGGACGCGGACCGCATCGTGGGCCTGCTGGAGGCGGAGAAGATCAGCAGGATCGACCTCATCATCAACCGGATCCGGATGGATATGGTGAGGAGAGGAGACATGATGTCAGTGGACGATGTGACGGAGATTTTGTCCATCCCCCTCATCGGCGCCATACCGGACGACGAGCAGGTAGTCATCGGCACCAACCAGGGCGAGCCTGTCATCTCCATGGAGTCGAGAGCCGGGGAGGCCTACAGGAATATATGCAGGCGGATCGCAGGCGAGGAGGTCCCTTTTCTGGATCTGGAGGCCGGGAACGGAATCTGGTCCAGACTGACTCATATATTTCATAAAAATTAAGGAGGCATCGGGAGTATGGGAAGACGTTCTTCTGTGCGGATCGCAAAGGACAGGCTGAAGGTCCTGGTCGTGTCGGACCGCATGAAATGTCAGCCGGAGGCCTGCGAGAGGATCAGCCATGAGCTCTACCAGGTCCTTTCCAAATATATGGAAATTACACCCGAGGAATTCGACGTCTCCTACAGCAGGACGCACGTACATATCAGACTTACAGGAGAAAAGCAGTGAAATTTTTAAAAATAACAAAACCTTATCGCTTAAAAGATTATAAATTCAGTCTTATTGTCCTTGTGCTGGCCACCTCCTGCCTGGGCGTTCTCGTCATAGGCAGCGCCAACGAGGCCTACCAGGGACGGCAGCTTATCGGGCTTGCCGGGTCTATTCTGCTCATGGTGGTCGTCTCTCTGATTGACTATGTGTGGATCGCCAATTTCTATTGGCTCTTCTACTTTCTGTCGGTTGGGATGCTGGCGATCGTGCTGATACCCGGTGTGGGAGAGGTGGTAAACGGGGCCAGGAGATGGATCAATCTTGGATTTACCAATTTCCAGCCATCGGAGCTGGCAAAGATATTCCTTATTGTCTTCTTTGCCAGATTTATCATGAAGCATGAGGAGGATTTAAGCAGCAGGCGGACCATCCTGAAGGCGGTGGCGCTCATCCTTGTCCCGCTGGCCCTCATCTTTGAGGAGCCGAACCTTTCCACCACCATCTGTACGGCGACTCTCTTCTGCGTGCTCATGTATGTGGGCGGCCTGTCCTACAAATTTATCGGCATGGTGCTCCTGATCACAGTGCCGGTGGCCGTTATTTTCCTGAGCATTGTCGTGCAGCCGGATCAGAAGATCCTGGACGACTACCAGCAGAAGCGTATCCTGGCCTGGCTGAATCCGGAGGAGTACGCGAGCGATGAGGCCTATCAGCAGAACAACTCGGTCATAGCTATCGGTTCGGGGCAGCTCACCGGGAAGGGACTTAACAACAACACCACCACTTCGGTGAAGAACGGAAACTTTATCCTGGAGCCCCAGACGGACTTTATCTTTGCCATTGTGGGAGAGGAATTAGGCTTTGTGGGATGTTGTATTTTTATTGCATTGCTCCTCCTTATAGTGATACAATGTATACTGATAGGGATAAGAGCGCAGGATGTGACGGGAAAGATCATATGCTGTGGGGTCGGAGCCCTCATAGGGATCCAGACATTTATCAATATAGCGGTTGCCACCCAGATCATCCCCAATACGGGCATACCGCTGCCGTTTGTCAGCTACGGCCTTACGTCTCTCGGAAGCATGTATCTCGGGATCGGATTTGTGCTCAATGTGGGACTGCAGCCGAAGAAATATCAGGATAAACTAACTACACTTTAATGAGGAGGATGCATTGTATGAATATTGGCCTGATCGCACACGACTCCAAGAAGACTCTGATGCAGAACTTCTGCATCGCCTACCGGGGGATTTTGAGCAAACACAATCTGTTCGCCACCGGGACCACGGGCCGTCTCATCGAGGAGGTAACCAACCTTTCGGTCCATAAATACCTGGCAGGACCGCTTGGTGGAAAACAGCAGCTGGGAGCGCAGATCGCGCAGAACGACATTGACGCTCTCATTTTTCTCCGGGATCCGCAGAGTCCCAAGCCTCACGAGCCTGAGGTTAACGACGTGATCCGGCTGTGTGATATGCACAATATCCCCATGGCGACTAATCTCGCCACGGCCGAGATTATAGTTCTTGCAATTGACAGAGGAGATTTGGATTGGCGTGAAATGTACAGGTAAGAAACTCATACTGGCAGGAGGGCTTTCCGGCGTCCTGCTGGGTCTGACAGGGTGCGGCGCAAGCGACGCGGTCCTGTCCTACGAGAAGGAAAACTACAACAAAAATATGTACCAGGCCGAGCTCTTTGCCGAGGATCTGTGCGTCGCCGGCGGGGATGTCTCCCTGGATGGCTTTGAGGGCGACAGCTCTCTCCACGCGGAGGGGCTTTTTAATGTCACCGACGGGGAAGTGATCTACGGCCAGGATCTGTTTACCAGGCTCTATCCGGCCAGCACTACAAAGATACTGACGGCGCTGGTGGCCATCAAGAACAGCAACCTGGACGATATCGTCACAGTCGGCAGCGCAGGCGCGGCCTCCAGCTTTTCCTGGGACGCCTCTGTTGCCGGACTGCAGACCGGGGATCAGCTCACCATGCGGGATCTTCTGTACGGGCTGATGCTCCCCTCCGGAAATGACAGCGCTGTGGCCATTGCAGAGTATGTGGCGGGCACGGAGGAAGAGTTCATGGAGATGGTCAACGAGGAGGCCCAGAGCCTGATGGCCACTGGGACTCATTTTGTGACGCCCAACGGTCTTCACGATGAGAACCACTACACCACAGCCTATGATCTGTACCTCATCTTCAATGAGAGCATCAAGTACGAAGAGTTTGTGGACATTATCAGCGCAGACTCCTACACTGCGCAGATCACCGGCGCCGACGGCACCGTGCGGTCCGTCACCTGGGAGCCCACCAACTTCTACGCAAGAGGTGAGGCTGCTCTTCCCACGGGCGCTACGGTCATCGGCGGAAAGACCGGCTACACAGGGGAGGCCGGAAACTGCCTTGTCCTTCTGGATCAGGCGCCGGACGGGGACTACTATATCTCCATCGTCATGGGAGCGGAGGACAAGCCTCTCCTCTATGAGGACATGACGGCTATGATCGATCAGATTCCCACCCTGGGAGGAGCGGACAGCGGCTCGTCAGAATAAAAAGAAAGCGCCTGTGCGCATAATAAGGAGGGGCATCCGGTATGGTATACCAGGATACCCCTCCTGCCTTGTGTAAATGCGGCCGCAGCCGTGCATTTGATCTATCAGACTCCTGAGTCGGACGCGTTTCTGATCCTTCCGAAAAAACTGATGGCGTACAGACCGCAGAGCCCAACCAGGGTATAGACGATCCTTGAAAGCCATGTCAGATTTCCGAAGAGAAAGGCGACAAGATCAAAGCGGAAAATACCTACCAGAAGCCAGTTGACAGCACCGATGATAACGAGTGCCAGTGAAATATTGTCAAGCCATTTCATGAAAGTCCCTCCTTTATTCATCAGATAGTGCTAGTATGCCCTGAAAGGATTTTTGAAATTCATGCCAGAGAAAAAATTATACTTTCCCTATTCTGAATATTTGAAAAAAATATATGGCGAAAAGGTGTACAAGCTGCCTGTCAACCTTCCTGTCACCTGCCCTAACCGCGTGGACGGCCATGGGGGCTGTACCTTCTGCGCGGCGTCCGGCACCGGATTTGAGGCCCTCTCTCCGGATCTGACAGTGGGAGAGCAGCTTAGGAGGACGCGGGAGAAGATCGAGCGAAGATACAAGGCCCATAAGTTTATCGCCTACTTCCAGAACTATACCAACACCTATCTTCCTCTGGAGGATTTCAGGGCCTATACGGAGGAGGCGGCAGGGGAGAGAGATATTGTGGAGATCGACATATCCACAAGGCCGGACTGTGTGTCCCCTTCCTATCTGGAGGTGCTGGGCGATCTGCGAAGAAGGCGGGGGACAGAAATCTGCCTGGAGCTGGGACTGCAGACGGTCAATTACCGCACCCTTAAGAGGATGAACCGGGGACACGGTCTGGCGGAGTTCATAGACGCGGTGCTGCAGATACGGAACTATGGCTTTCAGATCTGTGCCCACGTGATCCTGAATTATCCGGGAGACGAGCTGGAGGACGCAGTGGAGACAGCCAGGGTGCTGTCGGCCCTCCAGGTAGACACAGTCAAGATCCATTCCCTCTACATCCCCAAAAACACGGTGTTGTGCGAAGCCTACGAAAATGGTACAATATCCGTATGTTCTAAAGAGGAGTATATGGATCGCCTCATCGCTTTCCTGTCCTATCTCAGCCCGGATATCGCCGTGGAGCGGCTCTTCGGACGCATCCCCAGGGAGGAGGCTGTCTTCTGCAACTGGGGAACCAGCTGGTGGAAGCTGCGGGACGAGGCAGAGAAGAGGATGAGGGAGAGGGACGCCTGGCAGGGGAAATATTTTCACTATCTCGGCGGATCGGCATTAAGGAAATGACACAGGAGGCAACAGTTTGTCTGGAAAAGCACAGGGAAATATTCAGGTTTACCGGAAAAAATGGAATTTTAATATAGGGATTGTAATTTTTGGAGTTATCCTCGTCTATCTGATCGTGACAGTCCTCACCTACGCCACGGCGAAGCACATCACAGCCTATGAGGTCCGAGAGGGATCCATCTTCAGGGACAACGCCTACACCGGCCTTGTCCTGCGCCATGAGACGGTGGTGAACGCGGAGACGGAGGGCTATATCAACTACTTTGTCCCGGAGGGGAGCAAGGTGGGGAAAAAGACAAATGTGTACAGCATTTCTCCGGAGAAGCTGGACTTTTCCTCCTCCGGGCAGGCGGACGCCCAGGAGGAGCAGGCTGTCTCGTCGGAGGAGCAGCAGATGATCCTCCAGCAGACCCAGAGCTTCAGCGGGAATTTTCAGGACAACCGGTTTGAGGAGGTCTACACCTTCAAGGATACAGTGGAGAATATTCTCACCAGCAGCTCCTCCCAGAGCAAACAGTCCCAGCTAGCGGCCCTGATCCAGGGCGGAGCGGAAGGCGTCACCGCCTACCAGGCGGCTGATGACGGCGTCATCGTCTACTCTGTGGACGGATACGAGGGACTCACGGCGGATCAGGTGACGGCGGATATGCTGTCCAGAGCGAATTACAAGAGCACGGAGCTGACAGACAACGCAAAGGTGAAGGCGGGGGACGCGGCGTACAAGCTGGTGACAGAGGAGGAGTGGTCCGTGGTCATCATCCTGAACGAGGACATGGCCCAGGAGCTTGCCGATACATCCACCGTGCAGGTGCGCTTTTCCAAGGACAACGAGACCGCCAGGGGCAGCCTTTCCATCTACAATACAGAGGACAAGGATGTCAATCTTGGCTTCATCACCTTCAATGAGTCCATGGTGCGGTATGTGGGCGAGAGGTTCCTGGATATTCAGCTTGTGCTGGAGGACGAGTCGGGGCTGAAGATCCCCAAATCCTCTGTGGTGGAGAAGGAATTTTACACGGTTCCCCAGGACTACATCACTCAGGGCGGGGACACAAGCCAGGATGGCGTGCTCGTGCAGACGGACGAGAATACCACCACATTTGAGAGGGCGGAGGTCTACTACCGGGACAATGAGACGGGAATGGTCTATCTGGATGAGGACGCCTTTAAGGCGGGGACGGTTCTTGTGAAGCCGGACTCCAGCGAGACCTGTACTCTCAGCGAGAAGGGGACGCTGCGGGGAGTCTTCAACATAAACAAAGGGTATGCGGAATTCACCCAGGTGGAGATCCTGTGTGAGAACGAAGAATACTATATCGTGCAGTCCGGAAACGACTACGGACTGACCAACTACGACCATATAGCGCTGGACGGCAGCGACATTCATGAGAACGAGATCATATTTTAAAGGAGTGATGCGGTAATGCTGCAGGAAAATTTCAGACAGGTGGAAGAGAACATCCGAAAGGCCTGTGAGCGGGCAGGGCGGGATCCGAAGGAGGTGACCCTGATCGCCGTGAGCAAGACAAAGCCTGTGGAGATGCTGCGGGAGGCCTACGATTTCGGCACAAGAGTTTTCGGTGAGAATAAGGTGCAGGAGATCGTGGAGAAATACGAAGCCCTTCCAAAGGACATCCACTGGCATATGATCGGACATCTTCAGCGAAACAAGGTCAAGTACATCATAGACAAGGTGGATCTGATCCACTCCGTGGACTCTGTGCGCCTCGCCGAGACCATAGAGAAGGAGGCAGCCAAGCATGGACTGACAGCTAACATTCTGTTGGAGGTCAATGTGGCCGAGGAGGAGAGCAAGTTCGGTCTGAAGGTGAATGAAGTGGAGCAGGTGGTGGATGAAATCGCCAAATTTTCCCACATAAAAGTGTGCGGATTGATGACAATAGCTCCTTTTGTGGAAAATCCGGAAGAAAATCGTCCATATTTTCGCTGTTTGCGCAACTTATCTGTTGACATAGGGGCAAAAAAAGTTGATAATGTTACTATGAGTATTCTCTCGATGGGCATGACCAATGATTATGAGGTGGCGGTCGAAGAGGGCGCGACGATGGTGCGGGTCGGGACAGGCCTGTTTGGCGCGCGCAATTATGCTCTGAGTTAAAGATAAACGTAAGATAGGAGAATTTGAAAAATGGGAGTATTAGATAAGTTTCTTGACATTATGAAATTGAGCGATGACGATGACGATTACGAGAACGATGATTTCTTCGATGACGATGACTACGAGGATGACGACTACGAGGACAGATCGTCAAAGAAGGGCGGGCTTCTCTCCAAGTTCAATAAAGGAAAAGATAACAGCCGTGACCGCGACGACGATTACGATGACTATGATGATGATTACGAGGAGAGACCTGCAAGGCAGTCTTCTTCAAGAAGCTCCCACTCCTCCCATCAGTCAGGCGGAAGCAGCAAGGTCACACCTATGCGCCAGCCTTCTTCCAGAAGACAGGCTCCCAATATGGAGGTCTGCGTAATCAAGCCATCCTCTGTCGAGGACGCGAGAGAAATCACAGAGACGCTCCTGAGCGGCCGCACCGTGATCCTGAACCTGGAGGGACTGGATCTGGAGGTGGCACAGAGGATTATCGACTTTACTTCCGGCGCGACCTTTGCCATCAACGGTAATCTGCAGAAGATTTCCAATTACATATTCCTTGTGACGCCGACAAATGTAGATATTTCCGGAGACCTGCAGGATCTGCTGGGAACCTCCTTTGACGCGTCATCCATGCGCACAAGATTTTAGAGGACGTCTGACGGGACATGAACAAAGAGGAACTGATGCTTCAGAAGCGTCTGATCGAACTGTCTAATCTTTCATACAAAAGGGATATAGTCACTTTTTCAGATTTTCTGAATTTGAATGAACTGAATATACTGCACACAACCCCCAGAGATCTCTTTCCTTCCAGGTATGAGACGTATGGGGGTTATGAGCCTGCGGAGCGTCAGATGGTTGCTTTTCTGCCTGATGCTCTTTATTATGACTATCGTTACCCCATATCTGTGCTCAGGATCAGCCCGGCCAACCGGAAATTTGCCGAGGATCTCTCTCACAGGGATTTCCTGGGCGGGATCCTGAACCTGGGGATCGAGAGAAGCTGCCTGGGGGATCTGCTTGTGGAGGACAGCGTCTGCCACGTCTTTGTGACGGATGCTATGGCGGATTTTATCTGCGATCAGCTCACCAGGATACGCCACACCGTAGTGAGGACGGAAAAGATAGACGAGACCGCCTTCTCCTTTGCGCCCCGCCTGGAGACGATCAAGGGGACGGTTGCATCGGTGCGGCTGGACACAGTGCTGTCCGTTGCCTTCCCCATGTCCAGGAGCCGGCTCACAGGTCTCATTGAGGGCGGCAAGGTGTTTGTCAACGGAAAGCTGATCACCTCCAACGGATACCGCCTGAAGGAGGAGGACATTATCTCTGTCAGGGGCATGGGCAAGCTGGTGTACCAGGGCATCCTCTCGGAGACAAAGAAGGGGCGCCAGTATATCCAGGTTGGAAAATATATTTAGAAAAGCGGAGGCTTGCGGAGAAATGGCAACAATGCCTGAAAAGACAACAGCATATAAAAAAACAGCGGGAAATTATATAGCGGCTCTCCTCATCATCGCGGCCGGGGTGATCCTGGATCAGTGGAGCAAGCATATGGCTGTCCTGCACCTGCGGGGAACCGGCGGAACAGATCTGATCCCCGGCGTCTTCCGGCTGACCTATCTGGAGAACCGGGGAGCTGCCTTTGGCGTGCTGCAGGGCCAGCAGTGGTTTTTCTACATCATCACAGCGGTCATACTTGTGGCCGTACTCCTTGTCTACACGCGCATTCCGGCGGGAAGGAAATTTGTTCCTCTGCGGGTCTGCGCGGTGTTCATCGTCTCCGGGGCGCTGGGCAATCTGATCGATCGGGTGCGGCTCGGATACGTGGTGGACTTCTTTTATTTTGAGCTGATCGATTTCCCGGTCTTTAATGTGGCGGATATATTCGTGACTCTGTCCGCCGTACTTCTGGCAGTGCTTCTGCTGCTGTACTATAAGGAGGAGGATCTTGAATACATTTTTCACAGTCGAAAATGATGAGGGGGAGAGGATCGACAAGTATCTCTCGCTGGAGATGCCGGAGCTGTCCCGCTCCCACATCCAGAAGCTGATCAAAGACAATCTCATAGAAGTCAATGGAAAGCCTGTAAAAGCAAATTACAGGCTTTGTTTTGATGACAGCATAAAAGTAACTGTTCCCGAGCTGAAAGAGCCGGAAATCGCCGCTGAGGACCTTCCGCTGGACATTCTGTACGAGGATGAGGACATTATCATCGTGAACAAGCCGAAGGGCATGGTAGTCCACCCGGCTCCCGGACACTACAGCGGCACTCTGGTCAATGCCCTCATGTTCCACTGCGGCGATAACCTGTCGGGCATCAACGGCGTAGTCCGGCCGGGCATCGTCCACCGGATCGACATGGACACAACCGGCTCCCTGGTAGTGTGCAAGAACGACAGCGCCCATCAGAGCCTGTCCGCACAGCTGAAGGACCACTCCATCCGGCGGATCTACGAGGCCATTGTCCACGGCAATATAAAGGAGGAGGAGGGGATGGTGGACGCCCCCATCGGCAGACATCCTACGGACCGGAAAAAGATGAGCACAAGGGCGAAGAACGCAAGGAGAGCTGTGACCCACTACAGAGTCCTGGAGCGCTTCGGGGATTATACCTACATCCAGTGCCAGCTGGAGACAGGACGGACCCACCAGATCCGTGTCCACATGGCCTCCATCGGGCATCCCCTGCTGGGAGACGCGGTCTACGGCCCGGCCAAATGTCCCTTCAAGGGGCTCCAGGGCCAGACACTGCACGCCCGGACGCTTGGCATCGTCCATCCCCGCACAGGCGAGTACCTGGAGGTGGAGGCTCCTCTCCCGGCGTATTTTGTCCAATTATTAGATCGACTTAGAAAAAATAGACAATAATTTTCATATAATTCTATACATTTTCACTAAATTGTTGTATAATGCTTAATAAATAAAAAAGCATCCATACATTAATACTTATTTCAGAGTATGTATTGACAGGATCAACAAGAAGGAGTGTGGGTAGTATGGAAAAGACAAGTACGATTATTACCATAGGAAGAGAATTTGGAAGCGCGGGCCGTGAGATCGGATATAAGATCGCTGATGATTTCGGCATCAAGCTGTATGACAAGGAGATGCTGAACCGGGCGGCAAAGGAGAGCGGCATCTGCGAGGAGCTGTTCGAGGCCCACGACGAGAAGCCCACCAACAGCTTTCTGTATTCCCTTGTCATGGACACATATTCCCTTGGATATTCTTCAGGAAGCTATACGGATATGCCGATCAACCACAAGGTCTTTCTGGCACAGTTTGACGCCATCAAGAAGATTGCCAGTGAGGGCCCCTGTATTCTGGTAGGCCGCTGCGCGGACTATGCCCTGGAGGAGTTTGACAATGTGCTGACCGTGTTCATACACGCGAAGATGGAGGCAAGGATCCGCAGGATCGCCAGGATTTACAATCTGACAGACGCCAAGGCAAAAGAGATGATCCAGAAGACAGACAAGCAGCGCTCCAGCTACTACAATTACTATACGAACAAAAAGTGGTCGGACGCAGAGAGCTATGATGTATGTCTGGACAGCTCTGTGCTCGGCATTGAGGGAACGGCGGAGGCTATCAAGCAGCTCGTGGCCATCAAGGAGAGCGACCGGGAGAAGAAGCTGTAGGAGCCTTGGGCTGAAAAACAGCGGGCTATCAAGTAAAGAATATTCATTGAAAAAAAACTCTATGTGGAGAGGAGCAATCCCCTTCCCATAGAGTTTTTTGCGCATCCCGTTTTCCATACACAGCTATTCCGGAGGCTAACGCGTGTGGATGACGCGCTCCGGCCAGCCCTTGATATTCCCGTTCAGGATGGCTGTGAACATTCTCTGCTTTGCGCCGGGATGCTCCTGGTTCAGCTGGCGCACCAGCTCCTTGGCATACTGGCGCTTCGTGTATCCGTCGATGGGACAGCGGCTCTTCACCACTGGCAGATTATATTTATTTTTAAAGCCGATCACATCCGCCTCGTCCACGAACATGATGGGGCGGATCACTGTCAGATCCATCCGGTCCAGGTAGGTCCGGGGGGAGAAGGAGTAGAAGCGTCCCTCGAAGATCAGTGAGAGGAGCATGGTCTCAATGATGTCATCCCTGTGGTGAGCGTAGGCCACCTTGTTGCAGCCCATTTCCTTTACGGCCTGGTTGAGGGCTCCCTTCCGCATCTTGGCGCACAGGGAACAGGGATTGCTCTCCTTGCGTTCCTCGAAAAGAATGTGGGCAATGTCGGTCTTCACAATGCGGTAGGGAACATCCAGCTCCTGACAGAGCTCCTTTACCGGTGTGAAATCGCATTTCTCATAGCCCAGGTCTACGGTGACGGCGCTGAGCTCAAAATGGTTGGGATAGAACCTCTTAAGGCCGTGGAGAGCGTAGAGAAGGGTGAGGCTGTCCTTCCCGCCGGAGATGCCCACGGCAATGTGATCTCCCTCGTTGATCATCTGATATTCGTCTACTGCCTTTCTCGTGTAGCTCAAAAGCTGCTGTAATTTCATAATGGTAAGTAATTCCTTTCTTATCTCTGAATTTTTTCGAATAATCCGCACAGGGTTTCCGTAAAAAAATTATGAATACTGATTATTTTTCCCGCAGGTGAACCGCGGAGGCCGCCTGGCGGCGTCTGTTCTCATCAATGGCCGCATAGTGTTTCTTTGTCGTGTTCACGTCCTTGTGCCCCAACACATCGGCCACCAGATAGATGTCCCCGGTCTCCTTATAGAGAGAGGTGCCGTAGGTGCTGCGCAACTTGTGGGGCGTGATCTTTTTGTTCGGCGTTACCTGGCGTGCATATTTCTTCACCATGTTCTCCACAGCCTGAACACCCATGCGTCGCCTCTGAGTGGAGAGGAAGAGGGCGTTCTCGTGGCCGGGGAGAGGAGTGGCAGCCTTGCGGCTCCCCTCCATGTAAATTCTGAGAGCCTTTTCTACCTCGGATCCGAAGTAGACAACCATCTGGTTGCCTCCCTTTCTGGTGATAGTGATGCCGTCATTTTTGAAGTCCACATCCTGCAGGTCAAGGCCCACACACTCGGAGACACGGATGCCGGTTCCCAGAAGGAGAGTCAGGATCGCCAGATCTCTTTCCCTTGTCTTTTCGTAGTATACCTTTGCCTGTCCGGTCAGTCGGCTTCCGCATGACTCGACATAATCAAGCAGGAGAGCAACCTCGTCAGGATCCAGGCGGATGATGGCCTTTTCATGCTGCTTTGGCATGTCTACAAGCAGTGTCGGGTTACTGCTGATATATTGGTGCTTGTGGTAATAGGCGTAAAAGCTCCGCAGGGCGGACATCTTCCTTGCAAGCCCTTTTTCCCCGTTGGTCATCAGTTCATCATCGTCACGCCTGTATACCTTCAGATATTCCATATATTCCTCAATATCCACCGGCTCCAGCTTTTCCAGGTCAGAGACCTTGAACTGATCTATTGTGTAATTTTTGTAGACTGGATTGTTTTCCATCAGAAAATGAAAAAAGACACGGATATCATACGCATAGTTCATCCGTGTGCGGATGGATGAATGAGGCTCGATGGCCCGGAAGAAATCCTTTGCAAACGGAGGCAGGGTTTTCAGTATTTCCCTGAGGCGCAGCGTGTAGTCGATCACCGTCTGCTCATGATAGCTCTTTGTATCCTTCATAATTGTATTGACCCCTTTGCTTGAAATAACATTTATAATCCCACATGGAAATTATACTGGAAACACCGGATTTTGTCCACATCTTTTGGAAAAATCGGTATTTTACGTATAGATCTGTTTTGGTATATTACAGTATATATAATATATAAATAGACGGTATCCGTCTGCTTCTCCTTTCGGTATGGAAGGAAGCGCCTCTGAGATACCGTCCCTGGGTGAGTGTATAATTATATATAAAGCTTTAGAAAGCCTATATATCGATTGGAATGTATAATCTATATTTTAGCTATATTATATTATCTGTACGCATTGTCACAGTATACAATGGTGAGATGCTGACCTTCATGGATCAGATCGCCCCTGAGACCATTGATCGCCTTCAGTTCCTGTACATACTCCGGCACAGAGAGACTGCACGCATCGGCGTATGTCTCGGCAATGTCCCACAGTGTGTCGCCGGCCTTAAGCTCAATGCTCTTGTAGTACCTGTAGGCGCTTTCTGCGTCAGAGCTGTCCTTCGCCTGTACAAAGCGCATGCCTCTGACTGCGAATATACTGCAGAGGACTGCGATGAGAACGGCCGCAGTGACCAGAATAAACTTTTCCCTGTATACTTCTCTTCTTCTCTTGCTTGCTGCATGTAATCTGTGTGCGTTCATCTCATATTCCCCTCTTCTTAACTGGATAAAATACATCCCTCGTTGCTGTGCTTCATATAAAAATCATGATTTTCTTCTATCGAACGAACGTTCTTTCTATGCTTCTGATTATAGTATGCGAACATTTGTTTGTCAATAGTCTGAAGCGAAAAAATCGAACATATTTTCTAAACATTTGTTTGCCTTTTACATGGGCATATGTTAGAATGTTATTAGTTAATTTTTGATTGTACATATTACAAGGGGGAAAGCTACATGTCGCAGGGAAAGATCAGCCCAAAGCAGAAAGAAATATTAGAGTTTATCAAGGATCAGATCCTGACGCGGGGATTTCCGCCCTCTGTCCGGGATATATGTGAGGCGGTTCATCTGAAGTCCACCTCATCTGTCCACGCCCATCTGGAGACACTGGAAAAGAACGGATATATCAGAAGAGACCCCACCAAGCCGAGGGCCATTGAGATTCTGGATGACACCTTCAATCTCACCAGACGGGAGGTGACCAACGTGCCCCTCCTAGGACGAGTGGCGGCCGGCGAGCCGATCCTGGCCCAGGAAAACATTGAGAACTACTTCCCCATTCCGGTGGAGATGCTGCCAAACAATCATACCTTCATGCTGACTGTCAAGGGAGAAAGCATGATCAACGCCGGAATTCTCGACGGCGACTATGTGCTGGTCGAGGAGTGCCATACGGCGTCCAATGGGGATATGGTTGTCGCTCTGATTGAGGACGGGGCGACAGTCAAGACGTTCTACAGGGAGGAAGGCGTCATCCGCCTGCAGCCGGAGAACGATTTCATGGATCCCATTATCGTGACCGACGTTCAGATTTTAGGAAAGGTGATCGGCGTGTTCCGGTTTTTCAGATGATTTTTCTTTATTTCCTATAAAGCAGGGAGCGAAGCCTGTTGTCATTGGCTTCGCTCCCTGCTTTTCTTTCTGACTTTATTTCCCTGACTGGTGAAGATAGCGCCGCAGAAACGGGGCCGCAAGCATCAGCGCCTTGCCCACATTGTCGGCGATCATGCAGCACCACACTGCCCGAAGGCCCAGCCCCCAGACATTTACGCACAGGAAGGTCAGAAAAATCCGTATCCCCCACATGCCAATGGTCTCCACCAGAAACGGGTACCGCGTGCGCCCCATCCCGTAGAAGATCCCCTCCAGCACGACCATCAGACCGAAAAAGGGCTCTGACAGGGCCACTAACCGCAGCATCTCTGCTCCCAGAGTCACCACCGCAGCGCTGGGTGAGAAAAGCCGCATCAGAGGCACGGAGCCGATATAGAGGATCAGTCCGCTCACGCACATCATGCAGACAGCAGCCCTGCAAATACCACGTAACCCATGCAGGATACTCCGCTTGTACCCAGCACAGGCAGGCCCACAGCCGCACATTTATTTATATATTATATCTTTCGATAGCTGAAAGCTATTCTAAAAGCGAAACCATGAAGTCACAGCTGTAACTCCATGGTTTCCTGTTGTATGATCCGCTGTTCAATTCAAAATTCACCCGGGATCTTATTTTTCTTCCTTTCTGAGCAGCGTGTCCCGCAGTATTCTCCCGTCCTCCATGTACAGAACCCGGTCGCACTGCTTTGCCAGCGCCTCGTCGTGGGTCACCATGATAATGGTGGTATGCTGCCTGGTGTTCAGCCGCCGGAAGAGCCCCATGATGGCGTCCCGGTTTCTGCTGTCCAGATTTCCGGTGGGCTCATCTGCCAGGATGACTGCCGGGGAAGGGGCCGCAGCCCTCGCAATGGCCGTTCTCTGCTGCTGTCCTCCAGAGAGATGGCAGGGAAGAGCCTCCCTCTTTTTTGTGAGTCCGGTGACGGCGAGAAGCTCCTGCAGCCGCTGGGCAGAGAGCGGTTTTCCATCCAGGAGAAGAGGCAGAGCTATGTTCTCCTCTACGTTCAGGCTGGGGAGAAGGTAGATGGACTGATAGACCATGCCGATCTGCCGTCTGCGGAAGATCGACCGCTCCCCTTTTTTCATGCGGTAGAGCTCCCTGCCGTCCACCCACACTCTCCCGCTGTCAGGCTCATCGATGCCGCCCAGCACATGGAGAAGGGTGGATTTCCCGCAGCCTGAGGGGCCCAGGATGGCGGCGAACTGTCCCCTTTTGATCCGGAGAGACGTTTCCCTCAGCGCGCAGACGGCTGTGTTCCCGCTCCCATAGGTCTTCCGGATTTGTTCCGCTTCGATACTCCAGCTTTTATCCATATTACGCTTCCTCCTTCCGTATGACATCGATCATATCCATTCTTCTCAACTCTCTCACCGTATACAGGAAGGGAACCAGCACAACGCACGCCGTCAGGATGAGCTGCAGGCCCACAAGCCGTACCGGCACATCCAGGGGGAAGCGCATCTGGGGCGCGCCATCATCCCGGTACAGTCCCGCGGAAAGAATAAAGACGCTCAGGGGGATGCCAACCAGTATCCCAGCGAGGGCTAAGGTGAGATGCTCCAGGAAGATCATTTTGACGATGCGACCTGTGGGCATGCCGATGGACTGAAGGAGGGCAAATTCCTTCTTTCTCCTCCGGATGCAGGCTGCATCTCTTAGCAGGGTGATCAGAATGGCGGCGATCCAGACTGTGCTCACCAGGGTAGCGACGAGGAGGACGTGAGCGCCCTTCCCTCCGACGAAAAAGGACTCCTGGTACTCTTCGGCAAAGCTGTAAAAGGCAAGGTCTTCCAATTCTGTCCCCTCCAGATGCCGCCTGATACTGCTGATGAGCCGGCTGTCCTCCTTCATCCTGCCGGCCGCATTGTCCGGATATAGGATCTCTGTCAGGTCTCTTCCTGCTCCTCTGTCCCGGGACAGGATGATCTCCAGGGAGAGGGAGGTGTCCTGATAACCTGCCATCAGTTCGTCAAAGGTCTGGAGGGGAAGGTACAGGATGACGTCGCCGTCAGTGAAGGACAGGGGCGTATCTTCCAGGCTCTCGGCCTTGGAGAGCTGCTCCGGAAAAAGGACCGGACGCTCTGCTTTGGTGATCATGCGAAGGATCGGAATGTCTCTTATCTCTCCCTGGATGAACAGGGGAAACCCTCTTCCATCGTTCTCTTTCATGCTCCAGTCGCTGCTTTCCAGTACAGCTCCCTCATTTTCTGGGAAAGAGCTGTTCTTGGGCCCGGCCTCTTCTCCTCCCAGAAGACGCCGGAAGGTACGGTCGTCTACGCCGATGACCCGGACCACTCTGCGCAGCCATCCGTCCTTCAGCATATTTTCCAGTGGCTCTCCAAACTCTTCATAGCTCTGAATACGTAAGAGGGCGTTCGTAGCGTGGATTTCTGACAGATAGTCCTCAATCCCCCATATGTCCATCCCCTCAAGGGCAGAGTACTCTTCCGCTTCCTTTACGACGGCGACCGTATCAATGCCCTCTATCTCCTCCAGAGCTTCAGCGGCCTCCTGGAAGGCAGCTCCATCCCCGCCCTTTGCCGAGGCCCAGAGAGACACCGGGGGCAGCGACTGGCCGGCTGTGGCAGGAGGGGAGGTCAGGCCCTCCACATACATGGCCCCATTGAGGAGCACGCACAGCGCGATCACAAGGAGGACGGAGGAGACACAGTAATTTTTATGGTACATGATGACATTTTTGACGGCAAGGAGCGTCTCAGCTTTGAAGAAATGCCGTCTGGCCCCAAGGAGAACCGCAGTCCGGTTGATTTCCTCCTCCTCGTCGTAGCCGGAGATCAGGTTGAGGACAGACTCCTTTCTGAGCCGGTCATAGAGCCCCTGTGCGGAGGACAGAGCGAGCAGGAACGTCCCCGCAAGAACCGCCACGAGCAGCAGCGGATTTACAGAGATTTCCATATCTTCTACAGGGAAAAGCCTCTCCCCCAGCCAGCGTATGGAGAGGGCCAGGGCTGCTATGCCAAGGAGGATGCCGGCAGGGATGGCCACGCATCCGGCCAGCAGGTTTTCTCCGAAGGCAAAGCACAGCCTCTGACCTTCCGATATGCCGATGCCGTCCAGAAGTCCAGTGATCTTCAGCTTTTCCTCCATGCCTGAGAGGGATACGTAGTACAGGAGAGCAGCGCCGAAAAGCGCGATGACAAAGTCCAGAAGGAGGATAGCCCAGGCGGAGCCGGCAGCCGTTCCGGAGGCGTTGACACCATAGTAGCCCAGGAGTTTATCGTTGAAGGTGATATCATAGGCAGATGTGACCGTTTGATTTGTGCGGGCATAGAGGACAGGCTGCTCCTCCAGCGGCAGGGGATCCATCCCAATCTCCTCTCCCACCTTCTGGGAATTTTTGAAGATGGCAAGGGAAATATGCCTGAAGGAGACGCCGCAGCACACGCGCCCCTGGTCAGAGCTCTCTATAGGACACCTGTCCAGTATCCAGACCTGCCGGATGTAGGAGCTGTCAGAAAGAGCGCAGGCCTGCTCTTCTGTCAGATTGTGAAAGATGGACTCGTAGGGGCCGTTCTCTCTTTTCTCCTGCCGGATCATCGCCTGGAGACAGGATGTGGAGAAGACGGTCGTGGCTGTGATGAGGAAGACGGCCATTGTCATGCCCGCCGCGAGGACGAGGAACCGTCCTGGCTTCTGCCGGATTTCTTTTGTCAGAACTTTCCATATGATCTTCATATCGCACACCTAAAGAAAATGGATGACGCCGTCCCTGATTTCCAGCTCTCTGTCACATATCTGAGCCAGATCCAGGTTGTGGGTGGCCATAAGGACGGTCCTGTGCCAGGTGTGGGCGCACTCCTTCAGAGCACCCATGAGCTCCAGTGACTGCCTCGTGTCCAGCTTGGCGGCAGGCTCGTCCGCAAGGATCAGCTCCGCGTCAGAAAAGAGGGCTCTGGCAAAGACGCACCGCTGCCTCTCGCCGCCGGACAGCTCTGCCGGGTATCTCCCCAGCTTCCCGGACAGGGAAAAGGACTCCAGGATCCCGGTGAGCCGGTCCTGGTCCAGAAGTCTCCCTGTGTCCATGACAAGGGGAAGGACGATATTCTCCTCCACTGTAAGGGAGGGAATGAGGGCCGCTTCCTGAAAAACCATGCTGACATGCCTTCGGCGGAAGATGGCGGCCTGCTTTGGAGACATGTCCTGGAGGTGTCTGCCAAGGAGACAGATGGTCCCGCTGTCCGCCTTTAAATAGCCCGCAAGCAGATGGAGAAGGGTAGTCTTTCCGGACCCCGAGCATCCGGTCAGGGCGGTAAATGACCCCTCCTCCAGCGAAAAAGACACTCCTTTTAGCACCTCTTCCGGCCCGAGGGGCCCGGGAAAGGCTTTTTTCACACATGTCACCTTTACCGCTTCCATTTTCTTATCCTTTCTGGCTCTCATTATAGCAGCCTCTCCTTACAGATATCTTACAGGCGGCGGGGAAAATTCTTACACCTCTGTCATAAGCGGCAGAAATACAGAAAAGGTACTGCCCTTCCCCGGCTCGGAGGAGACGGTGATATACCCGTGCTCCCTTTCCACGAGGAGCCTGGCCAGATAGAGGCCGATGCCCCAGCCCTCCTTCCCGGACGAGGAGCTGCCCCGGTAGAATTTCTGGAAGATTTTTGTGTACTCTTCCTTGGGGATACCCGGTCCCCTATCCTGGACGCGGACAGCCCCGTAGGTCTCGAAGCACTCCATGGATAGGGTGACGACAGAGCCCTCCGGCGCATATTTTACAGCGTTTTCCAGGATGTTGGCAAAAACCTCCTCTGTCCAGGCGGGATCGTGGAGGAGTGGCGCATCCGGGAAAGGCTCCATCCGGATGCGGATATGCTTCTGATCCGCCCTTGGGAGGACGGACTCCACCGCCCTCCTGACAGCGGAAAGGACAGGGATATTTGCAGGGCTCGGGGCAGCCGCGCCCCTCTCCAGATCCATCATTTTGAAGAGGGCAGTAAGAAGCCGGTCCAGCCGGTCTGTCTGCTCCTCCAGGCGGTTCTCCAGGCACTGTCTTCTGCCAGGCGGAAGCTCCGGGGATTTCAGCAGCTCCTGATAGAGGCGGATATTGGCAAGAGGGGTTTTAAGCTGGTGGGAGAGATTGGATGTCAGTTCCCTGACCGCGTCTCTGTCCTCCCTCGCCTCCTGTCTCTCCCGCCGGAATTTTTTCATAATGCGGGCAAAATCATCCTGGACCGCGGACGGCGCGCCCTCCTGACAGGAGCCCTCCGGCAGGGGCTGGTCCGCAAGAAGTGCCCTCTGGCAGAGCTGAACCTCTCGATACAGACGAAAGTACTGCCTCCGGAAGCGGAGCATTCCGAGAAGGGCCGCCAGGGCTGCGGCCAGAAGCAGAAGGCACAGGGCCAGCAGTGTCTGTTCTCTTGTCATACTGCTCACTCCTTCCATATGTACCCCATGCCGTGGATGGTTCGGATCCTTTGCGGGGTTGAGGGGTGCTCTTCTATTTTGAGGCGGAGTCTGCGGACTGTGACCGCCAGGGTATTTTCATCCACATACTTTTCCTGCCTGTCCCACACGGATTCCAGGATCTGCTCCCTGGAGAGTATCTGTCCGCTGTGCTCCATGAGAAGGATGAGAAGCCGCGTCTCCAGGGCGCTCAGGGAGAGCAGCTCCCCTCCTTTGCGCACCTCTTTGCTCCTCATATCCACTGTGATGTCCCCGGAGGACAGGAGGGAGGGTGTCTCCCTTCTGCGGAGGATCCTGCGTGCGCGGGCCTTCAGAACAGCAAGGGAGAAGGGCTTTCTCATGAAATCCTCCACTCCAAGCTCCAGGGCCTGCAGCTCATCGATCTCTCCGCTCCTCGCGGTCAGCATGAGCACAGGAGGCGCTTCCTTTTCCCGTAGTCCCCGCAGCATATCAAAGCCGCTTCCGTCCGGGAGATTACAGTCCAGTATGACAAGGTCGCAGCCGCCTCCCTCTGTGAGCCGTCTTCCCTCTTTCGCAGTGGCGGCGCAGACGACCTCCCACCCATCCAGCTCAAAGGCCAGCTTCAGCCCCTCCCGCAGAGCCTGGTCATCTTCAATGATACCGATCCTGACAGCCATTGTGTATCTCCTCCCCGTCTCCTTTTGTCTCTGTATTCAGTATATCGGCATTGGGAACGTTTTACAAGAACAGAAAAGGAGTCCCGCTTTCGCGGGACTCCTGTCTCTGCATTTCCTGTTACGCCTGGAGAGCCTCCGGGTCCATCTCCTGCCCGTCGCTCCAGATATGCTCCAGATTGTAGAAGGAGCGGTTCTCGCTGTCAAAGACATGGACGATCACATCGCCGTAGTCCAGGAGCACCCAGGTGCCGTCCCGGCCCTCCCGCTGCTTCATGGCATATCCGGCCAGATGCATCTTCTCCTCCACATTGTCCACGAGGGCGTTCACCTGGCTGGAGCTGCCGCCGTCCACGATGACAAAATAGTCGGCGATGACGGAGATGTCTGAAATTCTGATGATCCGAATATCCCGGCCCTTTTTCTCGTCCAGCGCCCGGTAAGCGGTGAGCGCCATCTGATCTGCATGGTTCATAGGCTTTATTCCTCCTTTTTTCCCAGATATTTTTTATAGTAATTGTAGGTCTTCTCTGTGGCCGGATCCACGGGCAGTCCCTTTGTCTGCAGATAGACCAGGGAGTCCCGAAGGAGCAGGTAGAGGCACTCGTCTATGTCCTCAAAAGCCAGTCTCCTGGCCTCAGACATATCCGGCAGCTCCGCCCGGTTCGGCTCGATGTAGTCCGCGATGTAGAGGATCTTGTCCAGAAGAGTCATCTCCGGCTTGCCGGTGGTGTGGCACGCGATGGCGTTTAAAATGGTCCTGTCCCCGATATGGTACTTCTTTGCTGCCAGGAAGGCTCCCAGCTTGGCGTGGAGAAGGGAGGGGTTGGCCTCCTCGGCGGGGGTGATAAAAATGTGGTTTTTCTTACACATCCGTATCTTCTTGTCGTTGGGGATACATTTGGCGCAGTCGTGGAGAAGTCCGGCAGTCAGCGCCCGGTTCAGGTCCGCGCCGTAGCGCATGGCCAGAGCCCCCGCAGTGTACATGACACCCAGGGTGTGGTTGTACCGGTTCTTGTCCAGATATTTTTTCACCTTTCTGCGCATAACATCGATATTTTCATTCATGACACACACTTCCTTGAGAAAACTATTTTTCTGTCCTATCAATCTATGAGGTGTAGAGCTGATTTCTGTAGATATAGTCCACCACTGCCTCGGGCATGAGCCCGCCTACGTCCTCTTTATCCCGCAGCATGCGGCGCAGCTCGTGGGAGGATACATCCACCAGAGGCGTGTTGAGGAGACGGATGTCCGCGCCGTATTTCCCGGTGAGGAGACGGATCTGGCGGCCCATGACCTCCCTGCTGCTCTTATCGTCCCTGTAGGCGGCGAGGATGGTGCAGGTGGGGAAAAGCCGCTCCACGTGCACCCACTGCTCGATGGAGAACAGGGAATCCGCGCCGATGATGAAGTAAAAATGATCCTCCGGGTACAGCTCCTTAAAGTGCTCCATTGTCCCGTAGGAGCAGCTTACATCCTTCCGCTTCAGCTCATAGTCCTCCAGGCGGAATTTCCTGTAGCCGCTGATGGCCAGTGAGACCATCTGTGCCCGCTCCCGGGGCGTGGAGACGATATTTTTATTGTCCTTGTGGGGAGGATTTCCGTTTGGCATGAACCAGACCTGATCCAGCTGATAGTCCCGGCAGGCGTACTCTGCCAGGGTCAGATGGCCGTTGTGGACCGGATCAAACGTCCCTCCCATGATCCCGATCTTCTTCATAAAGGAACTCCTTTTGATCCTTTTACGGAAGCTGGATCTTCTTTTTCTCGTTTTTCCCCTCTCTGTAGAGGACGATCTTCTTGCCGATGACCTGCACCACCTGGGAGCGGGTGCGCTCTGCCAGCATGGCGGCAAGCTCTCTTGGATCGTCGGCGCAGTTCTGGAGGACGCTCACCTTGATGAGCTCCCGGGCCTCCAGAGCCTCGTCCACCGCCTTTGTGAGCTCAGGCGTCATGCTGTTCTTCCCGATCTGGAAAATGGGATCCATGGTCATGGCAAGGCTTTTCAAATAAGCCCGCTGCTTTGTCGTCATTTGCCTTCTCTCCTATCTTTATTATATGCTATCTGTAAAATCTGTCTGTCACAAAATCCTACTTGTAATAGTCGAACTGCAGTCCGTACATGCGGACAGTGTCTCCCTCCTGGATGCCTTTGGCCTCCAGCTCCTCCAGTATGCCAGTGTCCTTGAGGAACTTCTGGAAAAACTGGAATCCCTTCTCTGAGTCCAGGTTTGTGTATCCCAGCATCTTCTCGATCTTGGGCCCCTCCACAACGTAGATATCGTCTTCCTTCTCCACGGTGTAAGGGAGGTCTTCGTAGATCAGCTCATCCTCCGGGAAGTATTCCTGCTGGAAGATAACAGGCTCGTCGTCCAGCTCATCCAGTCTTCTGGACACTTCGTACAGAAGCTCCTGTATGCCCTCTCCCGTCACGCCTGATATGGGGAATACAGGGATGCCCTGGGGCTCAAATTCCCTCTTCAGACGCTCTACAGGGCTCTCCTGCCCTTCTTCCCGGTAGATGGCATCGATCTTGTTGGCTGCGATGATCTGGGGCCTGTCGGCGATCTCCGGGTTGTAGGCGCGAAGCTCCGCATTGATTTTCCTGATATCCTCCACCGGGTCCCGGCCCTCTGTGCCGGCCGCGTCCACCACATGGATGATGAGCTTGGTTCTCTCAATGTGGCGGAGAAATTCGTGTCCAAGTCCCACTCCCTCAGATGCTCCCTCGATGAGTCCAGGGATGTCGGCGATGACAAATCCCCTCGTTCCCGGCATGTCCACCACACCCAGATTAGGGCTCAGGGTCGTAAAGTGATAGTTGGCGATCTTCGGCCTTGCATTGGTGACTCTGGACAGGAAGGTGGATTTCCCTACGTTGGGGAAGCCCACAAGCCCCACGTCCGCGATCACCTTCAGCTCCAGGTTCACCCACAGCTCCTGTGCCGGCTGCCCGGGCTGGGCGTACTTGGGGATCTGCATGGTAGCTGTGGCAAAATGCTGGTTGCCAAGGCCTCCCCGGCCGCCTTTCAGGATGACCTGCCTGCGGTTATCGCCGGACATGTCCGCAATGACCTTGCCGGACTGTGCCTCTTTGATGACCGTGCCCTCCGGTACTCTCAGTACGATATCGTCCGCATCAGCGCCGTGGCATCTTCTCTTGCCTCCCGGCTCCCCGTCTTTTGCTGCGTATTTTCTTTTGTGGCGGAAGTCCTGGAGGGTGTTGAGACCTTCGTCCACCTCAAAGATCACGTCGCCTCCACGGCCTCCGTCACCGCCGTCGGGGCCGCCGTTGGGGACATAGAGCTCCCGCCGGAAGCTCACATGTCCGTCGCCGCCCTTGCCGGAGCGGATAAATATTTTTGCTCTGTCTGCAAACATGTCTTTAATCTCCTTATGAAAAAAGAGCCCTGCCGTTTACAAAATACGGCAGGGTCTCACCTTCGCTGATTACTGTGCTACCGGATAGATAGAAACCTGTTTCTTATCTCTTCCTTTTCTTTCAAATCTGACAACACCATCTACTAATGCAAATAATGTATCGTCTCCGCCGCGTCCTACGTTGACACCTGGATGGATCTTCGTTCCACGCTGTCTGTAAAGGATGTTGCCGGCTTTTACGAACTGTCCGTCAGCTCTCTTTGCACCTAATCTCTTAGACTCGGAGTCACGTCCGTTCTTTGTAGAACCTACACCTTTTTTATGAGCAAAAAACTGAAGATTTAATTTCATCATGGTCGTTACACCTCCTCAAATCTTACCTGAATGTATTCCGAATAGTTGCTGTCATTTGCCATCTCCTCTAGTCCGAGGATCATGGCCTTTAACAGAAGCGCTGCCTCTTTGCCGGGACGGTCTGTGAGACGGAAATCAATGAGCCCTTCCATATCATCTGATACAAGAGAAGTCTTGTCATCCGTAAATGCCTCAATAGCGTTCACTGTGTTGATCATCAGCACAGATGCCGCCGCGCAGACAATGTCCTGTCCCGCTTCACTGAAGCCTGCATGTCCCTTTGCCAGAAAACCCGCACATTCTTTCTTTTCGTTCTGATAAATCGTCACCCGGATCATAAAACTGCCACCAGATGATTAAGCGTTGATTTTCTCAATCTTAACTGCTGTGTACTGCTGTCTGTGACCGTTTTTCTTATGATATCCAGTTTTTCTCTTATACTTGTAAACGATGACCTTCTTAGCTTTGCCGTTCTCTACAACGGAAGCCTCAACAGTCGCGCCCTCTACAGTGGGATTTCCAACCTTCAGTCCGTTGTCGCTCACTGCAAGCACCTGGTCAAATGTATAAGTCTCTCCAGCTTCCACACCAAGTTTTTCTACTTTAATGATATCGCCTTCTGCTACTTTGTACTGTTTACCACCTGTTGCTATGATTGCGTACATATGGCACCTCCTATTATCATTACTCGCCAGCTTCGGCGGCTCTCCGCTTTGGAGCGCACTTTTAGAACCTCGCTGTGCGGCACACTAGTGTAGTTTAGCATAAAGATCCGGAAAAATCAATGATTTTCCACAAATTAAATGAATTATTTTCGGAGACTTTGTCTGTCCTGCAAGCCATCCTTCTTACAGCAGATGGATGCCTGCCGCCTCTGCCGCCTCCACGGTCTCATCCGGCCAGATGGAGGACTGAACCTCGCCGATGTGTGCCTTGCGCAGGCAGAACATGCAGATGCGTGACTGGCCGATGCCGCCGCCGATGGTGTAGGGGAGCTCGCCGGCAAGCAGAGATTTCTGGAAGGGAAGCTCGGCGCGGTCTTCGCAGCCTGCCTCTTTCAGCTGGCGGCGCAACGCATCCTCGTCCACTCGCACACCCATGGAGGACAGCTCCAGGGCAATGTCCAGCACCGGATAGTAGACGATGATATCTCCGTTCAGCTCCCAGTCATCGTAGTCCGGAGCACGGCCGTCATGCTTTTCACCGGAAGCCAGGACTTTTCCGATCTGGGATACAAAGATGGCCTTCTTTTCTTTGGCGTAGGCCTTCTCTCTGTCTTTGGATGAAAGATCCGGATACATGTCCTCTAATTCCTGGGAAGTGATGAATGTGATATCTTCAGGAAGCAGCGGTTCTATGTAATTGTAGCGTCTGGAAATATAGTTTTCTGTCTCTTTCAGAGCCTCGTAGACTTTGCGGACCGTGTAGTGCAGTGTTTCTGTGTTCCGCTCCTCTTTTGAGATCACCTTCTCCCAGTCCCACTGGTCCACGTAGATGGAGTGGAGATTGTCTGTGTCCTCATCTCTGCGGATGGCGTTCATATCTGTGTACAGACCTTCGCCTGAGTGGAAGCCGTAGCGCTTTAAAGCGTAGCGTTTCCACTTGGCAAGGGAGTGGACAATCTCCGCAACGTCGTCATCCTGTTCTTTAATGCCAAAAGCCACCGGCCGCTCGACACCGTTCAGGTTGTCATTGAGGCCTGTGGAGGGCTTGACAAAAAGGGGCGCGGAGACACGGGTCAGATGGAGGGACTTTGCAAGGGCCCTCTCAAAAAAATCCTTTACTTCTTTGATCGCGACTTCTGTCTCGCGTATGGTGAGAGGAGATGTATATCCCTCTGGTGTCATGAGACTGCTCATATACTTTTACCTCGCTTTTCTTTAATACTACGGTGCAGGGGTCAAAAGGAAATTGACCTGTGTGTCGTACCATGATTTATAATTATAAGAACTTTTTTTATAAAAAACAATATCCGTTTTACACCTGAGCTGTCCCCTGGCCGGGCTGCTCCTGCGGCGTCTTTGCGGACAGCCCCAGAAGCTCCAGGGCATTGAGGCGGAAAATCCGCTCCCTCTCCTTTTCTGTGAGGGGGAGAGCCCCCAGATACCGAACAAATTCCTTCTGGCCTGCCCAGGGGGAGTCTGTGCCGAAGAGGATGCGATCCGCGCCGTGGTTTTTGACAATGCGGAGGAACTGGTCATCGGGGATCTCACCCAGGACGACAGCGGTGTCGAACCAGACAGGCTCTCCCACCAGGTACTCTTCCACCTCGTCCCACCTGCGATAGCCGCCCATGTGGGCCAGGATCAGCCTGTCCGGCTGCACCTCGCGTATCACGGCTCTGGCCAGCCTGGGAGGACAGTGGACGCACTCCGGATAGCCCGGGTCAAAGCCCGCGTGAACGCTGATGATCAGCCCCAGCTCGGTGGCGTAGCTAATGATACGCTTGTAGCGGATGTCGTCGATCATGACGCCCTGGTAGTCCGGGTGGAGCTTGATCCCCTTCATGCCTGCATCCCGGATGAAGCGCAGCTTTTCCTTATAGTCCTCATTGTCCGGGTGGATACCGCCAAAGGACAAAAGCCCCTCTCCCGGATCCTGCATCTTCTGGGCAAACCGGTTGATGGAGTCGAACTGGGAGGGCTTTGTCACCACGGGAAGGACCACAGAGAACTCAAGTCCCGCCTCCCTGGTGGAGGCCAGAAGACCGGACGCCATCCCGTTCGTGTAGGGGTGAGTGTGGCATCTGGACTCGAGAAAATCCAGAGTCTTCGAGGCGATCTTCTCCGGGAAAATATGTGTATGAAAGTCAATCACCGCATTGTTCCTCCTGTTTCTTCAGCTCGTTGTAGCAGTAGCCGATAATGTCCTTTCGGGTGATGATCCCGATAAAGTTTTCCTGGTCGTCCACTACGGGGACAAAATTCTGCTCCATGGCTCTCCCGATCAGATCCTCCATCTTGGACTTGGCCGTCACGCACTGGTAGTCCAGACGCCGGTCCACCTTCATGATGCTGATATTCTCGGCCTCCTTCAGATTGAAGAGGTCCAGCTTCTTCAGGCCCCACAAAAGGTCTCCCTCTGTGATAGAGCCCACGTATTTTCCATCACGGCTCAGAATGGGGATGGAGGAGTACTTGTGGTACTCCATGATCTCGAGGGCCTGCCGGACTGTGTGATAGTCGTAGATGTAGGCGATCTCCACCTTGGGCTTCAGGAAAAACAGGATGTTGCTGTTTGCGTGCTTCATTTCTCCTTTAACGCTCCTTGTATATGTGCTTTAGATCTGTGTTGTGACAAAAATATCGTAGATGGCTCTGATGGCCGCCTCAAAATCGTGGTTCCGCACGCCGATGATGATGTTCAGCTCACTGGAGCCCTGGTCGATCATCTTCACATTGACATTGGCGTGGGCCAGAGCGGAGAAGATCCGGCCGGAGGTACCCCTTGTGGCCTTCATGCCCCTTCCCACAACGGCGATGAGGGCGAGATCAGACTCCAGCTCCACAAAATCCGGCTCCACGGCTCTGTGGATGCCCGCGATGACCTCCTGCTCCTTCTCCTCAAACTCGTCCTGGTGGACAAAGATGGTCATGGTGTCGATGCCGGAGGGCATGTGCTCGATGGAGATGTCGTTGTCCGCAAATACGCCCAGCACCTTGTGGCAGAAGCCCACCTCGGAGTTCATCATGGCCTTCTCCACGGTGATGGAGGCAAAGTCACGTTTGCCCGCAATGCCGGTGATGGTAAAACGGGGGGTGCGGCAGGTGGCCTCCACGATGAGAGTGCCCTTGTCCTCAGGACAGTTTGTATTGCGGATGTTGATGGGAATTCCCTCCTTGCGGACCGGGAAGATAGCGTCCTCGTGGAGGACGGAAGCTCCCATGTAGGACAGCTCCCGCAGCTCCCTGTATGTAATGACATCGATAGCCTTCGGATTTTTGACTACGCGGGGATCTGCCACCAGGAAGCCGGACACGTCCGTCCAGTTCTCGTACATGTCAGCGTGCACCGCCTTTGCCACGATGGAGCCGGTGATGTCGGAGCCGCCCCTTGAGAAGGTCTTGATCCTCCCGTCAGGAAGGGAGCCGTAAAACCCGGGGATCACCGCCCTCTCACAGTCCGCCAGCCTCTCGGCGAGAACCTGGTTCGTCTTCTTTGCGTCAAAGGCTCCGGACTCCTGGAAGAAGATCACGTCCGCCGCGTCGATGAAGGTGTAGCCCAGGTACTCCGCCATGACGATACCGTTCAGGTACTCGCCCCTGGATGCCGCGTAGTCCCGGCCGATCTTGCGGCTGAAATTCTCCCGGATGACCTGGAATTCCTCTGTGAGATCCAGTGTCAGGTCCAGCCCCCGTATGATCTCATCGTATCTGGCCTTGATGTCCAGGATCATCTTCTCAAACTGCTCCTCCTCGTCCTCCTCGCGCAGGGCGAGAAGATAGCAGCTGTAGAGCATGTCTGTCACCTTGGTGTCCTGGGGGTGGCGTTTTCCCGGTGCTGACGGGACCACATATCTGCGGGACTCGTCCTGGCGTATGATGTGGCCTGCCTTTTTGAACTGGGCTGCACTTGCCAGAGAGCTGCCGCCGAATTTTACTACTTTTTTCATCTGTCAATCCTCCGTAATCGTCTTGTGTTTTTGCCCGGAATACTCAAAGTCCGGTGTAGATATATTGAATGGCTCTGTCCTGCTACACGTCCAGTATGTGGTAGGCCATGTCCGGCTGGAAGACCACGCCCTTTATTCCAAGGCGGGATGCGGCCTCTGTGTTGACCTGTCTGTCGTCAAAGAAGACGGCCCTCTTCGGGTCGATGCCGTATTTTTCCAGAAGCAGGCGGTAGATCCTCTCCTCCGGCTTGATGCAGAGCACCTCGTAGGAGAAGAGCCCTCCGTCAAATTCCTCCAGAAAGCCCATGCACTGCTTTGTCTTCTGATACAGATGCTCAGAATAGTTGGACAGGTAGTAGAGCTTCAGCCCCTCCTTTTTCAGGAAGCGAACCAGCCTCTCCGTGTAGGGAAGGGGAAAGATGGTGTGCTCTATCCCGCTGTACACCTGGCGGATCTGCTCCTCGTAGGCCGGAGCGTTCTCTATAAAGAGCTGCTCCCACTCCCGGGATGTGATGCCGCCCCTGTCTCCTCTCTCCCAGTCCTCGCTGCGGAAAACGGCGTCTGCCAGTATCTCGCTCGTCCTCTCATCGTACCCGAGGGACGCAAGGTAGGGACGCCAGTCGTATCCGAGAAGCACATTGCCCAGGTCAAAGATGACCGCCTCTGTGTCCTCCTCCATAAAAGCCAGTCTGTCTCTCATTTTGTATTCTCCTTTGCCGTGACGTCAGCGAAGGAGGCGCCAGTCACTTTTTTCAGATCCTGGGGGGAAAGCTGAAGCTGCATGCCCAGCTTCCCGCCGCTTATATAGATGTAGTCCAGCTCTTCCGCGTCCGCCTGGATCACGGTGGGGAACTGCTTTTTCATGCCGATGGAGGTACAGCCTCCCCGGACATACCCGGTCACCTTTGTCAGATCCTTTAAATGGAGCATCTCCACGGATTTCTCCCCCACAGCCTTTGCGGCCTTCTTGAAATCGATCTCCTCTGCAATGGGGATGACGAACACGTAATGGGCTCCTGTCCTTCCCACAGTCACCAGAGTCTTGTAGACCCGCTCGTGGGGCAGGCCCAGCTGGTCCGCCACGTGTACCCCGTCCGTAAACTCCCCGCACTCGTAGGTCTGATACGTGTAGGGGATGCCGGCTCTGTCGAGAATTCTCATGGCGTTTGTCTTCAGTTCTTTTTTGCTCATGTCTTACTCCTTCATTTCCTGTTCTATCATACCACCCAAAAAGAGTGCTTGGCAACGTTTTACTTGATGTCCTGCCCCAGCTCCTCCAGTGCCTTAAGCTCCTGCGGGCTTCCGGCGTAGAGCTCCAGGCGGTGAAAATGAAGGGGCGCAGGCTCCTCCTGTGCCCAGCGGTAAAAGGCGCCCGTCACAAGCTCCGGCTTCAGGTTGTCGGCGCTTCCGGCAGCCAGTCTAAGGAACAGGCCCTCCTTTTTCACTGCTGCACCGTAGATCAGAGGGCGTATATCCAGCTCCTTCTCACTCCTCTTTGTCTTCTTCAGGACAGGGATAGAGGGCTGCGCGAGGAAGGCCTCAAGTTTGTCCGCCCGGAAGGGGCTGGCAGAGGGAGCCGCGGCCCCGTCTTTGACCGTCACAAGGTAGTCTGCCGCTGAGACGATGGTCATGCCGCTGGCCTTTTTCTCATCGCTGATCTGCCGAAAGCTGACCACCTCAAGCCCCTCCGGCATGACGGCGTTCAGCGCCTGGACAGCCCGGGAGGAGGGAACCGGCTCTCTCAGCTCGATGTCCATGTACTCTCCGTCGCTGGTGAGGCCGATGCCCAGAGGCTGGGCAAAGGACATGATCATGTGGGGGCTGTATCCCCCGGTAAAGGCGATGGGGATGTCTGCCCTTCTCATAGCCTTCTGAAAGCACCGCATCACGTCCAGATGCCCGATAAACCGCAGGATGCCGTATTTGCGGAATTTAATTCTTACCTTCAACGCAGACACCTCCTTTCCATCTGGCCACGCCGCAGCCGGAACACTGCTGTCGGCAGTTTGGCGTGACTTCCCCTCTCATGGCTCTCTCCCACTCTCGGCGGAGAAACTGCTTTGTCACACCGATGTCGATAAAGTCCCAGGGGAAGATCTCATCCGCCCCTCTCTCACGCTCGTTGTAGAAGGCCAGGTCAATGCCGGTCTTCTCAAAGGCCTCCAGCCATTTCTCGTAGTGGAAATTCTCTGTCCAGGCGTCGTAGATGCAGCCAGACCTATAGGCCTCAAGGACAGCCCTGCCCACTCTCCGGTCTCCCCGCGCCAGTATCCCCTCCAGGACAGTGACCTCCGCATCGTGCCAGTTGTACTTCAGGCTCTTGCGGTTCAGCTGATCCTGGAAGGCGTGCTTGACAATGGCAGCCCTTGCGATATACTCTTCGTTGCTATACATCCGGGCCCACTGGAAGGGGGTGAAGGGCTTGGGGATAAAGAAGGAGGAGCTGGCCGTGATCTGGCATTTTCCATTCCGCTGATCCTTGGGGATCTCGTAGTACCGCCGGGCCACCTTGTCCGCCAGAACGGCGATGGCCTCCATGTCCTCCCTCGTCTCCGTGGGAAGTCCCAGCATGAAGTAGAGCTTGACCTTGTTCCAGCCGCCCTCAAAGGCCTGTCCTGCTCCGGTCAGGATGTCCTCCTCTGTCAGTCCCTTGTTGATCACGTCCCGCATCCGCTGGGAGCCAGCCTCAGGGGCAAAGGTCAGGCTGCTCTTCTTCACATCCTGGACCTTGCTCATAACGTCCAGGGAGAAGGCGTCAATGCGCAGAGAGGGAAGGGAGATGTTGATTCCCCTCTCGTTGCATTCGTCGATGAGGAAACTGACCAGCTCCTCCAGCTTGCTGTAGTCGCTGGAGCTTAGGGAGCTCAGGGAAATCTCCTCGTGCCCGGTGCTTTCCAGCATGCGGCGGGCGTACTCCTTCAGGGTCTCCACGTCCCGCTCCCTGGTGGGCCGGTACAGCATGCCGGCCTGGCAGAAGCGGCAGCCCCGGATGCATCCTCTCTGGATCTCCAGTACCACCCGGTCCTGTGTCACCTTGATAAAGGGGACAATAGGGCGCTCCGGGTAGGTGGTCTGCGCCATGTCCATGACTACCTGCTTCTTGACCACAGCGGGCACTCCCGGCTCCGTAGGCTCAAAGGAGGCAATGGTGCCGTCCTCCCTGTATTCTGTGTGGTAGAACATGGGGACATAAATCCCCTCGATCCGGGCCGCTTTGAGGAGAAAATCCCTGCGGCTTCCGCCGGAACTTTTGTTTTCCTTATAGACATCCAGAAGCTTCCGGTAGACCGTCTCCCCCTCCCCGATATAGAAGAGGTCGAAAAAGTCCGCCAGCGGCTCCGGATTGTAGGCGCAGGGGCCGCCCCCTATGACAATGGGACAGTCCTCATCCCTCTGGGCAGCCAGAAGGGGGATGCCGGAGAGATCCAGCACCTGCAGGATGTTTGTGTAGCACATCTCATACTGGATGGTGATGCCCAGAAAATCAAAGTCCTTTATGGGATCCTGGGACTCCAGGGCAAAGAGGGGAATGTGCTCCTCTCTCATGATCCGGTCCAGATCTGTCCACGGGGAGTACACCCTCTCGCACCACACATCCTCCATCCGGTTGAACATGTCGTAGAGGATCTGGATGCCCAGGTGGGACATCCCGATCTCGTACACATCGGGAAAGCACATGGCAAAACGGATATCCACCTTGTCCCTGTCTTTCATCACCGAGTTCACCTCTCCGCCGATGTAGCGGGCAGGCTTCTCGACTTTTAGTAATATTTCATCACTTAACGCCAGTTTACGCATAAAATCCACCTTTATTTTGAATTAATTGAACAAACGCATATTCATACATTTTTACATTATACAAACTCTGGATGGGAAAATCAATGTAAAGATGGGAAAAGGCCTGCACAGGAGGGCTGGACATACAAAGACCGGACGATCATATGCCATGATGGATATTCCCGTCCGATCTTTCCTGCGCTGTGAATAACGCTGGCTTTTCTTTTTATATTTATAAATGTCAGGGAGCTTCCTCCTGGCCGGTGAGGCTCTGGATTTCCTGCCACACAGTCCGGACATCCACCCCCTCCTCCACAGCCTCTGTGATCTGGCTGCTGCTGACATCCGCCACTGTGATATCGTAATTGTCCATCATGACAAAGCCGATAAAGAGAAGACAGCAGAGTATGACCCGCAGGCCGAAGAGGCCGGAGCTCTCCCTGTCCTCACCGTCCCCGTAGAGGCTGTTGTAGGCGTTCCTGTACCTCGGGTGGACAGCCGGGGAGAAGCTTTTCTCACTGTACAGACTCCTTGTCTGGGCGAGGAGCGCCCGCCTTCTTTTTTCTGTGTCTGTTCTGTCCATCTGCTCTTCCTCCCTTTATATTCTAAAGGATTATTATATCTCTATGCGATTAAAAGGAAATTGATGAAAAGAGACTTAGAAGAATTATTTTACTTTTTAATTAACAAAAGACCGGAAGAAATATACTATCTTCTGGTCTTTTGCGGATTAATAATTCGGTGTTTTAAGCCCAAGAGTTGATATTAGTGCCTCCTGAAGGACTCTTGAGACATTGATGCCTGCATGTTCAGCCTCATAGTTCAGCCAACTGGGTAAAGCAACATTTCTCCTAACCGTTTTTGTGTCTATTTTTCTTCTGTACTCACCAGAGTCAATGTCTACCAAAGAAATGACAGTATTACCCTCGCCAGCAAAAACTCCATCATTTGCATTAAGCCCTTCTAATGCAGATGGTTTAGGAATAGGTTTATTTGCATCTTCCAGCGATACGCATTTTACTTCAATTGCGTCTCTTGCCATTTCAATTGCATTGCTCATATTTTCCCCTTCAGTTAAAATATCAAAATCAGGGACTTCGATTAGAATATTATTTTCTGTTTTAGTGAATAAAACTGGGTAAACGGCTTTCATATAATCTCCTCCTTCTGGCAATCCTAAAACTTATAAAAGCCCTCTTCTTCTCAATATCGCTCTGGCCAATCGCTCATCAATTTCATTGTGTCGTGGAACAGTTTCCTGTTCATCTCCTCTAGTATAAACATCATGACTGCTACCATGGCGTTCGAAGACAAATCCACCGTCTTCTAGTTTTTTGATCAAATCACGCCTTTTCAAAAAGTATACATCCTCCTTATAATTAATTATACACACTAATTACACAAAATACAATGCTGCGGCAAAAATTGCCTCTTGTATATGCTTCGGTCAGTTGAATGTGGCCTGTGGTTCCTATTATAAATATATTTTCGGAAGAAACTGGGAAATTTGGGCAAAAACAAAGCCAACTGAGACTCAATAAAAACTAATACTAATAAAGGGGAAAAAGAATTTTAAGAAAAAATAAATGGAAGCAATGGGGCTCGAACCCATGACCTCTCGCGTGTGAGGCGAACGCTCATCCCAGCTGAGCTATGCTTCCATGTCTATTATTATATCACTATGTCTGAAAAATGCAAGGACGAAACACAAAAATGATAATTTAAAAACAATTTTGTTAAATGTTTGACAACGAAGAAAATTGTGCGTAACTTATATTTACAAAACAGAAAAATAAGAGTACAATACCATCTGAACATTAACTAGGAGGTAACAAAAGATGAATACAGAGGCAGTGATCTCAGTCCTTGTCTTTCTTCTCGTCATGGCTGCGATCATATCTGAAAAAGTGCACCGCTCCGTGGCCGCAATGGCCGGAGCTGTCATCCTTCTTCTCTTCCACGTGCTGTCCATCGAGGAGGCCACGTCCTACGTGGATATCAACACGATCGGCGTACTGGTGGGTATGATGCTCTTTGTGGCGGTTGTCAAGAATTCCGGTCTGTTTGAGTATGTCGCCATCAAGGCGGCGAAGCTCACAAAAGGAAGACCCATGGCTATCATGGTTGTATTTGCCGTCATCACGGCGCTGCTGTCCGCCTTTCTGGACAACGTGACCACCGTGCTCCTGATCGGGCCCATGACAATTGCCATCACGCAGATGCTGGAGGTCAACCCCATCCCCTATCTTCTTTCCCAGATCATGGCGTCCAATATCGGCGGTACAGCCACGCTGATCGGTGACCCGCCCAATATTATGATCGGAAGCGCTGCGGGACTGAGCTTTGTGGATTTCGTGATCAACACCGGAAGCGTAATCGTCATCATCATGGCCGTGACTGTGGTGATCTACTATTTCATGTACAGAAGCCGGATCAGCGTAGTCAAGGAGAACATGCAGAAGGTCATGGAGCTGGATGAGGACCGCTCCATTAAAGATAAGCCACTTCTCATAAAAAGTGTTATAATGACTATAGTGGTAGTGATCGGATTTGTGTTCCATTCACAGCTCCAGGTAGAGTCGGCCACAGTCGCGATGTTTGCCGCTGGCTTTATGCTCATCTTTGGAAAGCAGGATGCGGAGGAGATCATCCTTGGCGTGGAGTGGTCCACGATCCTCTTCTTTATCGGGCTCTTTGTCGTTGTTGGAGGACTGCAGAAATCCGGTGTCATCTCCTCCATGGCTGAGGTAATGGTCGGATTTATCGGAAACAACGAGGCGCTGGGCATTATCGTTATCCTGTGGGTGTCCGCCATCATCTCGTCCTTCCTGGACAACATTCCTTTTGTGGCGACTCTCATTCCGCTGATCCTCACAATGGAGAGCAGCGGTGTGGATGTGGCTCCCCTGTGGTGGGCTCTCTCCCTGGGCGCATGCCTGGGAGGAAACGGCACGCTGATCGGAGCCAGCGCCAATGTGGTACTGGCAGGAGTCAGCTCAAAGAACGGCTATCCGATCACCTTCATGCAGTACACGAAAATAGGATTTCCGCTGATGCTTATCTCAATCTTGATCAGCATGGTCTACCTGCTGCTCCGTTTTGCGTAGGCGCCCGGCGGAGAAAAGGAAGGAGAGGCTTTTATGAACAGAAACACAGTGAGCGGAGATATTATCGACTGGCAGCTCAGACAGATGGGCGCCTCGAATATCACATTTGTAAACAGCAATATGTACATTGTTGACTTTAAGCTGGAGGGCGGACTTCTTGTGTCCTACGTGTTCAATATTACCCGGGGAGACAAGTATTTCCTTCAGAGGATGCGCCCCTATGCCATGGTTCAGGGCAAATATGCCAACACGGCACAGATCGCCGAATTTATTGAAAAGGATCTGTCCAAGTTCCGCAACGCGGAGCACAGCCGCAATTTTGACAAGTTTATTGAGATTTCAAAAAAGGGAGCTGAATTTGCGGAGGCTCTTGAAAATCTCTTCCTCAATTACAATGTGGGCAAGGAGGAGATGGAGAGCATGGAGGAAAAGCTGGACAGACTGCTGGAGCACATCGGGCAGGCCAAGGAGAAGGCCGCGCCCATCCAGGTGCCTCCACTGAACGAAAACGAAAAATAAGGTCAAAGAAAATCCTCATGGAGCTCCATGAGGATTTTTAAATTATCTGTCTTTAGATTACCTGTCTTCCTATCTGTCCGCCAGCTCTTTGACAATGTCCTCCCAGCTGACGCCCCTCTCCACCATGAGCACCATGGCGTGGTAGAGGAAATCCGCCATCTCGTACTTGACCTCCTCCGGGTTGGGGTTCTTGGCCGCGATGATGATCTCTGTGGCCTCCTCTCCCACCTTCTTGAGGATCTTGTCGATTCCCTTCTCAAAGAGGTAGTTTGTGTAGGATCCCTCCTTGGGGTGGTCCCTTCTGTCCACAATGGTATTGTAGACGCTCTCAAACACCTGAAGCGGATTGGTCTCGTCGTAGTCCGATCCCACCAGTGGCTGGAAGAAGCAGGTCGGATTGCCGGTGTGGCAGGCCGCTCCCACCTGGTCTACCTTGGCCAGGAGGGTGTCCTTGTCGCAGTCGATGGTCAGGGAGTGGACGTACTGGAAGTGTCCGCTCGTCTCCCCCTTCACCCAGAGGCACTGGCGGCTTCTGCTGTAGTAGGTCATCCGCCCGGTCTTGATGGTCTGGTCAAAGGCCTCCTCATTCATGTAGGCCAGCATCAGCACCTCCTGGGTCTTGTAGTGCTGCACGATGACCGGGATCAGTCCTTTGTCGTCTGTCTTAAACTCAGAGAAATCCATCATACTCTCAAAGGAAGTCATCTGGATCTGCTCTTCCTCGCATTTCTTCTTGAAGTCATCGAAATTCATGTCCGTCTGGCTCACATACTTGCCGGAAAGCCCCCGCACGCCGGAGCACTTCAGAATCTTGAAGAGCTCTTTTTCCTCCATGGTGTCTGTCAGCACCACGCAGGGGATATCCGTCACGTTGATCACAGAGTTCAGATCCAGACGATGCATGAAAACAAGCTCGCTGGCGTACTCGTTGATGAGGTGCTGGTGCTTGAAGAGGGCGTCAAAGTCGTTCAGCGAGACAGCGATCTTCTCCTTGCCGAAGCGCTTGGACACGTCCTCTATAAGCTTCTGGTTGTCTGCTTTAGAGAAGTTCAGCATGGCTCTCTTGGCGCCTGCGTAGAGGATCTTTTTGATGTCCTCCTGCCGCTTTACATTTCCGCCCGCCACCATGGGAATGTGGATGACGCGGTTAATTTTCTTCATGAGGTCAATGGCCTCGTCGTGGTCCTCATCAGAGTCTGACAGGTCAAATACAAGGAGCTCGTCCGCTCCGTGCTCACTGTAATATCTGGCAAGGGAAATGACATCGTCGCTCACTACCGTATGGTCGTCGAACCAGCGAACCGCCTTGCCGGAGTCGATAAAGATACAGGGTATCAGTCTTTTATAACTCATTTCTCTTCCCCTTTTCCTTTCCTATAAAGTACCCTTTGTGGTCCAGGCTCCCTCGATGCGGGGTTCCATGGATACAGCCATATCCAGGGCCTTGCCAAAGCCCTTGAAGAGGGCCTCGGCGATATGGTGGTTGTTTATGCCGTCCAGCACCTTCAGGTGCAGGTTCATCTTTGCGCTGTAGGAGATGGCATAGAAAAATTCCCGCACCATCTCTGTGTCCAGATCTCCGATCCGCTCTGCCGTAAACGGGGCATCATAGTTAAAATACGGGCGGCCGGACAGGTCGATGGCGCACAGAATGAGGGTCTCGTCCATGGGGAGCAGGAAATTGCCGTATCTCTTGATCCCTTCCTTTCCTCCCAGGGCCTCCAGGATGGCGCTGCCGAGGACAATGCCGGTGTCCTCCACCGTGTGGTGGCAGTCCACATCCAGGTCTCCCGCGGCCCTCACGGTCAGGTCAAAGAGCCCGTGGCGGGCAAATCCGTTCAGCATGTGGTCAAAGAAGCCGATGCCGGTCTCTATGTCCGTCTTTCCGGTTCCGTCCAGGCAGATGGTGACCTCTATGTCTGTCTCCTTTGTGGTTCTTCTGATCGTCGCTTTTCTGTCCATATCTGTATTACGCCTCCTTGTCCTCAAAGCGGACTTTGATGGAATTGGCATGTGCCGTCAGGTGCTCCGCCTGGGCAAAGGCCTCAATGTCCGTGTGTATCTTCTCAAGGGCCTCCCTTGAATAGCCGATGATGCTGGATTTCTTGATGAAATCATCCACTGACAGGGGAGAGAAAAACCGGGCCGTGCCGTTGGTGGGGAGCACGTGGTTGGGGCCCGCGAAATAGTCGCCCAGGGGCTCGCTGGCATACTCTCCGATGAAAATGGCGCCCGCGTTGCGGATCTTTGTCATCACATCGTAGGGGTTCCTTGTCTGGATCTCCAGGTGCTCTGAGGCAATTTCATTGGCAATGTCGATGGCCTCATCCATGCTCTCTGCCACAAGGATGTAGCCGTAGTTGTCCAGTGATTTCCGGATGATCTCGCTTCTGGAGAGCACCCCGAGAAATTCGTCCACCTCCTCAGACACCCGCCGTGCCAGCTCCTCGCTGGTGGTGACAAGGATGGCGCTCGCCAGCTCGTCATGCTCGGCCTGGGACAAAAGATCCGCTGCCACATACCTGGGATTGGCGCTGTCGTCAGCGATGACTAGGATCTCGCTGGGACCTGCGATGGCGTCAATGCTGACATACCCGTAGACAGCCTTCTTGGCCAGGGCCACGTAGATGTTGCCCGGCCCCACGATCTTGTCCACCTTGGGGATACATCCGGTGCCGTAGGCCAGTGCGCCTACAGCCTGGGCTCCTCCCACCTTGTAGATCACGTCCGCCCCCGCCTCGTTGGCAGCCACCAGAGTGTTGGGATTTACCTTTCCGTCCTTCCCGGGGGGAGTCACCATGACGATCTCCTCCACTCCCGCCACCTTTGCGGGCACGATGTTCATCAGCACGGAGGAGGGATAGGCGGCCTTTCCGCCGGGCACGTAGACTCCCACCCTCTGCAGGGCTGTCACCTTCTGGCCAAGGATGGTGCCGTCCGGCTTGCTGTCAAACCAGCTGTACTGCCGCTGCTTCTCGTGATAGCTGCGTATATTAACGAGAGCCTTCCGGATAATGGAGATGAGCTCCTCCCCGGCCAGCTCGTAGGCCTCCCGGATCTCTTCCTCCGTCACCCGGATATTCTGCTCATTGATGTCAGCGTGGTCAAATTTCGCGGTGTACTCGAACAGAGCCTCATCGCCCTTTGACTTCACATCCTCCAGGATGCGGGTCACACCCTCCTCGTAGCTGCCGTACTGGTTGGGACTTCTCTTCAGAAGGTCCTCCAGCAGGTTTCTCCTTGTATGTCTGTCCAGCTTCTGTATCCTCATGTTCACAATCCTTCCTTCCAATCTGTCTTTCAGTCACGCTCTCGCTTACTCTTTCAATCGCGGTCCGCTAAATCACGGTTCGCAGGCGGGTGATGAGATCTCTGATCCTGTCGCTCTCCATCCGCATGCTGACCGGATTTACGATCATTCTGGCAGAGATGGGGCACACCTCCTCCAGCACGGTCAGGCCGTTTTCCCGCAGGGTGGAACCGGTCTCCACGATGTCCACGATGACCTCAGAAAGGCCCACAATGGGGGCCAGCTCGATGGAGCCGTTAAGCTTGATGATCTCCACGGTCTGATGCTTTGTGTTGTAGAAATAGTCCTTAGCGATATTGGGGTATTTTGTGGCCACCCGGATGAGCTCGTGGTGCTCCAGCAGAGGAGCCGCCTTCTTGGGCCCGCAGACACACATGCGGCAGGCGCCGTAGCCCAGATCCATGACCTCGTGGACCTTTCGCCCCTCCTCCAGGATGGTATCCCTGCCGACGATCCCGATGTCCGCCGCCCCGTATTCCACATAGGTGGGCACGTCAGGGCCCTTTGAAAGGAAAAACCGGAGTTTCAGATCCTCGTTTGTGAAAATGAGCTTTCTGGACTTCTCGTCCTTCATCTCCTCACAGGTGATGCCGATCTTCTCAAAAAGCTCCAGTGTATGTTTTGCAAGTCTGCCCTTTCCCAGGGCAAATGTCAGATATCTCATAATTACTGCTCCTGTTCCTTACTGCCTACAACCTTCTCCTCCCCTGTGACAAGGTTGATCATTAAGATCTGTCTGTCCGCCTGAATGTAGATCAGGCTTCCGGCATAGTATTCTTTTCCGTACCTCTTGTAGTCGTCCAGCGTCTTCCCCGTCTCCTTGCGCAGAAGCTCCGTGTTCTTGAATTTGTCCCGGAATTCCTTGGCCAGCTCGATAGCAGACTTCTCCATCCCCTTGTCATAGAGGATGAGGGTGTTTTTGCGGGAGTAGGTGATCCGCACGTGCTGTCTTGTGAGAGCCTTCATCAGCTCATCGATGACCAGGGCGAAACCGATGGAGGGGGACTCCTTGCCGAATTTCTCCAGAAGATGGTCGTACCGGCCGCCCTTTACGATGGCGTCCCCTGTTCCGAAGGTGTATCCGCGGAAAATGATGCCTGTGTAGTAGCCGTAGGTTCCGCTCATGCTCAGGTCAAAGCTGATGTACTTCTCAGCCCCGTATATCTTCAGAATGTCGTAGATCTGCTCCAGGCGGCGCAGGGCCATGATAGCCTTGGAGTTGGGGGCGATGTTCCGGGCCTGGGCCAGCACCTCCACGCCTCCGAACAGGTCACCCAGTCCGGAGAGGGCCTCCTTTGCGCTCCTTCTCACCTGGATGCTGTCCAGATACTCCTCCACGCCGAAGTAGTTCCTGTTACCTATAAGCTCCCGCACCCGCATCTCGGCTTCCGAATCCAGGGAGGCATCCTCGATCAGGCTCTGGAAGAAATCCACGTTTCCCACGCTGACCTGAAACTCACGCAGCCCGATGGAGGACAGACAGTCCACTACCATGGCCAGCATCTCAGCGTCGGCCTCCACCGTGTCCACGCCGATCAGCTCCGCGCCCATCTGAGTATTCTCCCGCATCCTGCCCTGGTAGCTGGAATGATTGACAAATGTGTTCCCTGTGTAGCAGAGACGGATGGGAAGCTCCTCCTCCCCGAAGAGGGTGGCCGCCGCTCTCGCGATGGAGGGGGTGATGTCCGGCCTGAGCACAAGGGTATTGCCCTCCTTGTCAAAGAACTTGTAAAGCTCCTTTGAGGGGGTGGTGCCGATCTCTTTGCGGAAGACATCAAAATACTCGAAAGTAGGTGTCTGGATGTCGTGATAGCCGTAGAGCTGCAGCACCTTGTGCAGACGGCTCTCCAGGGAAAGCTTTTTGCCGCACTCCACGTTGTATATATCACGGACTCCCTCCGGTGTATGTAGTAACTGTTTCATGAAAATCCTCCTCGCACTTTACCGTGCTAAAACGTTAAAACTCTTTTGCAATTATACGCACTTTTTTATGTATTGTCAAGTTTGTCCCTCATGGACAGATCCAGGTTCATAAGATCCAGATAGGGCAGATAGACCTTTGCCTTCATATCCAGAAAAAAGCGGGGATCCAGCTCGTCCATGCGGAAGCTCTTGCGTCCTCCCTGGCGGGAGCGGTTCCAGAACTTCAGGAGCTCTTCAAACCGCATGTAGTAGGCCCTGTGCTCACCGCTGAAGTAGATGAGAAGGAAAGCCACCCCGCCCTGCCGTTCAAATTTTTCCATAAATACGGCCTGGTGCTCGTGAATATTCTGGATGGGGAAGGTGCCCTCCGCGCACTCCTTTGCGTCAAAGCATACCGGAATTCCCTGGACAACGCCGATATAGTCCACTGTGCTGCGCTGCTCGAAATAGGCCAGGGTGATCTGTCGGTGCTCCTTGTCCATCCGGACCGGTGTGATGGGGGTGGGGATCTTCTGGATCAGGGCGATATTTTTTTCCGCGTACCGCTCGTTAGTCCTGTTGATGATATCCTCCAGCTCTGATCCCCTCAGTCCTCTTGTATTCCATGTGGCCATTGCTATTTCTCCTCCTTCAGTATCCTGGAAAAGAGATCCGGGAGAGGCGCCTCAAAGGCTTTTCCTGAAAGATGGGCAAGGGGGCCCGCTATCTCAGGAAAGACCATGCGGTGGGCGTGGAGAAGCTGGCTTTTCAGGCCGTAGGCCTTTTTGAAGCGGTCGTTTACCCTCCTGTCCCCGTACTTGTAATCCCCGATGATGGGATGCCCCGTCCCCGCCAGGTGGGCCCTGATCTGATGGGTGCGGCCGGTTATCAGATGCACCTCCAGAAGGGTGGCGTCTCTTATGATGGATACCGGCCGGTACTCTGTCTCGATGAACAGATCCTCCGGGGCGTTCTTTCTTTGGTGGACAGTGACCCGGTTTGTCCGTCTGTCCTTTTGCAGCCAGCCCCGTATCCGCTGGGATTCCTCCACTCTGCCCCTGACAAGGCACAGATAGTACTTTTTCAGGCTCCTGTCCTTGAAGAGGCGGCTCAGCTCCTGGAGCCCGGCAAGGCTCTTCCCTGCGGCGATGAGGCCGCTTGTGTTCCTGTCCAGACGGTTGCACACAGAGGGCCGGAAGGTGCGCAGCTCCTCCTCTGTGAGCTGCCCCGTCTCCAGCAGGTAGCGGATGACATACTCGGTCATGGACAGCTCCCGGTTGTCTGCCCTCTGGGACAGGATGCCGGCGGGCTTGTTTAAAAGGAGGACGTGGTCGTCCTCGTAGACGATGTCACTGCCTGTCAGGCGGAAGGGGCTCCTTTCCTCACCGGCTTTCCCGGCAGCTTTCCCAGGAACCTTCCCGGCATTTTTTGCTGTGTCCGAGAAGCCGTCGATGGTCTCCTCAGACAGGAAGAGCCGCACCACGTCTCCCTGGGCCAGCTTTTCACTGCCGGAGGCCTTCTTTCCGTTGAGGACAATGTTCTTTTTGCGGAGCATCTTGTAGAAAAAGCTTTTGGGGGCTTTTTTCATGTATTTGGCGAGAAATTTGTCCAGGCGCTGCCCGGCTTCATTCTCTGCTATCTGTAATTCCCTCATAGTTTCTTTTCCCTATATATTTTCCCTACATGGAAATGTTGAGAAGGATCTGGCGGATCCGCTTCTCTTTCTTGCTGTGTTCGCTGTGCTCTACCTGGGCGATGCTGTTCAGCCCCTCCGCCCTTGTGAGAAAGGGCTTGTAATCGGAAAAGATCTTTACAGTGATCTTGTTCAGGCGGTTCTCCTCCAGAATATTCCTGATGTGTTTTGCGGCCTCCTCGGGGACAGTCTTCCTGTTGGGGGCGTAGCCGCAGACAGTATTTCCGGAGATGACCACCGCCTCCACGGGCATGATCTTCTCCCGGCTTGTGATGACCAGGTCGAAGGCTGTGGTGAGAAGGGGCGCCTTTTCCCGGATCTCGGCCGCCTTGTCCTGGTCAGCAGTCCTGTAGGGCAGCAGGGTGATGAGTCCCACCAGCACCTTGCAGGCCGGCAGACAGCCCACGATGGCCACTACGGTGAGCAGGTTCAGCCTGGTGCCGGTCTGCATGTACCCCAGCACCAGGAGGGCGATCACAATGGCAAACTCCAGGAGAGTGAGCAGCAAAAGCCGTATTTTTCTGGCGTTCAGATAGCCAGGTGTTCCTTTTTCTATCTTCATCTTAAGTCAGACTCCTTGTATTCATTTTGTTCATAAACCAGTCCGTCAGTCTGTCCGGCGCAATCTTGGCGGCCGTCCTGGCCCCCTTCATGGCCGCGCCGTATACAGAGACGCTGCGGCGCCTGCGCACGTCCGACAGAGCCTTTCGCACCACTTTCCCGGGCTGGGCCATGAGCTTTTGCCTGGTCTTCCCTGCCGGCTCTCCGGCGGTGCGGAAAAAGTCCGTCTCCACAGGCCCCGGGCAGACGGCGGTGACAAAGATCCTCCTGTCAGCCAGCTCCTGGCCAAGGGCCCTGCTGAAGCTGAGCACGTAGGCCTTCGTGGCGCCGTAGACCGCAGATCCGGGCTGGGGCGCGAAGGCAGCCGCGGAGGCCAGATTGACGATGCGGCTTCCCCGGTTCATGTAGGGCAGGCACAGGCTGGTCAGGTGGGTCAGGGCCGTGCAGTTCAGCTGGATCATCCCGGTCAGGGTCTCCGGGCTTGACTGGGATACCAGAGCGTTGCACCCGACGCCGGCTCCATTGACGAGCATCCGAATGTCCGGCCTGAGGGCCTCCAGGTCCCGCTGCAGGTGATAGAAGACATAGTCTCTTGTGAGGTCGCTGTCGTAGATGCGGCAGTAGATGCCGGTCTCCTTTGTCAGCTCCTCCTTCAGCTGCTCCAGCTTGTCGCTGCTGCGGGCAATGAGCCATATCTCATCAAGGCTGCGGTAAAACTTCGGTATCTGTCTGGCGAACTCTCTTCCAAGACCAGAGGAGGCGCCTGTCACGATTGCTGTTTTCATATAAATCCCTTCTTTATCAATTATCTATACTTATCTATATGGTTTTCTTTCTATGTATATTGCGGATCGTCTTTTTCTTTCCCCTCTTTCCGGCCTTTCTCTCCCCCTGGCCGGCCGGAGCGTACTGCTTTATGCGTCTGCCCGCGCCCTCTTCCTTATCCTTTGGTCTTCTTGGACGGATCAGACATTTCTTATCAAATCCCACCAGATCCATCCGCCCCGCTTTTTTCAGAGCCTCCAGAACCAGATCATAGTTCCGCGGATCCCGGAACTGGATAAGGGCCCGCTGCATGGCCTTCTCATGCGGATTTTTCGGCACGTAGACCGGCCCCATGTCCCTCGGATCCACACCTGTGTAGTACATGCAGGTGGAGATGGTGGAGGGGGTGGGATAGAAATCCTGGACCTGCTCCGGCATAACTCCCAGATCCCGCAGGTACTCGGAAAGAGCGATGGCCTCCTTCAGGGTGGAGCCCGGGTGGGAGGACATCAGATAGGGAACCAGGTACTGCTTTTTCCCGATCTGTCGGTTGATGCTTTCGTATTTCTTTACAAAGGACTGGTACACGCTGTTCTTTGGCTTCCCCATCCTATCAAGGACCGGGTCCGCAATATGCTCCGGGGCCACCTTGAGCTGTCCGCTCACATGGTACTGGCACAGCTCCCGGAGGAAGGTGTCGTCCCTGTCGGCCATCACATAGTCGAACCGGATGCCGGAGCGGATAAACACCTTCTTCACACCGGGCACCTCTCTCAGTTTCCGTAATAATTTTACGTAGTCCTTATGGCTCACCTCCAGGTTTTTGCAGGGTTCTGGAAAGAGACACTGCTTTTTGCTGCATACGCCCTTTGTGAGCTGCTTTTTGCAGGAGGGCTGCCGGAAATTGGCAGTGGGCCCGCCCACGTCGTGAATGTACCCTTTGAAATCCGGATCCTCCGTCATCCCCTTTGCCTCTGTCAGAAGGGATTTATGGCTTCTCGTCTGGAGGATGCGGCCCTGGTGAAAGGTCAGGGCGCAGAAGCTGCAGCCCCCGAAGCATCCCCTGTTGCTGACCAGGGAGAACTTTACCTCCTGGATGGCCGGGATACCGCCCGCCTCATCGTAGGCGGGGTGCCAGGTGCGCATGTAGGGATAGCTGTACACCTGATCCATCTCCTCCTGAGTCAGGGGCTTTGCAGGCGGGTTTTGGACCACAAAGCAGTGGTCCGAGTAGGGCTCCACCAGCCTCCTGCCGGAGAAGGGATCCGTGTTGCAGTACTGGGTGTAGAAGCTTCTGGCATAATTCAGCCGGTCCTCCTTCAGCGCCTCGTAGGACGGAAGAATCACCGGGTCGTAGACACTGGAAAGATCCCGCACCTTGCAGACAGTCCCGTCAATATAGGTGATATCCCGGATGGAAAGCCCTGCGTCCAGCGCCTCCGCCACAGCGGCGATGGACCGCTCTCCCATCCCGTAGGAGATGAGGTCCGCTCCGGAGTCCAGAAGGATGGATCGCTTCAGCGTGTCGGACCAGTAGTCGTAGTGGGCCAGACGGCGCAGGCTGGCCTCAATGCCCCCCGCGATAATGGGGGTATGCTTGTACACCTGACGGATCAGATTGCAGTATACAACCACGGCGTAATCAGGACGCTTTCCCATGACACCGCCAGGTGAAAAGGCGTCCGTGCGGCGCCTCTTTTTTGCCACTGTGTAGTGGTTGACCATGGAGTCCATGTTCCCCGCTGACACGAGAAAGGCGAGCCTTGGCTCCCCGAACTCCATGATGCTTTCCCGCCTGCGCCAGTCCGGCTGGGGCAGGATACACACTTTATATCCAAGGGACTCTAAAAGTCTGGTGATGATGGCATGGCCAAAGGAGGGGTGATCCACATAGGCATCGCCGGACACATAGACGAAATCCGGCTGGCTCCATCCTCTGTCCTCCATCTCTTTTCTGGAAATCGGTAAAAATCCCTGCTTCATTCTTCTTTCAACCTCTTGATCTCTTCCTCGGTGAGGGGCCGGTACTCTCCCGGTTTCAGGCTTTCATCCAGCCTAAGTGGCCCCATGGACTCCCGCTTCAGGTAGACTACCTCCATGCCCTGCGCGTGGAACATCCTCTTGACCTGGTGGAACTTGCCCTCCCGTATGGTGAGGCGCACACGGGACAGGTCCCGCCCCGCCTCCAGGATTTCCAGATCGGCGGGCATAGTGACAAGAGGCTCCTCCCTGGTCCCGATGTCCACTCCCTCCCGGAAGGCTTTCTTTGTCTGCTCTGTCGCGCGGCCGTCCACCTCCGCGTAGTAGGTCTTATCCACATGGCGTCTGGGGGACAGGAGGCGGTGGGACAGCTCCCCGTCGTTTGTGATGAGGAGAAGCCCCTCCGTATCCCTGTCAAGGCGTCCTACAGGGAAGAGATCCTTTCTCTTCTTATCCTGTATCAAGTCCAGGACAGTCCTGTCCCTTTTGTCCTCCGTGGCGGAGACGACACCGCCCGGCTTGTTGAGCATATAATACTCCATTTTTGCATAGGCGACCTCTATTCCGTCCAGGCAGACCTGGTCTCCTTCGCTCACCTTGCGCTCCGGGGAGCGGACCGTCTCGCCGTTGACAGTGACAGCCCCTCTGCGGATCTGTTTTTTTACCTCCTGGCGGGTGCCCTCACCCATGTCAGCCAGGTATTTATCTAATCTTATCATAGGGACTGCCATCTCCAGCCTGGCAGATATTTGTTCTTGAGTGTTCCTCCGGACAGCTTTCCCCATCCAAGCGGATAGCCGTCCACGCAGAAGAGATGCCAGCCCTTCTGCGCTGTGGAGGTCTTGTCTTCCACATCCAGGGTCTCCCCCTTCAGGTAGCGGATCACCCGCTCGTCGCTGCAGGGGAGGCTGATAACCTGGTCAAACTCCTCCGCCCGGAGCGCCATGGCCATAGCCTGGCTGGGCTCGAAGCGGTTCTTCTTGAGTTCGCCCAGGAGAAGGCCTGTCCGCAGGAAGCGAAGTCCCCGGATATCGGAAAGCCCTTCTGGCATATAATAAACCCTTTCGCCGTGAATATCCAGTCTGTCCGGACTTAAATCTATCTTAAGTTTCTCTAAAAACTTTTCCAGCTCCTCCGGCAGCCTTCTGCTCCTCCGTCTGGGTGGCTCCTTCCCTTCACTGCCTTTTTTCGGAGCCTGCTCCCCCTTCTGGAGGAGGGCCAGGAAATGCCCTTCCCCGTGCATCCTGTGGGGGAAGATGCGAACCGTGTCAGCCAGAGAGGGATCCGCCCCTTTTGCCAGCTCCGGTCTTCCGGGGGCAAAGCCCTGGTAGGGCTCTATGGGGCAGACGTGAAATTCCGGCCTCTCTCTTAAGAGGTGGGCAATGACCTCCTCGTTCTCCGACGGGTCAAAGGTGCAGGTGGAATAGAGCATCATGCCCCCCTCCCGCAGCATGGAGGCTGCCTGCAGGATGATATTCTTCTGTATCTTTGAGAAAAAGGCGGGGCCGTGCTCCTCCCACGCCTTTACCATCTTTTTGTCCTTGCGGAACATCCCCTCCCCGGAGCAGGGGGCGTCAATAAGGATCTTGTCAAAGAATTCTGGGAAAAATTCCGCCAGGCGTCCCGGCTCCTCGCTGGACACAAGTACGTTTCCGATGCCGAAGAGCTCAATGTTCTTTAGGAGCCCCTTGGCCCGGGAGCTGCTGATGTCGTTGGCCGCCAGAAGGCCCCTTCCCCGGAGCTTGGCCCCCAGCTCCGTAGCCTTGCCGCCCGGGGCCGCGCACAGGTCCAGTACTCTGTCCCCTGGCTCCACCGGGAGACGGCTGGCAGGGGTCATGGCGCTTGGCTCCTGGAGGTAGTAGAGGCCGGCGAAATAGTAGGGATGGCGTGCCGGAGACACCTCCTCCCCGTTGTAGTAAAAGCCGTTTTCGATCCAGGGCACCTGCCGGATCTCAAAGGGGCAGATCCGCCGGAAATCCTCTACGGATATTTTCTTTGTGTTGACCCGGAGCCCGTAATACCGGGGTTCGTCGTAGCAGGCTATATAGGATGGGAATTCATCGCCCAGAAGGCGCTGCATTTTCTCTTCAAACTCAGATGGGAGCTTCATGTTTTTCCTCCGTTTTTTGTCTCGTAGTCATCTGATAAAGTATAACACAGATGGGCGGATTACACCAGCTAAGAATATTGGTATTTCAGCCTGCTGCTCTCCAGGAACCGCAGCAGATAGTAGGGGTTGACGCTGATCTCCTCCCCCGTCCCCCAGGAGTAGATGCCCAGGTGGAGGTGCACGTCGAACTCCCCCTTCGTCCCCTCGGGGCCATACCCGGAGTCCCCCATAAAGCCCAGGAGCTGTCCCGCCTTCACGGTATCCCCCTCCTTGATGTCCGCATAGGAGTCCAGGTGGGCATAGTAGTAGTAGACACCGTGAGGCGAGGTGATGCCGATCCGCCACCCGCCCAGCTCCAGCCAGCCAAGATTGGTGACAGTCCCATCAGATATACTGACAATGGGATAGAGCCCCCGCTCGTTTCTGGCAGCCATGATGTCTGTCCCCTCATGACTGCTCTTCTCCTTGTAATTTCGTTCGTACATCCAGGAATTCACATAGGATACAGAAAGGGAGGGATCCAGGGAGGACGCGGGCACAGGAAAGTACACGCTGTCCTCCTCCACCTGCCGCAGGAAGGTGCGGCACTCCTCTGAGAGCAGCTTCCTGTCCTTTTGCATTTGAGGGGAAAAGAAATCCTGCCTGTAGGATGGCGAGGAGATCCTCCTGCCGGCCAGGGTGTTCTGCCGTCCTGTCTCCAGCAGGCACCGGGCGCCCAGAGTGCAGAAAAAAGAAAATAGTAATACAAGAAGGAGCAGCCGTTCGGCTCTTATTTGTCTCAACGCAAAACTCCTTTTTGTATTACTATATGACTGGCCGTATGTATTTTAGTAGCTGCCTATCTGCATTTTGCCAGGACTGCCTTCAGGTAGTCGTAGCATCTTTTTGTGGACGCGATGTCCAGTCTCTCCCGGACGGAGTGAACGTCCGGAATGTCCGGCCCGAAGGAAACGCAGTCAAGGTCCGGGCGTTTGCCGAGGAAGAGACCGCACTCCAGTCCGGCGTGGATGGTGATGACCTTGGGATCCTCCCCGTACATCTGCCTGTAGGTATCTACCATGATCTCACGCAGAGGCGAGTGCTCCTTGTACATCCACCCCGGGTAATCGCTGTCCGCCGTGAAGTCGCCGCCGCACAGAGCCGCCAGAGTCCGAAGCCTGTCCGCCAGCGCTTCTTTCTTGCTGTCCACGGAGCTGCGCACGAGGGCGTGAATGGTGAGGATATCCCCCTTCATGGAGGCCACGCCTGGGTTGAGGGAGGTCTCTACAAGTCCCTCCAGTCCCCGGCTGTAGGCCTGGGGGCCGTTGGGCATAAGATAGAGATAGTCGATGATCTGAGTGGTCCGCTCCGGCGAGGCGGCGGAGAGCTCCTGCCCTTGGGCTCCCTCCACAGTCACCTTCAGCCCCGGCTCATCCCCCATAAATTCCACGTCCCAGGTCTCCTTCATGGCCTGCGCTTCTTTTTCAAGCTTCTCCAGGCCGCCCTCAGCTACCAGAAGGGTGGCGGTACAGTCCATGGCAATGACGTTCTCCTTGCTGCCGCCCTCCAGGCTTACAAGGCGCAGGCCGGCGTCTCTGTTCAGCCTGTGGAGGAGCTGTCCCATCAGCTTCAGGGCGTTGCCCTTTTGCATGTGGATCTCCGCCCCGGAGTGCCCTCCCTTCAGCCCGGAAATCCGCAGCTTTACAGCCAGGCCTTTATCCGGCTGTGGATCAAGGGAAAAGGAGGTGCGGCAGGTGATGCCGCCGGCGCATCCGCAGGTCAGATAGCCCTCCTCCTCCGAGTCGATATTGATCAGCTTTGTGCCCTTCAAGAGGGTCAGGTCTGCGGCCATAGCACCTCCCATGCCGGTCTCCTCGTCTGTCGTAAAGAGAGCCTCCAGGGGCGGGTGGGGAATATCCTTGCTGTCCAGGAGAGCCAGAGCCATGGCGATGGCAATTCCGTCATCGCCTCCCAGGGTAGTGTTCCTGGCTTTTACAAAGCCCTCCTCCGTATACAGATCCAGCCCGTCCTTTGTAAAGTCGTGGTCTGAGTCCTCGGTCTTGTCGCAGACCATGTCCAGATGGCCCTGGATGATCACCGGGTCGCTTCCTTCATAGCCCTCTGTCCCGCTTTTCCGGATGATCACATTGTTCGCCTCGTCCTGGAGCACCTCCAGTCCACGCTCCTTTGCGAAGCGGACGCAGTAGTCGCTGATCCGCTTTGTATCAAATGTGCCGTGAGGGATGCTGCACAGCTCCTCAAAAAAATGAAAGACTGCCTTTGGTTCCAGGTTGTCAAGTACTGCCATTGTCTTATCTCCTTTATGTGTGATTTGAATGTAAATTCGTCTTTCTCTATTGTGTCACGGAATACATAAAAAAGCAAGCCGCGCCATAAAATAAACCAGATCCTTCCGGAAAAGCCGAGGTGCCTGTCCATGAAACGCCGTCTCTTCACGCTGGCCGTCATAGTATTTTTCTTTATTATGCTCCTCTTTCCGGGCCCTGTGTTCAGGGGGGCAAGCCAAGGGATCCTGCTTTGGTTTCAGACTGTCCTTCCCACTCTTCTCCCCTTTATGATCGCCGCCAACCTGATGGTTCGGACCAATGCAGTCCACTGTATCTCCCGGCTGGCAGGAGGGCTTCTGGGCAGGGCGCTGAAGGTGTCGGACTGCGGGGCCTTTGCGGTTATAGCCGGTTTCCTGTGCGGCTACCCCATGGGCGCCAAAGTGACGGCAGATCTTCTGCGGGAGGGGAAAATCTGCCGGGAGGAGGCTGCCTATCTTCTGTCCTTTTGCAACAACACAAGCCCTATGTTCATTGTCAGCTATGTGGTCATGCAGAACATCGGTAAGCAGGCTCTGTTTGTCCCTTCAGTGGCCATCCTCCTTCTCTCCCCTCTTCTGTGCAGCCGCGTCTTTTACCGGATATTCCGGGGGAGATGGGCGCCGGGCCTGGACCGGCGGGGAAAATTCAAAAGCCCTCCCGGCGCCAGGAGCGCGCCCTTCTCCTTCGACGTGCTGGACGCCTGTATTATGGACAGCTTTGACTCCATCACAAGGGTGGGAGGGTACATTATGCTTTTTTCCGTCTTCACGGAGCTGGCTTTCCTGCTCCCGGGGACCGGAGGTTCCCTGTCAGTGTGCCTCTTTTCTTTTCTGGAGATCACGGCGGGCGTTCCCATGCTGGCTGCTCTCCAGGTATCCTTCCCTCTGCGGTGGGTACTGGTCATGGCCCTCACCTCCTTCGGAGGCTTCTGCGCGTCCGCCCAGACCTACAGCATGATCCAGGGGACAGGACTGAGAATTTCCGCCTATCTGACAGAAAAGCTGGCCACCGCAGGGGTGACCAGCTGTATGTGTGCTGTCTTTCTCTATGTATCCGAAAGGGGGCTGCTGTAGGCTTTGCCTACTCCAGCTCTATATCGTCCTCTTCGTAGTCCTCCTCCGGCTCCTCGGGAGTGCCGTACTCAGCCTCCAGCCCTCTTGAGGACTGATCCGGGATCTCCAGCTCTGAGCGGTTGTTGCGGACCATGTCGTAGCACTCCTGGAGGGAGTTGACAAGTCCGTCGTATTTGGTAGTGTAGCTGTCCAGCGTGTGGCCGATGATACTCTCCGCGTTTGCCAGCAGGTCGTCTGTGTACTGCATGGCGCCGATGCGGATGTCGTTGGCATCGTTTGTAGCATTGTCCAGTATCTGTTGAGCCTGCTCTGTGGCGGCGGTGACGATCTCATTTGCCTGGGCGTAGGCCTGCTGCATGATCTCGTGCTCGCTGACCAGCTCGGATGTCTGAATCTGGGCCTCCTGGAGCATGCTGTCAGCCTTTGCCTGGGCGTCGGCCAGGATGGCATCTTTATTTGCAATGATCTTCTGATAGCGCTTGATCTCGTCCGGAGTCTTCATGCGGAGTTCGCGGAGAAGCTCGTCTATCTGATCCTTGTTTACAATGATCTTAGTGGTGGACAGAGGCTGAAATTTGCAACTGTCGATGTACTCCTCGATCTCTTCGATAATCTGTTCAATACGGCTGCTCATAATTTACACTCTCCTTTTTTATCCATTTTTTCCTGCATCCGCTCTATCACGATATGAGGCACAAACTGTGAGATGTCTCCCCCGAAAGCGGCCACTTCCTTCACTGTGCTGGAGCTCAGGTAAGAATACTCCAGGCTGGTGGTCAGGAAGATCGTCTCCAGCTCCGGCTCCAGCTTGTGGTTGGTCTGGGCCATCTGGAGCTCGTACTCGAAATCGGTAATGGCACGAAGTCCCCTTACTACCATCTGCGCTTCCATTTTTCTCACAAATTCTACCAGCAGTCCCTCAAATGGAATGACTTTTACATTTGGAATATTTTCCACTGTTTTCTCTAGTATTTTAACACGTTCTTCTACGGAAAACAACGGACTTTTTGCGTTATTTACCAATACTCCGACGATTAATTCGTCCACCAGTTTCGCGGATCTGGTTATGATGTCCAGATGGCCGAATGTGACCGGGTCAAAGCTGCCCGGATAAACCGCTCTTAACATATCTCTTTCCTCCCTGACGGCTCTATGAACACGTGCTTGTTTGTCTTGTACACTTTCTCCTTTATGATCTGAAATCCCAGGTCATCCAGATAGTCGAAGGAAGTCTCCCTGGAGGCCTCCACGATGATCACCCCCTGGTGGGCCAGAAGGTCGGACTCTGACAGGTAGGTGAGAACCTGCTTTTCCAGCTCCCTGTTGTAGGGTGGATCCATGAAAATATAGTCAAACTGCTTCTCCCCCTCCAGGCGGTAGAGGGCCGTCATTACGTCAGAGGAGATGGTGAGGGCCCTGCGCTCCAGGCGGGTGTGCTTCAGATTGTCCTTGATGCAGGCCATGGCCTTTGGGTTCTTCTCCACGAATACAGCCTCCATGGCGCCCCGGCTTAGGGCTTCGATGCCGATCCCGCCGCTGCCGGCAAAGAGATCCAGAAAAATACAGTCATAGAGGTAGGGGGCCAGCATATTAAAGAGAGTCTCCTTTATGCGGTCCGTTGTGGGACGGGTGTCAAGCCCGTCCAGGGTTTTCAGCTGCAGGCTCCGCGCGGTCCCGGCGATCACACGCATGAAATCACATCCTTTTACTTCATTTCAGACGTAATACTTTTAAAAAGTATTACGTCTGAAATTATACTAACTGGTGCATAATTGTGTCAACAGGAATAAACAAAAAGCACCCGACAGATATTATTTCAATCTGCCGGACGCTTTTCGGTTTCATATTTCAGAATTTTCGCAGGTATTGATACACTTTATTTCAGATACCGTTTTGAGCTGGATTTTCAGCCTATTTTCCGGCCATCTGTCTCTCCTGCTGCTCGATCATCTTCTTTACCATATATCCGCCAACAGAGCCGTTCTGTCTGGAAGTCAGGTCGCCGTTGTAGCCGTCTGTGAGCGGTACGCCAAGCTCGCTTGCCACCTCGTATTTGAATTTGTCCAGTGCGCCCTTTGCCTCAGGCACTGCTGCTTTGTTAGATGAACGATTAGTCATTTTTATACTCCTCCTTTTTTGTAACATTTTGTTTTGTTGTTACACCGATAGTATATGGAGGATTTACAATATTACACTAGTATTTCCTGCATGCTTTTCCATTTTTTTCAACCATTCGGAGCCGGCGGCCTCCGGGGAAGAGACGGCCTCGTTCGCCATCTGAAGGAGCCGTGCGTCCTGGAACACATCCCCTAGCTTAAAGTTCATCAGGCCGCTCTGGCGGATGCCGAACAGATCCCCAGGTCCCCGCAGCTTCAGGTCCTCAGCCGCTATCTTGAAGCCGTCGTTGCTTTTGTTTAAAATGTCCAGCCGCTTCTTCGTCTCCTCGTCGTGGGAGCCGGTCATGAAAATGCAGTAGGACTGGTATTTTCCACGGCCCACACGTCCCCGCAGCTGATGGAGCTGGGCCAGTCCGAAGCGCTCCGCGTTCTCCACCATCATGACCGTGGCGTTGGGCACGTTGATACCCACCTCGATGACTGTGGTGGAGACGAGGACCTGGATCTGGCCGCTGCCAAACCGCTCCATGATCTCATCCTTCTGGGCCTGTTTCATCTTCCCGTGGAGGTAGTCCACGGTGATGCCCTCTCCCAGCTCCTCCTGCAGCATGGCGGCGTAGTCCGTCACATTTTCCACCTCCAGGTGCTCGCTCTCCTCCACCATGGGGCAGATAATGTAGCACTGGCGCCCTTCTTCCACCTGCTTTTCTATAAAGCGGTAAGCGGTCTTCCGGTAGCCTGTGTCCACCACGCAGTTCTTGATGGGCAGCCGGTCAGAGGGCAGCTCGTCGATGACGGAGATGTCCAGATCCCCGTACAGAATGATGGCCAGCGTCCGCGGAATGGGGGTGGCGCTCATGACAAGGATGTGGGGCATCTGCCCCTTCTGTGCCAGCATCTCCCGCTGCTTTACCCCGAATCTGTGTTGCTCGTCCGTGACCACCAGGGCCAGATTTTTGTAGCCCGCCTTTTGCTGGATGAGGGCGTGGGTGCCGATGATGATCTGTGCTGTCCCGTCCTCCATCCGCTGGTAGGCCTCCCGCTTTTCCCTGGCGGTCATGGATCCGGTGAGGAGCTCAGTCCGGATGGGGATGTTGTATTCCCTGAGAAGAGAAGTGATGGACTCATAGTGCTGTTTGGCCAGCACCTCAGTAGGAGCCATGAGCGCTCCCTGAAATCCGTTCAGTGCCGCTGTCATGAGAGCCAGCAGGGCGATGACCGTCTTCCCGGAGCCCACGTCTCCCTGGACAAGCCGGGACATGGAGTAATCCCTCTGCATATCTGCCAGGATCTCTCCCCAGACCCGCCTCTGGGCCCCGGTGAGCTCATAGGGCAGCTTCCGGATAAAATCATCCACCTGGGGCCTGGGCTCGATGTGAAAATCATTGCGGGCCCGGTCCGTCTCCTCCTTCAAAAGCCGCAGGGAGCAGATAAACTGGGCGAATTCCTCGAACACGAGCCTGTTCCTGGCATGGTAGTACACGTCCTTGTCTTCGGGAAAATGAATTCCTCTCAGCGCATAGTTATACTCTGCAAGCTGGTACCTGAGCCTCAGGGACTCGGGCAGCAGCTCCCGCTCCAGGGGAAGACTGTCCAGCGCCTGGCGGACTGCCTTCATGACCGCATTGTTGGACAGGCCGCTTGTCAGCGGATAGACCGGCTGCATGGTATTCAGCTTCTCTTCATATTTTGAGGAAGGATAAAAGATCTCCGGGTGCTCCATGACAAGGCCGCTCTTTTTCCTGGACACAAGTCCTCGCAGAGTGATGACTCCACCCTTTCCCAGCGTATTCCGAAGAAAAGGCATGCGGAACCAGACCACCTTCAGAGTGCCGCTGATATCTTTTACATGGAGCGTGGTCACCTGCATGGAGCGGTTCCCGGACACCTGAACCCTGCCGAAGATGGCCCCGGTGACAGTCTGCACCTTTCCCTCCACAATCTCGCTGACAGGCACCGCCTCCTCGTACACGTCGTATCCTCTGGGATAGTACTGGATCAGGTCTCCCACCGTGTGGATGCCCAGCTTTATAAAAAGTTTTTCTGTCTTGTCTCCGATCCCCTTCAGCTCATGGACCGGTGTCAGTTTGTTCATACCTCATTCACCTGCTCTTGGTTTTGTCTCCGGACAAAGAAATAACAGGCAAAATCATGCCTGCTATCTCTCTTTTGTTCTCTCTTTATTCTACAGCCAGCACGTAGTAGTAGATAGGCTGTCCGCCGTAGTGTGCGTCCACATCCACATCCGGGTATTTCTCCTCGATCTCAGCCACAAACCTCTGGGCGTCCTCCTCCTTTACTTCCTCGCCGTAATACAGGCTGATAAGCTCAGAGTCCTCGTCCACAAGCTGCTCCAGCATGTCCCTGGTAGTCTCCTCAATCTGAGTGCCCACCGCGATGATGCCGGCGTCGCCGATGCCCATGATATCTCCCTCGTGGATCTCCTTGTCATCGATCTTTGTGTCCCGGACAGCGTAGGTCACCTGCCCGGACTTCACATGGCTGATGGCATCCAGCATGGCCTCCTCGTTGGCCTTGCTGTCCGCCTCTGGCATAAAGCTGATGATGGCTGTGATGCCCTGGGGAACTGTCTTGGTGGGGATGACGATGATCTCCTTATCCTTCACAAGGGCCTTGGCCTGGTTGGCTGCCAGAACAATGTTCTTGTTGTTGGGAAGGATGAAAATGGTGTCTGCGTTCACATGATCCACAGCGTTGAGCATATCCTCGGTGCTGGGGTTCATGGTCTGGCCGCCCTCGATGATATAGTCGGCTCCCAGCTCCCGGAAAATCTCGTTCAGGCCCTCGCCGATGGAGACTGTGATAAATCCCATGGGCTTCCTCGGCTCTGCCGCGGCGGCCTTCTCCTCCTCTTCCTTCTGCTGCTTTGCCAGCTTCTCAGCATCGCGGATCAGCTTCTCCTGATGCTCCTCGCGCATATTGTCAATCTTGATGCGGGAGAGCTGTCCGTAGGTGAGGGCTTTCTGGATGGCAAGTCCGGGATCATTGGTGTGAACATGTACCTTCACCACGTCCTCGTCAGCCACACAGACGATAGAGTCGCCGATGGACTCCAGATAGGCCTTGAACTCGTGCTCATCCGCATCTGTAAATTCTTTTTCCGTCATGATAATAAATTCCGTACAGTAGCCAAACCGGATGTCCGCCGCAGACTCGGCGGCAACCTTCTGCTGCCCGGCTGCTGTCGCGCCGCCTCCCTCGGATGTGAGGGCGCTGTAGTCGACCTCCTTGCCCAGGAAAGCGTCGTAGGCTCCCTTCAGAACCTCCATAAGCCCCTGCCCGCCGGAGTCCACCACACCAGCCTCCTTCAGCACAGGAAGCATGTCCGGTGTCTTTGCCAGAACCGCATCCCCCTCCTCGATGAGGGCGGGGATAAACACCTCCAGGTCATCGGTAGTCTCCGCCAGCTCCTTCGCTTTGTCCGCAATGCCTCTGGCGACAGTGAGGATGGTCCCTTCTTTGGGCTTCATGACCGCCTTGTAGGCCGTGTCCTTGGCCCGTTCACAAGCGGCTGCCAGATTTTGTACATTGATCTCCTGTTCGTCCCGGAGAGCCTTTGTAAACCCTCTCAAAAGCTGGGATAAGATCACGCCGGAGTTCCCCCTTGCCCCTCGCAGGGAGCCGGATGAGATGGCCTTTGCCAGAGACTTCATGTCCATGTCGGCAAGCGCTGTCACTTCCTTTGCCGCCGACATAATGGTCAGCGACATGTTCGTACCCGTGTCGCCGTCCGGCACGGGAAATACGTTGAGTTCGTTGATATATTCCTTCTTCGCCTCAATATTCTGCGCCCCGGCGAGAAACATCCTGGCGAGCATATCCACACTTATAGAATTTGTAGCCACTTAAAAGTCCTCCTTAACTAATCGATGACTCTGACGCCTTCGATGTAGATATTGATTTTATCCACCGGCATACCGGAAAATTCTTCCACCCTGTACTTTACATTGCTGATCAGGTTATCCGTGACAGCAGAGATGCTCACGCCGTAGGACACGATCACATGGAAATCGATGGTGATCCGGTTGTCATCCGATATGGTAACCTGGATGCCGTGGGTGAGGCTGTCCTTTTTCAGCAGCCTGACAAGACCGTCCTTCATATTGACAGCCGCCATGCCGACGATGCCGAAGCACTCAACGGCAACAGTACCCGCATATTTCGCGATCACTTCAGGATTTACTGTTATGATACCAAGATCTGTGCTCATGCTTCCCTTCATATAATTCCCTCCAATGTTCTATTTTCATACTTTCTTAAAAGTCTGCTTAACAAAAATATTATACTCTGTTTTCCATTGTTTTACAACAAAAAAAGACTAACTTCCCACGTCTATATGGGGAAATTAGCCCTCTTTCTTACTCGCTGATTAAGCACGCTCTACTTTGCCGGATTTTAAGCAAGAAGTACATACATACATTCTCTTTGCTCCGCTCTCTGTTTTTACACGCACAGATTTTACGTTTGATTTCCACATTTTCGGTGTCTTTCTATGAGAGTGGCTGACACTGTTTCCAAAGTGAGCACCCTTTTCGCAAATAGCACATTTCGCCATGACTGCACCTCCTAACGCTCATAATAAGTCCGTTCTCCAGACTCGCAACAATGATATTCTATCAGAAGAATTTTCAAAATGCAAGCATTTCTTTTTGATTTTCCAAAATATTTCTCATTTATCGTCCCTGCAGCAAAAAAACAGCTCATATGCCGCCAGCAGACACAGGATAATGCACAGTACTTCCACAAACATATTGGGAAGCCAGATACTGATCAGCACCCCGACAGCAATCCAGAACAAGGCAAAGCCAGCCACCCGTTTCATAAGGGCACCGCCCCTTCCGCAAGGCTTCTTCCTTCTATGCTTATTCGCTCCCGCCGCCGTTCAGAACCCGGACAGTTACTTTTTCTCCTCTTCCGCCTCGTCCAGGATATCGTTCAGATCGTCCTCTGACATCTTTCCGTTTCCCTTTGCGGTAAAGCGGTCCAGCACGTCGGGCACCATGTCCAGGAGCTTGGTGATGGTATCCTGGTTTTTGATATTCACCAGTCTCGTGGTGCCGTTCTGGATGACAAGGACAGCGCTTGGAGTCATCCTGCCGCCCAGGCCTCCCGCCCCCTTCTCCTTCTTCTCACCGCTCTTGTCCCCGTTAAAGGCGCCGGCCCCCACGGCGAAGGATACATCCACAAGGGGAAGGATGATGGTGTCATTGATATGGATGGCGTCCCCCACTACTGTCCTGGAAGAGATGACCGCGTCCATTCCGTGAAACAGCGCCTCCACAGTCCCTTTGAAATTATTGTCAGCCATATTCGTTAACCTCCTGTATTTTTACGCTTTCGCCCGCAACAATCCCCGTATATCCCGGTAGGTCTCTCTCACCGCTCTGCGCCGCAGCACCTGAAAAGCCGCAAAGACAAGGCTTGCCACATACAGCCGTCCCCGCAGCACGGCTTTTCCCCGAAAGATCCGCTCCTCAAAATCAGGCTCCACCCGGACGTCTCCCGGGAGAAAGGGGTAGAGCACGGCAATTCCTGCCAGCAGCTGTCCCGTGTGGTATGGGTCTTCAAAGCCGAAACGCGCGGACAGGCTGAACTGTTTGGGCAGGACGCTCCCGAGAAGGCGGATACATTCCTTTTTCACGACATCAAACGCTTTTTTATGGGTCTCGTTGCTTAAAAACGCTGCAATCTGTTCTTTTTTTTCAGTAATCAGATTTATTTTATCACAGATCTTCTTAAAAGTACATTTTATCTTTTTAATGATCTGCCGAAGGCGCCGGCATATTTTTTCAGCTGTCCGGCGGAGCTTACTGTGCCCCCTGTCAGCCTGGGCGCCCTCTTTTTCATCATGCGCAGCGTCTTTTTCAATCCGGGCGCCTCTCTCCAGCCCTTTTTCCCCATGCGCCTCATGCCCTTCTTCATGCGCTTTCTCAGCCTGCGCAGCTGCCTTTGCAGGCGCCGGAACTGCCTCTGGCGCTTCTTCAGCTTTCTCAGCTCCCTGCTGATCCTTTTCACGTTCTTCTTCATGCTTTTCCTCCTTCTGCCGGTCCCTGCTCTCATCCTTTACCGGCCTTTCCTCTTCCGCCTTTTCCTCTTCCGCCGCTTCCGGCTCAGACTCCCGGCCCTTGGCCCGCGCTCCGCCCAGCTTCTTCCAGGCGATCCGGCCCTTTACAGAGGCATTTCCGTCCCGGAGCACAAACCGCAGCTCAACCAGGCCGAGCAGCCAGCTGATCCGCCCCTGGGCCCGCAGGTCTCTCTGCCCGCCGTCCCACTTTGCGGCGCCCTGGTAACAGAAGGGCACAAAGAGGACGATAAGGAGCGCTAATATGAGTATGCCCAGTATAGCTGCCAATATGATGCCTGCAATTTTTAAGATCAATAATAAAATGTGAAGCATATTACTCTTCCTGTTCCCTGTGGTGTATGTATCCGCACAGATCTGTTCCCATGAGGGCGTCAAAGGTCTCCTGGGCGATCCTGCGCACCAGCTCCAGAGCGTCATCGTAGTCTCCGGCTATGCCCGCGACGAGCAGCCCCTGGGATGGGTAGCCCTTCTGCAGAAGCTCCGCGGAGGAGAGGATCTCCAGCCTCTCCTGCCCGTAATCGCACAGGGCGATGAGATACACCGGCACCTGAAGCTTCCCGCGGCGCAGCCGGTGCATCACTTTTCTCTTCTTTTTTTCCATCCCTTCTGACAGATACAGATGCCTTGCGAATTTCATGGTAAACAAGCCCTCTTCCTACTGATTATAATAATAGCTGTCCAGGATCTCTTTTGCAACATCTACCGCCCTTGTGCCTCCGTCGGACTGCTCCACGATCACACAGATAGCGAGCTCGGGGTTGTCTACATCTGAAAATCCCACGAACCAGGAGTGGTTTTTGGAGGAGTCCCCGTCCGCGTACTCGGCGGTTCCGGTCTTGCCGGCCACGCTGTAGCCTGAGCCAGAGAATACGGAGCCCGTACCGTAATCTGTCACATCCTGCATGTACTCCTTCAGCTGGGCCGCCTCCTGGGAGGTCATGAGAGACCCGTAGCTGTCAGGAGACGCCTCTCTGACAATGGAGCCTGTATAGTTGGTCACCTGCTCCACCAGGTAGGGGCGCATCAGATTGCCCCCGTTTGCGATGGCAGAGGTGATGAGGGCCATATGGTAGGGGCTGACCTGGGTCTCCCCCTGTCCCATGGCTGTCATCATCCGGTCTGAGGCAGAGGCGCCGCTCTTCAGGGAAAAGCTGCTCTTGACCGGGGAGATATCGTTTCCCGGAAGGCTCTTGTTGAAGAGCAGATCCCTGGCTGTGCCCCGGTAGCTGGAAATATCCAGCGACAGGCCGATGTTGCAGAAGGATGAGTTGCAGGAGTAGGCGAAGGAGTCCGCCAGACTGACGGTTCCGTGGACCTGTCCTCCCGCGCAGGGAATGGTCACTCCATCGTAGGTAATGGAGCCGTTGCAGGTGTAGGAGTAGCTGCCGTAGTCCGCGTGCTCCCGCATGTACTCCAGAGCGGTCACGATCTTGAAGGTGGAGCCAGGCGCGTACTGTCCCTGGATGGCCCGGTTTAAAAGACGGCTGTCCGGATCGCTGTTCAGGGCGTCCCAGTTCTGCTCCACTGTGTTGGGGTCAAAGTCCGGTTTGGAGAGCATGGTCAGGATCTTCCCGGTTGTTGGCTCCAGGATCACCACAGCCCCCTTGTTGTCGCCAAGGGCATTGTAGGCTGCCTGCTGGAGGCTTGTATCCAGGGTAGTCACCACCGTGTCTCCCATATTTTTCTCATCCTGGAACTCATTGCGCAGCTTCTCCAGGAAAAAAGCGTTGGATGTTAGGAGCTCAAAGTTTTCCGTGGACTCCAGCCCGGATTTCCCCTGGGTATCGTAGCCAACCACATGGGCGTAGAGGCTGCCGTAGGGATAGCTGCGGTATTCGCTGCCGTCTTCTGCTGTCTGAGTGGAGGCCAGCACATTTCCGTCCTTGTCCAGGATGCTGCCCCGCACCACCCGGTCCGCCATGGAGTCCAGCCTGGGGTTGTAGGGACTGTTTATGATATCCTTGCTCTCCACAATATTGAAGTAGCCGATGTAGACCATCAGCACAAGGAAGAGAGCCACAAAGGCATAGGTCACCCTAGCGAACTCTTTGTTTGCTTCCCGCTTTTTCTTTTTTTCTTTCTTTTCCCGCTGTTTTAACTCTTTTTTGCCCTGACGGCTCATGGAGGCTTTTTCCTGCTGCTTCTTTTGGCGCTCTGCCTCTCTTCTGAGCTCGTAGCTTCTGTTCTTTTTTTCTTCTTTCAATGCTTTCTTCCTCGTCCTCTCTTAAGATGTAAAGTCCCTGGATGATCGCAAACATGATCAGCGTGCTGAGCATGGAGCTCCCCCCGTAGCTGACAAGGGGCAGCGTCACGCCGGTGGACGGAATGAATTTGATCACACCGCCTACATTCAGAAACACCTGAAAGATGTAACAAGTTCCCAGTCCCAGCGCCACCAGCTTGTAGAACTGGTTGTGGAGCTGCATGGCAATGTTCAGGAACATGATGTAGCAGCTCACAAATATAAGGATGAGACAGAGGGCAAAGACAAGCCCCAGCTCCTCTGCGATGGCTGAGAAAATAAAGTCCGAGTCCCGCACAGGGATGCTCTCCGGAGAGCCCTGACAAAGCCCCATGCCGAACCAGCTCCCGGTACCGATGGCAAACAGCGACTGGGCCACCTGGTAGCCTCCGTTGTCGTAGGTGCCAAAGGGGTCTCTCCACACATTGACGCGGGTCCGCACATGGGCGAACAGGTAATACCCGGCCACCGAGGCGCAGGCCCCCGCTCCGATCCCGGCCAGCATGTAGAGGGGCTGCCTGGTGGCCACATACAGCATGACCAGATACACCACAAAGATGATGAGGGCCGCTCCCAGGTCCGTGGAGATGACAAGGATCAGTACGTGGAGGGCCGCGATCATGGTGGTGATCACCACATTCTTAAACTGGGTGGACTCCTTCAGGCTGGCGGCCACATAGAATACGAAAATAATTTTCACCAGCTCCGATGGCTGGATGCTGATGCCGCCGATGGAAAAGCCAAGCTTGGCGCCGTAGGACACCTGTCCCAGCACCGCCACGACCACGAGGGACGCCATACCGGCGATGGCGTACAGCTTCCGAAGCTTCGCCAGGCCCTTCACCTTTCGGATAATGACAGGCACCACAAGGCTCAGGGCAATGCCCGCAGCCGCAAAGACAAACTGCCGCATGGCGGTGCCGTAGTCCAGCCGTGTCAGCATCACGAGGCCGACACACAGGAGCATACACATATTGTTGACCACAAGCCGCGACACTCTCGGATAGATCTTCGTGTACAGAAGGATCGTCAGCCCGAAGAGCACTACCTGGGCAAGGTACAGCCCCGCTATCCGTATGTCATCCATCTCCAGATACAGCACAAGGAAGGCGATCAGATGGAAGAGGAACATAAGGACATTCTGTCTGCGCAGCATGGCCTGCTTCCTCTGCATATCGTGATAGCCGAATATCGTGAAGCACAGGTATGTGTACATGATGATCAGTATGATGATGAGATATTTCGAAAGCTCTACTATAATATTTACCAAAGTTTCACCTACTTTACTCCCCTTTTAAAATGGCCCCGTGTAAAGCCGCCCTCCCACCGGGGCGCTTCCTCTGTGGAAAGCCACTTCCGGAACTGCTCCAGCACTTCTCTTGTCTTCTCCTTGCTCTCCCACGTAAATCCGCACAGGAGAGCCGCCGGCGCCAGAGGCTCAATCTCCTCCTTCTGTCCCAAAAGCACAAGAGGGTCTGTGTTATATATCACATTATAACAGTAAAGGCACTCACTGCGCACCATAAATTTCTTGTGGTACCGGTCTGTCATGGATGTCCAGCCCGCCTTCCCGGTACATCCCTTTGTGTGCTTGCGTATGCAGCCGGCGCTGACCATGACCGGGAGATAGCCGTACACAGGCAGGAGCATCCGGCTTTCCTCCAGGCTCTTCAGCTCCTGGGCGTTCAGCTCAAGGGGCGCCTCCAGAAAGCCGGCTCCCAGCTCCTTCCAGAACGCGGCTGCTCTCCGGTTCCAAGCGTAGGCGGAAGCCCCGGTATCCACAGGCTTTGAAAAGCCCGCTCTTTTCAAAAGCAGAAGGCTTTCCAGATTTTTCACCATAGCCCCGTCAAAATCCCGGGCCATAGCCTCCAGATTTCTGCTGTAGAAATCTTCCGCCTCACGGCGGCAGATCTCCGCCATGGAGGCATACACCTCCACCTGACGCTGCCGGGCCTTCGCAAGGAACTCATCCGCCTCTCCCCGGGCCCAGGCTGTATCGGAAAGATAGATCCTTTTCACGGCTGGGAAGGCAAGGGCGGACATGGCCTGCTCCGCGGACATGGCAGAGACAAAGAGGGGAATTTCTCCCAGAGGCCTGTCCTGCCGGGACTTACCGATGGAGAGAGCCGATCTATTTGAAAGCCCCGCTGCTGTCCCGCCAGGCCTGCGGAACCTGCCGGTGATGCTGTCACTCAGTTTTTCCAGTCCCGCCCGCCGGAGTGCGTTGAGAGCCTGGAGAGGCAGAAAAACGTCTCCCTCTGTGCAGATCTCCAGATTTTGAAAGACGAATTCTGTATTTCCTGTCTTCCGGAGCTGCTTCAGGATCTGCTCCCTGGCTAAAGGCCTGCTCTGGGCCTCCTGCACTGTGTCTCCTGTGACAGTCACCTCCGTCATCTCTCCGTCAGGGCCGGAAGATAAAGTAAGTGTAGCACTTTTTCCGGGGGAAAGTATTAATTTCCCATTAATTTTTTCCTGCAATTGTCTTTCTCTCCCCTTTTTGGGGGAAGCTTCCCTCTGCGCCTGCGCCGGCTCAGGACGGCTCAGGGACAGCATCTCCCTGCCGTTGTGGCGGGCGTAGTAGCCGTCCGTGTAGCCCCGGCGCGTGTAGGCCTCCATGAGGGCTCTTTTGTCCTCCCGCGACACCCGGAAGCGCTCCCTGTCCCCGTTCAGGGCAGCCCAGAGGTCCGTGTACCTGCGGTACATGGCGGTGACCGTCTCCACGTAGGAGGGCTGCTTCATCCGGCCCTCGATCTTAAAGGACGTGATGCCGGCCCGGATCAGCTCCGGGATCAGTTCGATGGCGCAAAGATCCTTCAGGCTTAAGAGATCCTGCTCTTTCTTTGCCTGCTCCGCCTTCCAGGGGAGACGGCAGGGCTGGGCGCACTGGCCCCGGTTTCCGCTCCGGCCGCCGATCATGCTGCTCATGAGGCAGCGCCCGGAATAGCAGTAGCACAGGGCTCCGTGTACAAAGCACTCGATCTCCAGGTCCGTCCCCTCAGCGATCCGGCGTATCTCCCCAAGAGACAGCTCCCTTGCCGGGACCACCCTTGTGACGCCCCTCTCCTCAAGAAAGGATGCGCTGACCGAGCTCGTCACAGTCATCTGGGTGCTGGCATGGATGGGAAGAAGGGGGAATTCTTCTCTTATAAATTCCATCACTCCCATGTCCTGGACAATAACCGCGTCCAGCCCCTGCCGGTAAAAGGGGAGAAGGTAGTGGTAGAGCCGGTCAAATTCTCTCTCCTTGACCAGCGTGTTGACCGTCAGATAGAGCTTTTTCCCGTGGATATGGGCATAGTCAATCCCCTCCATGAGCTCCTCCTGGGTAAAATTGGTGGCAAAGGCCCTGGCTCCAAAGCAGGAGCCTCCCGCGTAGACCGCGTCAGCCCCCGCCTCGAAGGCGCACTTCAGTATGTCCAGAGAACCGGCCGGAGCCAGGATTTCCACAGGCCCGCCCTTCTGCCCGGGTTCTCTTTTTTTCGATCGGTTCGGATGCGTCATAGCTGTCCCTCCTCTCTTTTTATCCGCCATTTAAAAAGGCTGTCCCATGACAGCCTATTTTTTCTGATTGTTCTTCATCTCTGTTTCCAGTTTGACGATCTTCATCTGAAGCTCTCTGTTCTCCTCCTTCATCCGATCCAGAGTCTTCTCCGCGTTCTCCAGTTTAATCTGCACGGAGATGAGCTCGTGCTTCAGATCGTACATCTCTTTGTCCTTTGCCTCGATATCGCTCTCCAGCGTGCCGCCCTGCTTCTTTGCCTTGAAGTAATCATCGGCAATGTTCAGCGCGAGAAGGATGCTCCTGGTCTCGGCGCTCTGCTTGCGGTATCCCTCGCTGTTCGTACACTCTTCCAATTTATGGTTCAGATAGGTAGACACTCTCTGCAGATACTCTTCGCTTTCAAATCCACTCAATGTGAATACCTTGCCCCCTATGAGAACTTCCGTATAATTTTTTGATGATGCCATAAATGACCTCCCGCCCTTTTACGTTTATCCTGCAATTCATTATAAACTATTTACATATAAAAACCAACTATTTTTCGATATTTTCAGGTGAAATTCCCAGATGCTCATAGCTGAGGGCCGTCACCACACGCCCTCTTGGCGTCCGCTGTATAAAGCCGTTCTTCAGGAGATAGGGCTCGTACACATCCTCGATGGTGCCCGCGTCCTCCCCGATGGAGGCAGCCAGTGTGTCAAGTCCCACCGGACCGCCCTGGAACTTCTCGATCATGGTGAGAAGGATGTTCCTGTCAATATGGTCCAGACCGTACTTGTCCACGTCCAGAAGGTCCAGCGCAAAGTCCGCTACCTCCTTTGTGATGACGCCGTCGTATTTCACCTGGGCAAAATCTCTCACCCGCTTGAGAAGCCGGTTGGCAAGACGGGGCGTCCCCCTGGAACGTCTGGCCAGCTCCATGGCTCCCGCCTCATCGATCTCCACCCCCAGCACAGAGGCGGAGTTCATGATAATGGTCTTCAGCTCCGACACCGTGTAAAATTCCAGGTGGTGGACTACTCCGAAGCGGTCCCTCAAGGGGGCAGTCAGCATGCCTGCCCTTGTGGTGGCTCCCACGAGGGTGAATTTGGGGAGGTCCAGGCGGATCGACCTGGCTCCAGCGCCTTTGCCGATGACAATGTCGATGGCGTAGTCCTCCATGGCCGGGTAAAGCACCTCCTCCACCTGCCGGTTCAGTCTGTGGATCTCATCCACAAAAAGCACATCCCCCTCCTGGAGATTGTTCAAAATGGCGGCCATCTCCCCCGGCTTCTCGATGGCCGGTCCGGAGGTGACCTTCAGATGAACGTTCATCTCATTGGCGATAATACCTGCCAGAGTCGTCTTTCCAAGGCCAGGCGGGCCGTAAAAGAGCACGTGGTCCAGCGCCTCCCCCCTGGCCTTTGCAGCCTCGATATAAATCTTCAGTGTGGCCTTCGCCTTCTCCTGGCCAATGTAATCCTTCAAATACTGGGGCCGGAGACTGTTTTCTATCTTAACATCTTCTTCCAGATTTTCTGTTGTGATAATTCTTCGTGTCATGTCTTCTACCTGCTTTTAGAACATCATTAATTTCAGCGCCCTCTTCAGCACGTCCTCCACCTGCATGTCCTCTGTGATCTCCACCTGGCGCACTGCCTTCAGGGCATCTGTATTTCCATAGCCCAGAGCCACAAGAGCCTGCACCGCGTCGTTCTGGATGGATCCGGACAGGACAGCGCCGGTTCCGGCCACGCTGTCTGCCTCCTGGGAATGGCCCAGAGCGTCCTCCAGCTTCAGCTTGTCTTTGAGCTCCAGGATCAGCTTCTCAGCGGTCTTCTTTCCGATGCCGGGCGCGGCTGAGATGGCCTTCACATCGCCGGAGAACACAGCAAAGCGCAGCTCATCCGGCGTGAGCTGCGATAGAATGTTCAGTCCTCCCTTGGGGCCGATGCCGCTGACCCCTATGACGAGCCGGAACACCTCCAGATCGTCTCTTGTGAGGAAACCGAACAGCTGCATGCTGTCCTCCTTCACGCTGAAATAGGTGTGGATCTTTACCTGGCTGCCGACAGAGGGAAGCCGGCCTATGGCGCTGCCGGACATGAAGATACCGTACCCGACGCCTCCGGCCTCCACCACGACCCTGTCCTCTTCCACAGCGGCAAGCTCGCCCCGTATATATGAAATCATATCATCTAACTCCTTTTCATTTCAATGTGATGCCTCTCAGCCTCATCAGCATGGCGTCAGCGGCGATGCCGATGACAAGTCCGGTGAGCAGTCCGGCCACGAGAAGGACCGGAATATAGTAGGATACGCTGAAGGTCTGGACGACAAACATGGCTACTATGAGCTGCCCCACGTTGTGCATGACGCCGCCGCCGATGCTGACTCCAAGTATGCTGAAGCCGCCGTTCCTTTTCAGAAGGGCCATGACAGTCAGGCTGAGGAGCGCGCCGGCAAGACTGTAGAGGATGCTGAACAAGTTCCCGAAAATAAATCCAGCCAGGACAACTCTTGTTACAGACAAAAGATAAGCCTCTCTGAGGCTCATCTTGTAAAGTGCGATCACTATGATCAGATTGGCAAGTCCCAGCTTCACTCCGGGGATACCGATCTGAAATGGTATCAGGGACTCCACATAGCTGAAAATCAGTGCCAGCGCTGTGAAGACTCCGAAATAGGCAACTCTCGTCTTCAAGGACAGCACCTCCTAATTCGTGACGGCATCGTATTCGCTCTCCTGCCTGGACTGGATCTCCACGATCACCTTATTTGGCAGACAGATGATGCTCTCGTTGTCCGCGGACACGGCCCTCTGATTCACACAGAGCTGGTCCGGACAATCCGCCTCGATCATCTTGGCCTTTCCGTTCCTGATCCGTAGAATGTTGGTCCCTCCGTTGATGGAGATCTCTCTGTCCTCGCTCAAGGGGTAGGTGCCTTCGATCTCGCCGTTCACGCGGATCACGGCCACACCGCTGCCCGCATCCTTCAGCACCTCGTGGAGAAGCCAGGCTCCCCCCGCCACGAGAAGGATCAGTACGACCAGTATGATATCTTTTATCTTCAGATGTTTTTTCATGATGACTGCTTTCGCTTTCTCTTAAATACTATATCTGCTATTCTACCATATCGTTTTGGGATGTGCAACCACATGTTCGGATGCATGTTCGGGTATGGTAGCAGTTGCGGCCCCTGCCGTGGCTATGGTATAATGATTGCGCAAAAGCGCAATTTGGCGCGATTTTACAGACGAGGTGGAAAATTATGAAATTACGAAAGATACGGTTCCTGGCGGGAGCCGCCGCAGTCTCTGTCTTTTTGGCATCCGGCTGCGCGGCAGTCTCCTCCGGGCCTATGACATACACGGATACCCTTTTTGACAGCGTGATCTCCGTACAGATCTACGACTCAAGAGATCAGGATATTCTGGACGGATGCCAGAAGCTCTGTCAGAAATATGACGTCATGTTCTCCCGGACTAACGGGGAGAGCGAGGTCTCCATGATCAACAGCGCCCAGGGCAACCCGGTGGAGGTGTCCCCGGACACGGCCACCCTGATCAAAAAGGGACTCTACTACGGCAAGCTGTCGAACGGGGCCTTTGACATCACCATCGGCGCTGTGTCCAGTCTGTGGGATTTCAAGTCCGAGGATCCGGCCCCGCCGGACACGGCTGCCATCGCCGCGGCACTGACCCACGTGGACTACAAAAAGGTAGTGGTGGAGGGCAACACCGTCACCCTGCAGGATCCGGCTGCCGCTCTGGATCTGGGCGCCGTTGCCAAGGGATACATAGCCGACAGGCTGAAGGATTACCTGAAGGGGGAAGGTGTCCACCACGCCCTCATCAACCTGGGAGGAAATGTGCTGGCAGTAGGGGACAAGCCGGACGGCTCCCCCTTCCACATCGGCATACAGAAGCCCTTTGACGAGAGCGGTATCCCTCTCACCTCTGTCCGGATCGATGACAAATCCATCGTCACGTCGGGCACCTACCAGCGGTATTTTGAGAAGGACGGCACCCTGTATCACCATATTCTGGATCCGGCTTCCGGGTATCCCTGCAACAACGGCCTGGCCAGCGTGTCCATCATCACGGACTCCTCTCTCACCGCGGATGCACTGAGCACCACCTGCTTTTTGCTGGGGCCGGAGAAAGGGCTGTCCCTTGTCAATCAGCTTGATAATGTGGAGGCTGTGTTCGTGGACATAGACAACCAGATCACCTACTCAAACAATTTCCAGAAATAGAAAAGCCCCTCGTGCGGGGCAGTGAATACAGAAGCTCCCTGTGTGACCGGCATTATCTTTTGCAGCGTCTCTCACACAGGGGGCTTCTCACATCTGCTGCTCGTCAAAATAGAACAGCTCTTCAAACCTCTTATCCAGAGCGATGCATAGAACAAGCGCCAATTTCGCAGTTGGGTTAAACTGCCCTGTCTCAATAGAGCTGATCGTATTGCGGGATACCCCCACCATTTCCGCCAGCGCTGACTGTGACAGCTTTTTTTCTGCCCGCACTTTTCTTATATTGTTTTTCAGTATCAGCTTATCATTCATCAGAACAGCCCCATACAAAATATATAGAAAAAGCAGGCACACAATATCAGCAGCACGATACCGGCTATGAGAGAATGTTTTTGGTTCAGCTTCAGCCCCTCATAGGCGAATCCCAGGCCAGAAGTGCAAAACAGCAGCGATATGATGTCTGCTGGAGACTCTGTCTGGACTATCTTGATGATCATTATGACTGCCCCTAAGACGATCAGCCCCCATAGTGAGAAGGCATCCCTCTTTAGACGCACCTCTCTCTCTCGTTCATCTCCCAGATAATTGTCTCTTTTGGCTCTTAATAAAATTTCCTCTCTATTCATGGATATAGTCTCCTTATGCCAAGTTTTATTGTCATCAAGAAGTATATCATTGCCAAGTTTACTTGTCAATACTGCTTATGAAAAACGGCCAGCTCTGTGGGGACTGACCGTTTCCTGATTACATACTTTCAAAAATTAATATCCGTATGACGGATAGGCTGTAAAGAGAGCCGCTCCGAAGATGACCATCACGATGATGGAGAGTATAATGATCACCAGCTCAATGACGAGAGCCGCGCGGCAGTAGTTTCTCCTGTTGATGTTGCCGTTCTTCCCAAAGGCCCACACAAAGTAGAGGATGATGCCCGCGCAGGGAATCATCAGGGCCAGGATGGTGAGCACCCAGTCACCCATAGACATGGGGCTTGTGTCCATACCGCCGTACTGCTGCGGGTTGTAGCCGTTTCCGCCGTACTGCTGATTGTAGTTCTGATTATAGTTTGAGTTGTAGTTCTGGTTGTAATTCTGATTATAGCTCTGGCCGTTCTGGTTATAATTCTGGCTGTAATTGTAGTTTTGGTACTGATACTGGCTCTGATCCTGGTACTGGGTCTGCCCATTCTGATTATAGTACCCGCTCTGTCCCTGGCTGCCAGCGCCCTCCGTGCCGCCCGCACCGTTATAGTCTGTGCTGCTGTAGCCTGCATTTGGGTCTGTGTACTGCTGCTCCGGCTGGCTCTGAGAGTTTCCGGCGCCGTCTCCGCTCCCGGAGTATGTATAGTCCTGTCCGTTGTCCGGCTGATTGTTGTAGTTATTATCCATTTGTTCATCCTCCTTGAGAAATATAACAATCTGCGGTTATTTTACCATGGCCATTGAGCGGCCATGGGCCTTCGGCAGATGCGCAGCGGATTTCTGCGGTTCCGCAGAAACCGCTCTATGCGCAGGTAAAATAACCACGTTGCGGTTATTTTACCATAATTGTCTGTAAATGACAATCTTTTGGAGGAGATTATCTGAATGATATAGGTAGGGCGCCCTGTCCGGGAAATACCTGTACATGGACACAGCGTAGAAGACAACCATCCCGCAGATGAGGACAGCGCCTGCCCACTTGAGCCACACGGAGAGTCGCCTCCTGCGGCAGAAGTATCTCTGCACAGCGGCGGCAGCCAGCCACAGCAGAATCGGGTAGATAAAAGGCTGCAGCTCCCAGGCATCCGCAAAGCGGAGGGTGAGGACACTGATCCCCGCCCTGGTCAGGCCGCAGGCCGGACAGGGGAAACCTGTCAGACAGGCCACAGGACAGATGCTGCCGAACAGGACATAGAGAAACAGAAAACAGGCGATTATCGAAATAACCGCCCATTTTACATTCCTCATATCCGCCCAGAAAATTTTTATACTGGATCTGATATGTCTTATCATAAATTTTTACAGTATCACTTTCTTCGGACACTTCTCTGCGCACTTTCCGCAGTTTGTACACTTGGAAGGATCGATGTGGGCGATGTTGTCTGTCACCTTGACTGCGTCAAACTCGCAGACTCTCTCGCACATCTTACATCCGATACATCCGACGGAGCACACGGACATGACATCCTTGCCCTTGTCTCTGGAGCTGCACTGCACAAGATGCTTCTGCTCGTAGGGCACAAGCTCGATCAGATGGCGCGGGCAGACAGCCACGCACTTGCCGCAGGCCTTGCAGGCATCCTTGTCCACTACAGCCACGCCGTCCACAACGTGGATGGCGTCAAAGGGACATGCCTGCACGCAGGAGCCCTCTCCCAGACAGCCGAAGGTACAGGCCTTGGGGCCGCCGTTCTGCATCATGTTGATCATGACGCAGTCGTGTAATCCGTTGTAGTTGTATGTCTGCTTTGCCACCTCACAGGTGCCGGCGCATTTGACGAAGGCCACTTCACGAACCTGCTCTCCTGCCTCGACGCCCATGATCTCGCCTACCTTTGCTGCCACCGGAGCGCCGCCCACAGGGCAGGCGTTTACCGGAGCCTCTCCCTTGGAGATGGCCGCCGCCAGTCCGGAGCATCCCGGGTAACCGCAGCCGCCACAGTTGTTGCCCGGCAGCACGCCCAGGATCTGCTCTTCTTTCTCATCAACTTCTACTGCAAACTGCTTGTCCGCAAGTCCGAGGAAAATACCGATGAATAACCCAGTACCGCCTACAATGACTGCAGCCAAGATAATTCCTGTCATACTCATTTTCTTTTCCTCCTATATCAGTCCGGAGAACCCGAAGAATGCGATCGCCATCAGTGTGGATGTGAGAAGGACAATCGGCATCCCCTTAAAGGACTCCGGAATATCATTGTATTCCATTTTCTCTCTGATACCAGCCAGCAGAACGATGGCGATCAGATAGCCGACGCCAGTTGCGAAGCCGTTTACAACACCCTCCAGGATGTTGTAGCCATCCTGCACGTTGTTCAGGGCAACGCCCAGCACGGCGCAGTTGGTCGTGATCAGGGGCAGATAAACGCCCAGCGCATTGTAGAGGGAGGGGACGAACTTTTTAAGGAACATCTCCACGATCTGCACAAGCGCCGCGATGACCAGGATGAACACGATCGTGTTCAGATAGTCAAAGCCCAGCGGATGAAGGATGAACTGGTATAAAAGGCCTGCCACCAAGGAGGCCAGTGTGATAACAAAGATAACGGCTCCGCCCATGCCGACAGCTGTCTCCGTCTTCTTGGAGACACCGAGGAAGGAACAGATACCGAGGAACTGGCTGAGCACCACGTTGCTCACGAGCGCAGAGCCAACTGCAATTAAAATCAAATCTCCCATGGTTTTCCCTCCTATTCTTTATCTTTTCCGGCTGCTGAAGGACATCCGCCGCATGTAGCGCAGTCCGCGCCGCAGCCTGACTGGATCTTGGATGCGTCCTTGCCCTTCTTCTCCATGTTGATCTTCACCTTGTTCTGGAGAGCGGCAAGACCTGCAAGAACGAGGAACGCGCCCGGAGCAAGGATGAAGATGGTAATGGGTGTATAGCCCGCTTTTCCTGTAGCCGCGTCAGCCAGAGGAAGAAGCTGGTATCCAAAAATCTGTCCGGCGCCCAGGATCTCACGGACGATACCGATGGCGATCAGGGCCACTGTAAATCCAAGTCCCATTCCCAGTCCGTCAAAGATAGAGGGAAGCACTTTATTCTTGGAGGCATAGCTCTCAGCGCGGCCCAGGATGATACAGTTTACAACGATCAGAGGAATATAAATTCCAAGTGAATCATAGAGGGCAGGCGTAAAGCCTTCCATCATAAAGTCAACAACTGTTACAAAGGATGCCACGACTACGATAAACGCAGGCATACGGACAGAGTCCGGTATGATCTTTCGCAGCATGGAGATCAGCATGTTGGACATGACAAGCACGAATGTCGTGGAAAGCCCCATGCCGATACCGTTTGTCGCTGAGGTTGTGACAGCAAGTGTGGGACACATGCCGAGCATCAGGACAAAGATAGGATTTTCATCAATAAGACCATTTTTCAGTCTCTCGCCACATTCATTCATCTCAACTACCTCCTAAAACTCATTCTGGAAGTAACCAAGTGCCGCGTTCACCGCACCTGTCACTGCCCTTGATGTAATGGTGGCGCCGCTGATGGCATCGATTGGCTCGCCTTCGCCGCCGTCTTTAGATACATAGAAATGGTCTGTCTGTACACCTACATACTGGCCGTAGAAGGACTCGTTCTGGGCGTTCATTCCAAGACCCGCGGTCTCGCTGATGGACAGGAAGGAAATACCGCTCACCGTGCCGTCCGCTGTGATGCCCACAACAACCTGAATGTCGCCGCCGTATCCCTCGCTGTCTGTGGCAGTGATAACATAGCCGGTGTCGCCGCCGTCCACTGTGCAGACCTCATCGATGGTGGCGTCAATGCCAAGATCAGCGATCACCTGATCCGCCACATCGGTGTCCACATCCGTCTCCTCAAAGGCAGTAAGGTCCGCGTCCGGGAACACAGCCTGCCAGGCCTCTCTCTTGGCATTCTCTTCAGACTGGGCAATGGGATCCTTTGTGACCTCATAGGCCAGTCCCAGAAGAAGTCCGGAAACCAATGTAATTACTGTAAGGATAATTGTATTTTTTATGATCTTGTTCATTATTTCTCTCCTCCTTTGCCAAACGGTTTTGGAAGAGTAACCTTCTCGATCAGCGGAACCAGAAGGTTACTGATGATGATGGCGTAGGAGACGCCCTCAGCAGACCCGCCGAAAATACGGAACAGGCCGGTCAGAACGCCGAGGCAGATGCCGTACAGGTACTGTCCCTTCTTCGTGATGGGGGAGGTGACGTAGTCTGTCGCCATGAACCAGGCGCCCAGCATAAGGCCACCGCCGCACAGGTGGGCTGTCAGGTAGGTGGGATCGAAAAATCCGATCTCCGGATGTGCCACATGGCCGAAAATTCCCACAAAGATCACGAAGGTTACAATGTATGTACCCGGGATGCGCAGATCGATGACTCCCATCAGAATCAGGAAGATCGCACCGATGACGATGGCGATCACGGATGTCTCACCGATGGTTCCCGGAATGGTTCCAATGAGCATGTCCATGGTGTTCACCTGATCCAGCGCCCCGCTCTTTACATAGGAAAGGGGAGTCGGACCTGTGATGCCGTCATAGACGAAGCTTGTCATGGGACCTGTGAAGGAAAGCAGAAGGAAACATCTGGCTCCCAGAGCAGGGTTCATGAAGTTCTGTCCCAGTCCTCCGAAAAGCTGCTTTACGATCAGGATTGCAAATACGCTTCCCAGGGCGCCCATCCACCAGGGGGCTGTGGGCGGCATATTCAATCCAAGGAGCATACCAGTGACAACCGCACTGAAGTCTCCCACTGTGACCTTTTTATGCATCAGTTTCTCATAGATAAATTCTGTAAGCACAGAAGCCGCCGTTGTGCTGACCATCATGATCAGGGCGGGCAGTCCAAAGTTGTACACTCCGAAGAAGGTTGCCGGGAGCAGCGCAATGACTACCATGAGCATGATATTGCCGGAGGTCACCTTGGAACGTATATGTGGTGAAGATGAAATATTAAATGAATTCTCCACGTTTGTTCACCTCTTCCTCTCTAAAATCTTTATTTCTTTTTCTTGCGGTTCGCAAGTGCGATCTTTCTCATAGAACCAATAGACTGCTTCAGCTGGCGCTTTGCAGGACATACATAGCTGCAGCATCCGCACTCCACGCACTCCAGCCCGTTCAGCTTTGTGAACTGCTCCTCATCGTGGTGCTCCGCGTAGTCTGCCAGTCTGGAGGGGATGAGCCTGCTTGGACAGGCGTCTACGCATCTTCCGCAGTTGATACATGCTGTTGGTTCAAATTCTGCCACCGCGTCTCTGGAAAGACAGAGAATGGAGGAAGAAGTCTTTGTGACAGGAGTGTCCAGTGTGAACATGGCAAATCCCATCATGGGGCCGCCTGAGATCACCTTCTTGGGCTCTCCCTTAAATCCGCCGGCTGCCTCCACAAGCTCCGCCTGGTTTGTGCCAAACAGGACCTTGAAGTTGCCCGGCTCGTTCACAGCGTCTCCGCTGACTGTCACAATGCGCTCCATGGAGGGAAGTCCCTTCACGACAGCCTGGTAAATATTGATCATGGTCTCCACGTTGTCCACAACGCAGCCCGCGTCGGCCGGGAGCATAGAGGAATTGATCGCCCTTCCCGTGGTGGCGTAGATGAGCTGGCGCTCAGCGCCCTGCGGATACTTTGTCTTCAGCGCCATCACTTCCATGCGGGGCTCGTCCTTCACAAGCTCCTTTAATTTGGCGATGCAGTCCGGCTTGTTGTCCTCCACCGCGAAAATACCTTTTGCGTTGTCAAACAGTGAAAGAACCACCTTCATGCCGCCCACGAGCAGCTCCGGTGTTTCCATCATTCTGCGGTAGTCCGCTGTTATGTATGGTTCACATTCCGCACAGTTCGCGATCACATAGTCGATCTTCTCCGGCTCCTTCGGTGAGAGCTTCACTCTTGTGGGGAAGCCTGCGCCTCCCATACCTACAACTCCGGCCTCACCGATGGCGTTTAGGATCTCTTCCTTGGTCATATCGGCCAGAGGCTTTACGGGAGCGTACTCAACCTCCTCGTACTCGCCGTCGTTCTCAACGACAATGCAGTTTACCTTGGCCCCTGTGGGGTTGAAATGGGGCTCGATCGCCTTGACTGTACCAGAGACAGAGGCGTAGATGGGGGCAGATACAAATCCGCCGGCCTCCGCGATCTTCTGCCCTTTTAATACATGATCGCCCACTACAACGATGGGAGAAGCCGGGGCGCCAATATGCTGAGAAAGCGGATAAACCAGGTTTCCCTTTGGCTTAACTTCGACAATAGCCTTGTCTTTTGCCAGGCTCTTGCCATCATCCGGGTGGATACCACCCTTAAATGTCAACAATGCCATCTCTTTTTTCCTTCCTTCCTACTATAATCTGTATATACTATACAAGAAAAAACCGGTTTCTTCTAGGTTTTCCGGCGTTTTTTTTGTATATTTCGAAGTACATCTTGTCGCATTTTTAACAATGCTTCACACGAAAAGAAAGAGACTATAACATAGTCTCCATCTTTTAATTCGCTATATAATTTCAAAAGAAATGATATGTCCGGATATATCTATTCCTCTTCAGCCTCTGCCTCAGCCGGAGCCTCCTCAGCCTGCTGTGCGTTCTCGAGAGCCTTCATGCTCAGGCTGATCTTCTTCTCCTCCTCGTTGAGGTCCACGATCTTGGCTGTGATCTCCTGTCCCACTGTCAGGACATCAGACGGCTTGTCGACATGCGCTCTGGAAATCTGTGACACGTGAAGCAGCGCGTCCACACCCGGAGCCAGCTCCACAAAAGCGCCAAAGTCTGTCATGCGGGCAACCCTGCCTGTAATGATCTTTCCTACAGCGTAGTCCTCTGCCGCGTTGGCCCAGGGATTTGTCTCCGGGAACTTCAGGCTGAGGGCAATCTTTGTGTCGTGGATATCCTTTACGAGAACAGTCACCTTCTCGCCAACCTGGAATACCTTCTTCGGGTTCTCCACTCTGCCCCAGGACATCTCGGAGATGTGGAGAAGTCCGTCCACACCGCCCAGATCGATAAAGGCGCCGAAATCTGTCACATTTTTCACAGTACCTTCGATCCTGTCGCCGACCTGTAGCTTCTCGAAAAGTTCCTTCTGCTTCTCTGCCTTTCTGGCAACAAGGAGCTGTCTTCTGTCGCCGATAATGCGGTTTCTTCTCGGATTGAACTCGCTGATGACGAACTCAATCTCCTGATCCTGATATTTGCTCAGGTCTTTCTCATAGGTGTCGGAAACCAGGCTTGCAGGGATAAATACTCTGGCTTCGTCGATCACAACGGAAAGTCCGCCTCCCAGGATCTGAGTAACAGGAGCCTTCAGCACTTCCTTGTTCTCAAATGCCTCTCTGAGACGCTCGTTTCCCTTCTCGGCCGCAAGCCGTTTATAAGTGAGCAGCACCTGACCTTCTCCGTCATTTACTTTTAACACCTTTGCTGTCATGGTATCGCCAGGGGACACAATGGTAGTCAGATCCACGTTCGGCTCGTTTGTGTACTCGCTTCTCGTAATGATGCCATCTGCCTTGTAACCTATATTTAAAATGATCTCATCAGGCTTTACGTCGATGACTGTACCATCTACCACTTCCCCGTTCCGTATTGTCTTAAAAGACTCTTCCAACATCTGTTCAAAAGTTAATTCTGACATTATTTTGAACCTCCTCAATTATTTTATTGGGCGTGGATGCCCCTGCTGTAATACCTACTGTTTCCACGGACCTTAATTGATTCATATCAAAATCGTCAAGTGTCTGTATGTAGTACGTATTGTTACATGCATGATCTGCGCGCTGTCTGCAGTGCGGCAAATCGTATCTAAAACATTTATATCATACCCCTTTTTCGAGATAATTTCAACTAAATCTTTGATTTTATTGTAATTATATGTCGTTTCAAAGTCCCGGCGGGGCTCTAGCGGCAGAGAGCCAGGATGGCGTCCGCCACCTGCCTGATGGTCATGTCCGAGCTGTCCACCAGCACCGCGTCCTCAGCCTGGCGCAGAGGAGAGATCTCCCGGTTCATATCCCGGCTGTCCCGCTCGATGATGTCCTGCTCGATCTGCTCCAGATCGCAGGGGACTCCCCTGGCGGTCAGCTCGTCATATCTTCTCTTCGCCCGGGTCCGGCTGCTGGCTGTCAGGTAGACTTTCACATCCGCGTCCGGCAGGACGCAGGTGCCGATGTCCCGGCCGTCCATGACCACGTTCTGCCTGCGGGCCAGATCCCGCTGCAGGGAGAGAAGCTTCTCTCTCACCTCCGGGATGGCAGAGCTTTTTGAAGCCATATTGCCCACTTCCTCCCGGCGCAGCTGGGAGGTGATATTTTCGCCGTTCAGATAGACCTGCTGCTGTCCCTCCTCATAGCCGATGGAAACCTGGGCGTCCCGGCAGGCCTCCTTGATCTTCTCCGTGTCCTCCGGCTGTATGCCCTTCTTCAGGAAGTGGACCGCCAGCCCCCTGTACATGGCTCCTGTATCCACGTAGATAAATCCCTTCTCTTTGGCCACAAGCCGGGCGATGGTGCTCTTTCCCGCCCCCGCCGGACCGTCGATCGCTATACTGTAACCCATATCTTTGCTCCTTGTCCTGTATATTTTTTCGCCGCATGTTGGCTGTCCGCTTCCGCTTTTAGAGATGTCTGATACTGCCGCCTGCCTTTGTGCATTTTTTCAGGAGAAATTCCTTCAGATCCGCAAGGCTCTTCCCCTTTACGCTCCCTTTTTTCAGAGCGATAAAGCCCTCCTTCTTCCGCTTTTTGTCCGCCACCAGCGCAAGAGTGGTATCGGTCTCGCAGATGCACTCGATCTCCCCGTAGGAGAATTCCTGGGTGACATCCCCTGTCACGCAGGTGAAGCTGTCCTCGTAGAAGCTGACCTTCACAAGGCGCTCCTTCCGGCTGATCTTCTTCAGCTCTGCCCACCGCTTCTTGGCGCCCTCGTAAGCCCTTGTCTTGATGTCCTGGATCTTGAAGGGCCCCCAGGCCTTTGAGTTCCTGTATTTGTAGAGGGCTGTGTACATCTCGTTTACGATCTTAAAAGACTCGCTGTATTCCATATAATATACTGGTTCCATAATATCATTCCTTTTCCTGTAAAAATTCTTTCCTGCTAGGGAATGCTGCTCCCCGCCAGATAGGCGGTGGACCAGGCGATCTGGAGGTTAAAGCCTCCCGTCACCGCGTCCAGATCCAGAACTTCACCGGCAAAATAGAGTCCCTTTATCTTTTTCGACTCCATAGTGGCCGGGTCTATCTCCCGCACCGAGACGCCGCCCTTTGTGATGATGGCCTCGCTCCAGCTCCGCAGGGACACGGCCGTCACGGTCAGATCCTTCAGAAGGCTGACCAGCCCTCTTCTCTCCTCCCTGGAGATGTCGTGGATCTTCTTTTCCGGGGAAATGCCTGACAGCCCCACCACCACGGGGATCAGCTTGGCGGGGAGAAGCTTTCCGAGAGAATTTTTGAACTGCCTGTTCTTCTGCTCTCCGAAATCCCGCAGGATCCTCTGATCCAGCTGCTCCGGGGTCAGAGCCGGCTTCAGATCGATGTGGAAGGAGAGCGGCCCCTTCTCAAGCCGCGGCCCTACCTCGCTGGTAGCGCTAAGTACCACCGGGCCGCTGAGACCGAAATGGGTGAACAGCATTTCCCCGAAATCCCGGTACAGCTCCTTCTTCCCGTCCTTTACCGTCAGCTCTATGTTTCTCAGGGACAGGCCCATCAGGTCTCCCACCCACTTCTCTTTCGCCTCCACCGGCACGAGGGAGGGAACAAGATCCGTGACGCTGTGGCCTGCCTCCCGGGCAAACCGGTAGCCGTCCCCGGTGGAGCCGGTCAGGGGATAGGAAAAGCCTCCGGTGGCGACGATGCAGGCGTCTCCTGTCTCCCGGGTGCCGTCCCCCAGGAGAAGGCCGGCTATCCTTCCCTCCTCTGTCAGAAGCTCCCTCACCTCTGTCCCCAGGTGGAGCCTGACTCCCCATTTGCTCATCTGCCGCTCCAGAGTGCGGATCACATCTGAGGAGTGGTCAGAGGCGGGGAAGACACGACCCCCTCGCTCCGTCTTTACAGGCATACCATTGTCCTGGAAAAAGCGGATCACATCCTGGTTTGTGTGGGTGTAAAAGCTGCTGTAGAGAAATTTCCGATTGCTTTTGACCGCCTGGAGCAGTTCCTCTGTGTCGCAGTCGTTTGTCAGGTTGCAGCGCCCTTTTCCCGTGATAAAAAGCTTTCTGCCGGCTTTGTCATTTTTCTCAAAGACGTGGACCTGATGTCCCGCCCGGGCAGCTGTCACAGCCGCGTACATGCCGGCGGCGCCGGCGCCGATAATCAGAACCTTACTCATCTGCCTCCCCTTTGCCTTCCTTTCTTCCGGGCGTGGAGAGCTCCACCTTGTCGCTCACCTTGTCCAGTTCGTCCCCGCTGTAGACCTGGTACTCGTCCCAGATCTCCTCCAGCATCTCCAGGGTGGAGACCACCTCTTTTTGCTTCTTCATGCACAGGGCTACCACCAGGGCGTTGACAACGCTTAAGGGGGCTACCAGGGAGTCCACGATGGAGGCCATGTCGCTCCTGGCGATCAGGTTGCAGGAGGAGTAGAGGTTCATGGGGGAGTGGATGCTGTCTGTCAGGGTGATGACCTTCGCCTTCCTGTTGCTGGCGAATTCCAGCGCCTTCAGGGTGCGCATGGAGTACCGCGGGAAACTGATGCCGATGATCACATCCTCCTCGCCGATGCGCAGGAGCTGCTCGAAGATCTCGCTGGAGCTGTTGGTGCTCACAGGGGTCACATCCTCGCAGAGCAGATTGAGGTAAAAGCTCAGGAAGCTGGCCAGGGGCGCGCAGCTCCTGATTCCCACCACATACACCTTCCTGGCCTTCAGGATAGTCTCCACCGCCAGCTCGAAGGCCTCATGGTCAATGTTCTCCATGGTGAGCTTGATCTTCTCAATGTCCGACTGAAGGACAGATTCCAGGATCTCCCCCTGGGTGATACGCCCGTAAGTCACCTCCATGCGCTGGATGGAATTCAGCCGGGTGCGCACCATCTCCTCCAGCGCCTTCTGGAAGGCCGGGTAGCCGGAATAGCCCAAAGCGGTGGCAAAGCGGACCACTGTGGACTCGCTGACCCCCACCACCTCGCCCATCTTCGCCGCTGTGAGGAATGCGGCCTTGTCATAGTCTCTGCGGATGTAGTCAGCCAGCTTTTTCTGCCCCTTGCTGAACCTCGCGTATCCGTCATCAATTTTCTGCAGTAATTCGTTGTTTGTTCCCATTTTACAGGTCCCTTTTCTTTATAGTCACAAGAGGACAAAGAACCCCCGGTTCCTGCCCTCTGTGTGTATTCACTGTACTATTATAAATCCTGTCGCTTCCGTCCGCAAGTAGAAATCCTTACTCCTCCGGTACGACGATCAGATCCTTTGTAAAGCTGTTGAGCACCTCGCAGCCGTCCTCTGTGATCAGGACAAGGTCCTCGATGCGCACACCGATGCCCTCCTCCGGCAGATAGATGCCCGGCTCAACGGAAAAGCACTGGCCCGGCTTGATGATATCTGTGTTCACAGATGACACGTCGCCGAACTCGTGGTCCTCCAGACCGATGGAGTGTCCGGTGCGGTGCGTAAAATACTGTCCGTAGCCCTTCTCCTCGATGTAATTTCTCGCGGCAAGGTCCACGTCGCACATCCGGTTGCCCGGCTTTGCAGCCGCGATGCCCCGCAGGTTGGCCTCCAGGACGATGTTGTAGATCTCTCTTGCCCGGTCTGACACCTCTCCGATGAAGACGGTTCTTGTCATGTCGGAAGCGTAGTTGTCCTTGAAACCGCCGATGTCGATGACTACGCAGTCACCCCGTTTGCCCTTTGTATCGTCTGTGGCGTGGTGGGGATCTGCCCCGTTCTTCCCGTAGGCAGTGATGGGATCAAAGGACACGCCCTCACATCCGGCTTCCTTGTAGATCTCCCGCACCTTGTGGTCCAGCTCCATCTCTGTCATTCCCTTTGCCACAAGGGGGATGACCTTCTCCATAACGCCGTCGTTGATCCGGGAGGAGATCCGCATCAGCTCCTGCTCCTCCTCATCCTTGATCATGCGGACCTGGTCAACGATCCAGGAAGCATTGACAAAGCTGCTTCCGCCGCCCAGCTCCTGAAGGCGAAGAAGAAATCTGGCGGGCCAGTTCTTGTCCACGCCCATGACAGCGTCCTTGTCCACGTAGCGGCTCAGGATCTCCACGGCGTCCTCCACGTCATCGTACCACACAAGCTCAACGCCCAGATCCTTCTCCTGGGGGAACAGCTTGTTGATGACCAGCTTGTGGTTCCCCTTTACATTCAGGTACAGAGCCAGCATCCTCTCGCCCGGATGGATCCACTTTCCTGTCAGGTAGAAGATCGCTACCGGATCAGAGATGATCATCTGGGGAATCTTGTTTTCTTCCATTGCCTTTAAAATTTTCTGAGTTCTTCCCTCGTTCATGATATGCACACCTCTCTATATATTTTACACATGCCGGGGAAGCTCCCCGGCAAAATGTCCGCCAAAAACAGTCGGTCTCTTACTTATGATATTACTCCTGCTCCAGCTTGTCCAGCTTGCCGCTGCATGCCCACAGGATCACTCCCAGAACAATGACAACCGCTGCCAGGACGCCGTATCCCATCTGGAAGGGAACGGTCTTCAGGAAGTCGTAGAGCGGCGGATAGATCATCTGTGCAAAGAACACGGCGATGGGCCAGAAGCCAAGAAGAATTCCCATGGCCTTGGCCGGCGCGATCTTTGTGATGAAGGAGTTCCCCAGAGGTGAGAAGATCATCTCGCCCACAGACATGAGAACAGCCACCATGGCGATCCAGACAAGTGAGCACTGGCCGTCTCCTCTGATGATGTCCGCCAGTACCATGACAACAAAGGCAACACCCACAAGGATCATGCCCAGAGCTGTCTTCTTGAACATGCTCATATCGCCCTTCGGACGCTTGGCCATCTTGTCCCACACCACAGCGAACACCGGTCCCAGAATGATGCAGGTGATGGCGTTCATGGAGTCAAACCAGGATGTGGGCACCTGGAAGGAGCCGATCATCCAGTTGGCGTGGTTCAGATAGGAAGCGCCGTCGCCCCATCCAAAGTAGAAATAGGCCGGATAGTAGGCAAGATACCACACCATCCAGAACACAACAGAGAACAGGGTCACAAGGATAACCGCAATGATGCGTTTCCAGTCGCTCTTTGTCAGGGGAGCGCTCTCTGCCTTTTCCGCCTTCGCCTTGTCCACGAACTCTCTCTGATCATGCTTGAAGGGCTTCTTTCCCGCCTCTCCCAGCGCTCTCTGGTTTGCGATGAACCAGATGGCATCGATGAAGAGGAAGATGCCGCAGATCAGGAATACGGTGTTAAAGGGCAGCTTCAGGCCAAAGAGTCCTGAGATGGGAAGCATGGCGATAAAGGTTGTTCCGATAAAGCTTCCGATGTTTACAAAGGAGTACTGGATGGAGAATGCATTGTTCAGCTCCTCCTGGTCGTGGAATAAAAGTCCGTTGATACCGGACAGGTTTCCCTTGAAAAGACCTGTACCGATGGCAACCAGTATGATCATGACCCACACCATAGTGAGGGAGTCAGCCTGCCATGCGCACACATAGCCAAGGCCCATCAGGATCATACCTGCCGGCACGCAGATGCGGGGGCTCAGCCAGTAGTCGGCGATCCATCCGCCCACGATGGGTGTGATGTAGGTTCCGGCCACGAACACGGCGGAGATAAATGTTCCCTCGGAGTCGGTAAGCCCGAGTCCGCCCTGCATTGCCTCTGTGGCGATCCAGATCGCCAGAAGATATTTCATGGTGTAAAATGCCAGACGCTCAAAGGTAAAGCCGAGCGCGCAGACATAGAAACCAAAGGGTTTTTTTCTTTTTGCTGTCTGTTCCATTTTGAAGTTTCCTCTCTACTATTATTTCCTACACGGCTCTTGTGTACTTCTGAAGCCATGCCCGCTCCTCCTCGTCGAGGAAGGGGGAAACCTTCTCGTACACTGCGCTGTGGTAGGTGTTCAGAAGATGTCTCTCCTCTTCTGTCATCATATCCGGCAGGATGGCATCCAGGTCCATCGGGACGAATGTGATGGTCTCAAAATACATGAACTGCCCGTACTCGTTCCGGGTTCCCTTTCGTGTCAGCAGCTCATTTTCCAGTCGGATCCCGTATTCTCCCTCCAGGTAGATGCCCGGCTCGTCTGTGATCACCATGCCATCCTCGAAGGGCTGGATCTCTCCTGCCCGGAACTGCCAGCGGAAGCCTGTCGGCGGTTCGTGTATGTTCAGAAGATAGCCGACCCCGTGGCCCGTCCCGTGGTTAAAGTTCAGGTTCCTGTCCCAGAATGGCTTTCTGGCAAGCATGTCCAGTGTCATCCCGGTAGTGCCGTATAAAAATTTTGCCGATGCAAGCTGAAGGTTGCTGATGGCTGTCAGCGTAAAGTGCTCCTTCATCTTATCTGTCACGTCGCCCAGTGCGTAGGTTCTCGTGATATCGGTAGATCCCTCATAAAAGCCTGCGCCTGTGTCTGTCAGAAGAAAGCTTCCGCCCTCCAGGCGCACGTCTGTCTCCGGCGAGGATGTGTAGTGCACGATGGCCCCGTGCTCGCCAAAGGATACGATGGGTTCAAAACTGGGCCGGATAAAATTCCCCTGCTGTGCCCGCAGTTCATCCAGCTTCTGTGAAGCGCTCAGCTCTGTGATCACCTCTTTGTCGTAGTTCTCCTTGACCCATTTCATAAATTTGACATGGGCAACGCTGTCCTTGAGCTGCGCTTTGCGGATATTGGCAATCTCTGTGGGATTTTTGACTGCCTTGAAAAGGATCTCCGGGTTGCGCATCTCCACTTTTCCCGTCTTGCGGGGAATGTTTTTCCAGAGCGCGTAGTTCAGCCTTGCCGGGTCGATGAGGACAGTTCCGCCTTCGTCCAGCTTCTTCACATCCTCATAGATGTCATTGTAGGGGTGGAAGACAACGCCGTCCTTCTCCAGCTTCTCCCTCAGCTCATCAGAGAATTTGGACGCATCCACATAGAGATCCATCCGGTCCATCCTGATGACTGCGTAGGACAGCACCAGCGGGAAAAATTCGATGTCGTTTCCGCGGATGTTCAGCGTCCAGCATATATCGTCCAGCGTGGTCAGTATATGGCAGTCCGCTCCCGCCTCCTCCATGGATCTGCGGATCCTCTCAAGCTTTGAGCTGCGGTCCTCGCCTGCGTACTGAAGCGCAAGCTCCCACACCGGCTCCTCTGACAGGGCCGGACGGTCTTTCCAGATGTCCGCCGCCAGATCCCTTTCGCAGGAGACAGAGCCCTGCTTGCTCGCGGCAATCTGCTCGTAGAGCTTGCCGTCGCCCAGGGAAACACACCTTCCGTCAAAGGCAATGACGCCCCCCTCGGGAAGACTGGCGCTTAAGAAATGCTCTATGTCAGGCACTCCGGGCTCGCCCATCTTCATGAGTCTGACCGGCGTCCCCTCCAGCTCCTTTGCAGCCTGGATAAAATATCTGCCGTCCGTCCAGAGGTAAGCTTCGTCCGCTGTAAAGACGGCCGTGCCCGCTGATCCGGTAAAGCCAGTGAGAAATTCTCTCATCTTGAAATACTCTCCCACATACTCGCTCTGATGAAAATCAGCCGTGGGCACGATGTAGATATCCACCTTGTTCTGCCGCATGATCTCATGCAGCTTCTGCACTCTCTCGGTTATATCCATGACTTTTTTCGCCTCCATTATTGTGGTTTTGTATAAATGCACTGTCTGTCCGCGCAGGGCAGCCGGCACAAGCACACCAGGCGCAGACCATATTATTTTACAATATAAAGCCAGGTTTGTAAACTCAAAAATTGCGGCTTGAAAATATTGGCTTTATCGGGAAGTACATGCCCATATCCATGCCTTGTCAAATAAAATCCCCTTATGATATACTGGTCAGAAGCAGCGGGTTTTATGTAAGAAGCCTGCCCTTCAATGAGATAAGATAAAGAAAATTCAGAAAAAAATTCAGGAGGTAAACTATATGAAGATCACAGAAGGATACATGCCCTATCTGGGCTATCAGACCTACTACCGGATCGCCGGCGAGTGCAGGGACGGCAAGAAGCCTCTGCTCCTTCTCCACGGCGGACCGGGCTCCACACACAATTACTTTGAGGTGCTGGACGCTCTGGCGGATACAGGCAGGGCCGTCATCTCCTACGACCAGCTTGGCTGCGGGAACTCCTATGTGGACGGGCACCCGGAGCTGTGGTGCCAGAAGACATGGGACAACGAGCTGATGGAACTGCGCAGGCATCTGGGGCTTGACCAGGTGCACCTGCTGGGACAGTCCTGGGGCGGCATGCTGGCCATTGAGTATCTCTGCGACTACCAGCCGGAGGGCGTCGCCTCTGTCATTCTCTCCAGCACCCTTTCCTCCGCCAGTCTGTGGGCAAAGGAGCAGCACCGGATGATCCGTTTCCTCTCCCAGGAGGACCAGGAGGCCATCGCCGAGGCGGAGCGGACCGGAAACTTTGACACGCCGGAGTACCTGGCCGCCAACAGCCGCTTCATGGAGCGCCACTGCGACTCTCCCTCCGCTGACACGCCGGAGTGTGTGACCCGTCCCAAGAGATCCGGGAAGGAGGCCTACCTCTACGGCTGGGGTCCCAACGAGTACAACCCCACAGGATCCCTGGGAAGCTGGGAGTACACGGACAAGCTGGAGAGGATCAAATGCCCGGCCCTCATCATCAGCGGCACGAACGACCTGTGCACACCCCTCATCGCCAAGACCATGTACGACCGCATCCCGAACGCAAGATGGGAGCTCTTCGACGGGTGCCGTCACATGTGCTTTGTGGAGGACAATGAAAAATATATCCGCCTTCTCACTGAATGGCTGGATCAGACAGAAAAAAACGGCTGCGTGTAGGCAGCCGTTTTCTTCTGTCTCGTCTTATTTCTGGTTCCGGAACTGTACCGGTGTCATATTGTACGCTTTCTTGAAGAGCCTGTTAAAGTGCTCCACATTCTGATAGCCCACGGACAGGGCGATATTTTCCACGGTCATGTTGCTGCTCTTTAAGAGCGCTCTGGCCTTCTTCATGCGGATCTTTTTCACAAGGTCTCCGAAGGTCATCCCTGATTTCTCCCGGATATACTTGGAAAGGTAGGGCTTGGAGAGATAGAATTTCTCTGCCAGGTCATCCAGCGTCACGTCAATGTAGTTGGCCTGTATATAGTTCATGATCTCGATCATGCGGGCGTCCTTCACCGGGTCAGCGGTGCTGAGCTCCTCGATCTTGTTCACAGCCACGATGAGGGCCTCGATGGAGGCGCGGATGATGTCCGCGTCGATGCCAACGCCCCAGAACGTCTTCTCGTGGGAGATGATGCCCACGTAGGCCACCGCCTTGGAGGAAGATCCTCTGGTGAGGGAGTGCTCCTCGTAGTAGCGCAGCTCGTAGCTGATGTTGAAGTACTGCTTGATGGCGTTGCTGACTGCGTCCAGACGTCCGTTTCCGGAGGCGGTCACCACCTGCTCGTCATTGCCGTGGTGGATGGTGGCGTCGGCGATGATGCCGTCCGCCTGGCGGAAATGGCACTCGTCAATGGAGAACACTGTCTTCGCATTCACGTAGTTGTCCGTAAAGATCTGGTATACCCACTCCGGTGTCAGCTCCTTGTGCGCCTTGTCGGAGACATCCTTCACAAGGTATCCCACTTCCTCACGCATCTTCTCCGGAAGGTTGATGCCGTGGCTCTGCTTCAGGATATAGTTCACGCCGCCCTTTCCGGACTGGCTGTTGATGCGGATAACGTCTGAGTCGTAGCGTCTTCCCACATCCTGGGGATCGATGGGCAGATAGGGAACAGTCCACTTGTCGCACTTCTTCTCCTCTCTCCAGGCCATGCCCTTGGCGATGGCATCCTGGTGGGAGCCGGAGAAGGCGGTGAAGACCAGCTCGCCCGCATAGGGCTGGCGCACATCCACAGTCATCCTTGTGAGCCGCTCGTAGGTCTCCTTGATCTCCTCCATGTTGGAGAAGTCCAGCTTCGGGTCCACACCGTGGGAGAACATGTTCATGCCCAGGGTGATGATATCCACGTTTCCTGTCCGCTCACCGTTTCCGAACAGGGTTCCCTCGATCCTGTCAGCGCCGGCCAGTATTCCAAGCTCCGCTGTGGCCACGCCGCAGCCCCTGTCGTTGTGGGGATGGAGGGAGAGAACCACATTGTCTCTGTAGGCCAGATGCTTGTGCACATACTCAAGCTGGGATGCAAAGACGTGGGGCATGGCGTTCTCCACAGTCGTGGGAATGTTGATGATGGCCTTGTTGTCCGCCTGGGGCTTCCACACGTCCAGGACTGCGTTGCACACCTCCACGGCATAGTCTACCTCTGTCCCTGAGAAGCTCTCCGGGCTGTACTCAAAGGTGAAGTTTCCCTCTGTCTCGTCCGCCAGCTTCTTCAGCAGCTTTGCACCGTCCACAGCAATTTTCTTAATCTGCTCTTTATCCTTTTTGAACACCTGCTCTCTCTGAGCCACAGAAGTGGAATTGTACAGGTGGATGACAGCGTGGGGCGCACCCTTCACAGCCTCAAAGGTCCTCTTGATGATATGCTCTCTGGCCTGGGTCAGCACCTGGACTGTCACGTCGTCTGGGATCATGTTCTTCTCGATCAGGGCTCGCATAAAGTTGTACTCTGTCTCAGAGGCAGCCGGGAAGCCCACCTCGATCTCCTTGAAGCCCACCTTTACGAGCAGCTCAAAGAACTCCAGCTTCTCCTCCAGACTCATAGGCTCGATCAGGGCCTGGTTGCCGTCCCGCAAGTCCACACTGCACCAGATGGGAGGCTGGTCTATGTATTCTTTCTTCACCCAGTCGTAGGTGACTTCCGGCGGCATGAAATACTGCCGCTCATACTTCTCAAAATTCTTCATGTCTCATCTCTTCCTTTCAGCAATACAAAAAGCAGAATATTTATCAACTTTATTGTTCTTTTTTAATACCCGTCTATCCTATCATACATATGCCCAAAAGAAAAGTGGTAAATTTAATCATTTTTATTGATTTATTTTATTCTTCCCCGCAAAATAGCGGGCGCAGACCTGGCTGAAACACCAGAGGGCGCTTCGCTCCGGCACCTTTGCAGCCACCGTTACCTTCTGCTCTGCCACCGGAAAATCCCCGACGCAGTAGCGGATACTCCCCACCTCCTGCCCCTCTGTCACCGGGGCAGTCAGCTTCTCCGGCAGGTCGATGCTGGCAGTCACCGTCTCGTTTTCCGCCAGAAGGAATTCCTTTTGGATGGGCTCTGACGCAAGGAGAGCCAGAGCCTCCCCCTCCAGAGTGCCGGAGGGCGGCGCGCCGCCGGAAACAGGAAGGGCTGGCAGGGGCCGGTCCAGAGTGACCGTCTCATATTGGTAGTGGTCAATCCCGTACTGCATCAGTTTCTTTGTGTCCTCCCACTTGTACCCCTTGTTGCCCGGCCACCCGCAGGCCAGCAGGGCTACGATAAAGGTGCGTCCCCTGTTTTCCAGAGCTCCCACATAGCAGTATCCGGCGTCCGCTGTAAATCCGGTCTTTCCCGTGAGAGCCCCCTCCATCATGGTGAGAAAGGCGTTGTGGTTTTGCAGGGAGAAGCTCCTCTGACCGGACAGGTCTGTGAAGGTGTAGCTGTCCTTCCCCGTGATGTCGAGAAAGGCCGTCCTCTTTGGGGACTGGGTGATACAGTACTTAAGGATCCGGGCCAGGTCGGCCGCTGTGGTGGAGTGGATCCCGGTCCCATCGGAGGCGTCCAGGCCGTTGGGAGTGATGAAATAGGTGTCCCGGCAGCCGATCTCCTCCGCCTTCCGGTTCATCATCCCGGCAAATTTCTCCACACTCCCGGCTGTGTTCTCCGCGATCACTACAGCGCTGTCATTGTGGGACTCCAGCATCAGGGAGCAGAGAAGATCCTCCAGGCGGTAGGTCTCCCCCTCCCGGACGCCCAGCCGGACCTCCGGCTGGGAGGCAGCCTCCTCCGACACAGAGCACTCCATCTCCAGGTCCGCCGTCTCCAGCGCCAGGATGCACGTCATAATCTTGGTAGTGCTGGCCATGGGACGGGCTGTGTCCGCGTCTTTTCCAAATAAAACACGCCCGCTGTCAGCGTCCATCAGGACCGCTGACCGGGCGTAGAGCTGGGCCAGCTCCTCCGGCGTCTCCCCCTCCCCGGCACCGGCAGCCATCCCCCGCATGGAAGGACAGAACGCCAGCCAGATAAAGAGGAGGACAGGCGCCAGGAGAATACCGGCCCTCTTTATCCTTCTCATTCCATACCATTTTCTATATAACCGACCTTTTTCCGGTCTTCTCATACACATCACGACCCGAAGCATCCGCGCAGTTAACTTATATGTATGCCCCGTGACCGAAAAATATGTCTTGCGCCCGAACAGGCTATACGTCCAGCTTCAGCTGGGCCTCCTCCTCGGCCTCGTGTTTGAAATTCTCGATCTGCTCCGGGTTGATCCCCGGCAGCTCGTCCAGGGAGTGGATGCTGAAGCGCCGCAGGAACTCCTCCGTTGTCCCGAACAGGATGGGCTTTCCAGGCGCGTCCAGCCGTCCCACCTCGCACACGAGATCATACTCCACCAGTTTGTTCACCGCGTGGTCTGACTTGACTCCCCGGATCTTTTCGATCTCCAGCTTTGTGACAGGCTGGCGATAGGCGATGATGGAGAGCGTCTCCAGCTGCACGTCCGTGAGCACGTACCTGCGGGGCTGCTTTGCCACCTTGATGAGATACTCGTACATCTGGGGCTTTGTGCACATCTGGAAGGAGTCCTCCAGCTCAATGATGTGGATTCCCCTGTCGTCCGTCTCGTATTTATCCATCATGTTGTGGATCACCTTGCGGGTCGTCTCCTCGTCATGGCCGATGGCCGCCGCGATCTTGGAGAGCTCCACGGAGTCCCCCATAGTAAAAAGAATGGCTTCTATGATACCCTCTAGTCTGCTTATCTCCACTTTATACTTCCCCTTCTTCTCTTTGCTCTTCTTGCGCTGTCCGCTCCCCGCCGCATATCATGGAGGTGATAAGGATATCGTCAAAGGGCTGCTCCTGCAGAACCCTGATCTTGCCTGTCTTCATCAGCTCCAGCACGGCCAGGAAGGTGACTACAAGCTGTACCCTGGATCCCTGCCTTGACAGGAGCTGCCGGAAGCTGAAGGCGGGGTGGGTTCCGGCGTACTCCTCCACATAGTCCAGCTTCTCCGGCAGGGAGACCTCCTCCTTCTCGATCTTTCCAAAGCGGCTGCGGATGGGATCGATCTTCTCCGTCTGCCTGCGCATCATCTCCCGGAAAATGCTGTTCAGCCTGGACAGGGTCAGCCCGTCCAGCAGTTTGTCCAGATCCACAGGCTCCACGTAGTCCTGCACCTCCTCCGGTATGTCCGGCTCCCGGTACAGGGATCTTTCGCCCTCCACCTGCCGGTCCCGGAGCTCGTAGGACATGTACTTGTACATCTTGTACTGGAGAAGCTGCTCCACCAGCTCCTGCCGGGGGTCTTCCTCCTCCCCCTCCTCGTTCACTTCCTTGGGAAGCAGCATCCGGCACTTGATGTCCAGCAGTGTGGCCGCCATGAGGAGGAACTCGCTCATCACGTTCAGGTCCTCCCTCTCCATGGCGTGGATATATTCCATGTACTGATTTGTGATCTCCACGATAGGAATGTCGTAGATATCTATTTTATTTTTGTCGATGAGGTGCAGAAGAAGGTCCAGAGGGCCTTCAAACACCTGCAGCTTTACCTCTAATCCCACAGACATCCTCCGCTCTTTCCTGACTTAACCATACTATTATATCTGACCTTTGCTCTTTTCTCAACAGTTTTTCTAAAGCTGTATGAGCACTCGGGACCGTAGAATGCCCATGAGAAGCTCCTTGGCCTCTTTTTGCTGCCTTTCCACCGGAATGCGCTCTGCGTGTCCCTCGTTGATGAAGCCGATGATCCCGTAGCAGAGAAAACCGGCGATCCTCTTCGGCGAGTACTTAAGCCGGCTTTGCCTCTCCATCCTCTTGGTGTGCTTCTCCACCGTCTCCAGGACGATGCTGTAGAAGGCGAACGCAAGGTAGGGATTTTTGTCCGGCGCCGTGTAATGGAAAAAGTCAAAATGGCTGTAGTACAGCTCCATAATGGCATCCAGGATGTTGCAGTAGCTGAGCACCTCGTCCCTTCCCGGATTGTTCTTTCGCTGTTTCCTCTCATAGTCCTCCGTGCCCAGGACCACCATATCCTGAAAGATCTCGTCCACCAGGGCGTACTTGTCGCTGTAGTGAGAGTAGAAGGTGATCCTGCTGATCTGCGCCCTGGCACACAGCTCCGTGATGGAGATCTGCTCAAAGGGCTGCTCCGGAAGCATGGAGATGAGGGTGCTCTTCAGATTTCTCTTTGTCTTCGTAATGCGTCTGTCTTCCATTACATTTCCCCCGATCTGTATAAATAACTGACAAAAACGGATGGTCTGTCATTGAGTTTTATTTTTTGTTCTGCTATAATATTTTAACATCTGTTAAAATATCGGTCAATGTGTAAGATATTTTGAGTTTTTAAGTCATATCATGGAACTGTAAAGGAGAATACTATGTCAGACATTGCTATTATGACGGACAGCAACTGCGGGATCATGCCGGGGTGCGAGCCTTATTCCGACATCCATATCATTCCCATGCCTGTCCTGATCGATGGTGAGACCTTTTACGAGGGGAAGAGCATCACTGCCGACGCGTTCTACCGGAAGCTGGCCTCTGACGCCGCTGTCAGCACATCCCTCCCCTCCCCCGGAGATGTGATGGACATGTGGGCCTCCCTCCTGCGGGATTACCGGGAGGTCGTGTATATCCCCATGTCCAGCGGACTTTCCACCTCCTGCGCCAGCGCTCTGGCTCTGGCCTCTGAGGGTGACTTTGAGGGCCGCGTCCATGTGGTGGACAACCACCGGATCTCTGTCACCCAAACCCAGTCCGTGCTGGACGCCTACTTCCTCGCCAGGGAGGGAAGGACGGGACGACAGATCAAGGAGCAGCTTGAAAGCGAGGCGCTGGATGCCAGCATCTACATTGCGGTGGACACCCTGAAATACCTGAAAAAAGGAGGGCGCATCACTCCAGCCGCCGCCGCGGTGGGCACGGTGCTGAACCTGAAGCCTGTCCTCACCATCCAGGGGGACAAGCTGGATGCCTTCGCCAAGGTCCGGGGCATGAAGGCCGCCTTCCGGACTATGTGCAAGGCGGTAAGAAAGGATATAGACATGCGCTTCTCCCATCTGAGGGACGAGGGCGTCCTGAAGCTTGGCATGGCCGAGACGGACATGGACGAAGAAGAGTTTCTCTCCTGGAAGGAAAAGTATCAGGAATGTTTTCCGGATATGGAGATCGTCCACTATCCTCTCACCATGAGCATCGGCTGCCACACCGGGGCGGGGGCTCTTGGAGTGGGCGTCTTCCGGGTGCACCGGCCTTAGGCCTATTTACCTGTAAAGGAAAGGCTGACGAGCTCAGCCATATTGTAGAGACGGACATTGACTGTGTGGGTTCCCAGCCCCCGGCTGACCACACAGCTTCGCCCGTCTCTTCTTTTGTACATATCTCCTGAATATCTGGGGAAAAGCTGCATCTGAGGCGTGATGACTCCCCCCGCAAGGGGCAGCCGGACGACGCCTCCGTGGAGATGCCCGGACAGGACAAGATCCGCCCCCCAGTCCCAGTAGGCGTCCATGCAGGCCGGGTTGTGAGCCAGGAGGATGTGGTACTCCTCTCCCTCCGGCTCCCCGATCCTCCTTTTTATCTCCTCTGTCTGCAGCTTTTCCCTCCCGAAATGACTGTAGCAGGAAAGGGGGATCTCCAGGCCTGTCAGCGCAGCCTGGAAGCTCCCCTTCTGAAACAGACAGGTCTCGTTTTCCAGCAGGTGTACGCCTGCCCCCATCAGGGCGTCCCGGTATCTCTCATACCGGTCTTGGTACTGTCTTCTGTTCTCCTTCATCTTCTGCTCATGGTTTCCGTTGGCGGCATAGACGGGGGCCACAGCCGCAAGCCTCCTCATGAGAGCGGCTGCCGTCCTGTCAGTCTCCGGCTGTGTCCGGGTCAGCATGTCGCCGCCCACCAGGATACAGTCCGGCTCCTCCCTCTCGACCTGCTCCAGGAGCCTGCGGTTCTCCCTTCCGTACTCCTTTCCGTGAAGATCTGAGAGAAAGACCATCCGGATCTTGCTCCCTCTCTCCATTCCCGGTATCTCTTCCCTGTAGCGTCTCACCCGGAAGGTGGACAATTCCCTTGCCATCTCCCCGGCGCACACCAGGGCAGACGCGCCAAGCAGCGCAAGCGGCTTCTTCCACATTTCGCGTTCCTCCCTTATCTGTCTGCCGCCTTCTGGGCAGTTCTGGTAATGATTATATAATCTGTTTCCCTGTTTTGCAACTTTCTTTCGCGTCTTCTCTTCCAGTTAATGCCTGCTTTCCGGCTAGGCCGGGAAGAACAGCTCCAGGGTCTGCTCCAGGGAGCTCTGGTAGGTGGCCTTCGGGACATCCTCCACCGCCACAATGTCCGCCCTGCCAATCTCGGCGCCGTCCAGTGTGTAGACCACGCTTCCCGCCTTATCCCCCGCTTTGACAGGGGCTGTCAGCTTCTCCTGGGGCTGATACTCCCGCTCAATGGCTGTCAGGTCCGCCCCTTCCGTGTCCACATACTGGAAAGGCTCCTTCTGGCTGACAGCCGCCAGTCTCTTCTGGCCTCCCTGGACCCTCACAGGCTCCAGGCTCTGGATGCCCTCATCCACATATTTGACACACTTTCCAAAGCCATAGTCCAGAAGAGTCACCGCGTCCCTGAACCGGTCTTTTGAGGTCTCCGCCCCCATGACCACCGCGATCATCTCCATCTGGTTCTTTTCGGCCGTGGCGGACACGCAGAAGCCGGCGTCGTCTGTGGAACCGGTCTTCAGGCCTGTGGCGTAGGCGTACTGGCGGATCAGCTTGTTTGTGTTGGCCAGGGTGAAAGTGCTGCTCCCCTTTGCCGTGGTGTGGGTAATGTCCTCCATCCAGATGCCGGCGTAATCCCGGATCTGGGGATATATAAGGATCAGCTCCCTGGACATGGTCCCTATGTCCCTGGCGGTAGTCAAATGCCCCTCCGCATCCAGGCCGTTACAGTTGACAAAGCTGGTGTTCTCCATGCCAAGTCCGGCAGCCCTCTCGTTCATGTGCTTCACAAACTCCTCCTCGCTCCCCCAGATATGCTCTGCCATGGCTACACATGCGTCGTTTGCGCTTGCTACGGCGATACACTTGATCAGGGTGTCCGCCGTCTGCACCTCCCCCGGCTCCAGGAAGACCTGAGAGCCTCCCATGGAGGCGGCATACTCGGACACGGTCACCTGGTCTTCCAGGGCAATCTTCCCTTCCGCCAGAGCGTCAAAGATGAGAAGCAGGGTCATGATCTTCGTCACGCTGGCAGGGGGCCGCCTCTCATCCGCGTTTTTCTCGTAGACGGACTTTCCTGTGGACGCCTCCATCAGAAAAGCAGAGGGTGAACCCACCTGGGGACCTGCCCCCGCTTCCTCCTGCCCGCTTTCCTCCTGCCCAGTCTCTTCCTGGCCGGCCTGGGGCGCCGCTCTGAGCAGGGCCGGCTGCAGGAGCAGCGCCCCGCACAGGAGGGCCGTCAAAAATCGTTTCATATGCCCATCTCTCCTTGCATACATCGTCTGTTACTAATATATTTTGCTCTTTTTGCACTTATTCTTTTTTTCTCCGCCCGCGGGCCGCCAGGACGGGCCGGATAGTTGTCAAGCCTGCTCCCCTGTGTTAAAATGAGTGTTCCGGAATTCGTCTCCCCCGGGAGAGGCTCCGGCTGACTTTTTAGAAAAAATATAGTAAGAAAAGGGGTATCTCATGAATAAAAAAGAAGTTCTGGAAATCCGAAAGCAGTTCTCTTTGCAGAACTGCGCCATCACCCGCATCTGCGGCTGCTATGTGGACGGAGACAAGGAAAAGAAACTGGAATTCAAGGAGGCCTTCCTCTCTCTCCCCGAGGAGGAGGAATACAAGTATTTTGATCTGTTCAAGCGGACTCTGTCCGGCACTGTCGGGAAAAACCTCCTCAATATGAGCTTTCCTCTGGAGGAGGAGCAAAAGGGCGGAGCCCAGGAGTTCCTGATGCAGCTCAAGGACAGCAGGCTCACAGACGACATGCTGGTGTCCGAGTTTTACGATAAGGTGATCGAGAACTATGACTTTGGGGAGCACTATCTCATTCTCCTCATCCACGCCGCCTACGACGTGCCCGGCAAGGCCTCCGACGGGATGGAGATGTACGACGCCTCCGATACAGTCTACGACTACATACTGTGCAGCATCTGTCCTGTGTCCCTCTCCAAGGCGGGCCTTTGCTACAACGCGGAGCACAACAGCATCGAGGACAGGATCCGGGACTGGATCGTAAATGATCCGGTAAACGGTTTTCTCTTCCCCGCCTTCAACGACCGGGCCAGCGACGTCCACGGCCTGCTCTATTACTCCAAGAAGCCCGAGGAGCTGCAGGAGGTCTTCCTCACCCAGGTTCTGGGCTGCAGCCAGGTCTTGAGCGCCGGCACCCAGAAGGAGTCCTTCCAGGCCATGATCGCGGACACCCTGGGCGAGGACTGTGCCTACAGTGTGATCCGCAATATTCACGAGAACCTGAACACCCTGATCGAGGAGAACAAGGAGGAGCCGGAGCCCCTGGAGCTTGGCAAGCCGGAGGTCAGACGTCTCTTCTCCCTGAGCGGGGTGCCGGAGGAGAACCTGGAGAACTTTGACCGGGAGTTCGATGAAACTGTGGGCGCAAAGGCCTCCCTTCTGGCCTCCAACATTGCCAGCACAAAGAAATTCAACATCAAGACTCCGGACATTGTGATCAACGTCAATCCGGACCGGACAGACCTGGTGGACGTACGGATCGTGGACGGGCGGAAATGCCTTGTGATCCCTGTGGATGACCAGGTGGAGGTCAACGGCATTGAAGTCCGAATGGATCCGGAGACAGGGGTTTCGGAGCCGTCCGTATAGGACGGCCCCTCCGTCTGCAAAGTCACAGACTCTACAGCTCCACGATCCTGGGTCTGTGGTGGGTGTAGGGCAGGAACTTTTTCAGAAGATCCTGGGTCTTAAATTTCAGATGGGTGGTGTTGATGCCTGTGTTGCAGACAAACCACTCCGCCTGGGCCACCTCCTTGTCGATGATGAGCTGCACGTAGTCGTCCTCATCGTTCAGAAGCCCCACAACGCTGGCAGAGCCAGGTGTACAGCCGATGTGCTTCACCATCAACTCCGGCGGCGCAAAGGACATGTGGGACACGCCCAGCTTTTTGCTGAAGGAGGCGGTGTCAAAGGGCTTGTCGTCGGGCATGAGAAGCAGGAAGAAGGAGGTCTTCTTCTGGTTGCAGAGAAAGACATCCTTTCTCACAGGCGCCTGCAGCACCTCGCCGATCTCGGCGCACTCCTCCATGGACGCGGCCGGGTCGTTGTCCACCCTCTCGTAGGGGATCCCCAGCTTTTTGAAGACCCTGTACACCTCCTGCTCAAGCGGGACTCTCTTCTCCACATCGTCCGGAGGGGTGTTTGTGATTTCGCTGATATACATAGGTTTTCCTCCATTTCATTTTGTCTTACAGGAGCTATTATAGTGCACCGGCCCCCTCTTTCGCAAGACGCACAGATGGCTTTTTGGCGGGCCGGCTGTGAAAACCATCAAAAAATATGATTGAAAGGTTGTGATCTGTCATGAAATATATACTTGCCTCCGCTTCCCCCAGAAGGAGGGAGCTTCTCTCCCAGGCAGGATTTTCCTTTGAGGTGTGTCCCTCTGACGCGGAAGAAAAGAGCGGCGGCTCCTCCCCCGCCGAGATCGTGGAGGATCTGGCGGCTCTGAAGGCCAGGGATATCTTCGAAAAATGCCAGGCTTCCCAGACAGAGGACTTTACCGTCATCGGAGCGGACACTGTCGTCGCCTACAACGGCGAGATCCTGGGAAAGCCCGCCGATGAGGAGGAGGCGCTGGATATGCTCTCCATGCTGGCGGACCGGACCCATCAGGTCTACACGGGCGTGTGCCTCATCGCAGTGAAGGGAAAAAAGAAATACATGCGCACCTTCCACGAGTGCACCCTTGTCACCTTCTATCCCGTGACAAGAGGGGAGCTTCTCTCCTACATACGGACCGGCGATCCTTTGGACAAGGCCGGAGCCTACGGGATTCAGGGGCCCTTTGCCGTGCATGTAAAGGAAATCCGGGGAGACTACAACAACGTGGTCGGACTTCCCATCGCGAGGCTGTACCACGAGCTGAGAGAGCTGGAAGCTCTGTAAGGAAGTATCGAATGTAAGAGGGCACTGAAAAAGATGAAAAAAAGATGACACGCATCCGCGTGTCATCTTTGCTTTGCACATTAGTTATATTTACGTTTTCTAGCAGCTTCGGATTTCTTTTTGCGTCTTACGCTTGGTTTCTCGTAATGCTCTCTTTTCCGAATTTCCTGCTGAATACCAGCCTTTGCGCAGCTTCTTTTAAATCTGCGTAAAGCGCTGTCCAACGTCTCGTTTTCTTTAACGATTACATTTGACATAGTCTCACACCTAACCTCCCCTCCAGCCCTATATTGTGCATCATACGACTGTTCGGGTATATTTATTGCACTACATTAGATTATAGCACATTTTTCCGGCACGTCAATAATTTTTTGCGTTTTAAAGCTGGTTTTCCAGTACTTCTTTTGCTTTTTCCAGGGCTTCGTCAATGCCGGCCGGGTTCTTTCCGCCTGCCTGCGCCATGTTCGGGCGTCCGCCTCCGCCTCCGCCGACGCAGCCGGCGATGGCCTTGATCAGGTTGCCGGCGTGGGCTCCTGCCTTGATGGCTCCCTCTGTGGCTGTGGCCATGAGGCTGACCTTTCCTCCTGCGTCTGACGCCAGGACGATGACGCCCTCTCCCAGCTTCTCCTTGAGCTGGTCTCCCAGATCCCGCAGTCCGTTCATGTCAGCACCAGGCGCCTTGGCCGCCAGGAATTTAACGCCCTTCACCTCTGTCACCTGGTCTGTCACATCTCCCATGGACTCTTTGGCCAGCTTACTCTTCAGGCTCTCCACCTCGCTGTGAAGCTCCTTGTTCTCGGAGATCATGTGGGACAGCCGTTCTTCCAGCTTGTCCGGCGTGGTCTTCAAAAGCTTCGCGGATCTCTCCAGCTTCTCCTCCAGCTCGTCGTAGTACCTGAGAAGACCCTTGGATGTGAGGGCCTCGATCCTGCGCACGCCAGCGGCCACGCCTGTCTCAGAGATGATCTTGAAGGCTGTGATGACGCCTGTGTTGTCCACATGGGTTCCGCCGCAGAACTCCTTGGAGAAATCACCCATGCTCACCACGCGGACGATGTCGCCATACTTCTCTCCAAAGAGAGCGGCTGCTCCGGTCTTTTTCGCCTCCTCGATAGGCATGTTCTCCGCCTTCACAGGCAGACAGTTCATGATCTGCTCGTTGACGATCTCCTCCACCTTTTTCAGCTCTTCCTTTGTCAAGGCTGAGAAGTGGGTAAAGTCAAAACGGAGCCTGTACTCGTTGACAGAGGATCCGGCCTGCTCCACATGGGTTCCCAGCACCTGGCGCAGCGCCTGCTGGAGAAGATGGGTGGCGCTGTGGTTCCTTGCGGAGAGGGCCCGCTTCTCCTCGTTGACCTCCAGGGTAGCCTTGTCTCCCACCTTCAGCATACCGCTCACCACATGGCCCACATGGCCGATCTTTCCGCCCAGGAGCTTGATCGTGTCCTCCACCTGGAACAGTCCGTCCTCTGTGCGGATCACGCCGTTGTCCGCCTCCTGGCCACCGCTTGTAGCGTAAAACGGAGTCTCTTTTACAAATACGGTGCCCTTCTGTCCGTCAGAGAGGGCGTCCACCACCTCGTCCTCTGTCGTCAGGACAGTGATCTCAGAGTCGTATGTCAGGTGGTCATAGCCTACAAATGTACTGGTCACGGCAGGGTCGATGGACTCGTACACAGTCACATCGGCTCCCATGTAGTTTGTCTCGCCGAAGGTGCCCTTAGCCCGCTCCTTCTGGGCCTTTGCAGCCTTCTCAAAGCCCTCCTCATCGATGGAAAAGCCTTTCTCCTCCAGGATCTCCCTTGTCAGATCCACAGGGAAGCCGTATGTGTCATAGAGGCGGAAGGCCTCCTCGCCGGAGAGGACTTTACTTCCCTCCTTCTCCATCTGGGACTCCAGCCCCTCCAGGATGGAAAGTCCCTGGTCTATGGTCTTGTTAAACTGCTCTTCCTCCTTGGTGATCACCTTGAAGATGAAATCCTTCTTCTCCTCCAGCTCCGGATAGCCGTCCTTGGACCCATCGATGACCGTCTGGGCCAGCTCTACAAGGAACTCTCCCTTGATGCCCAGGAGACGTCCGTGACGGCAGGCGCGGCGGAGAAGCCGGCGCAGCACATAGCCTCTTCCGCTGTTGGAGGGCATGATGCCGTCGGAGATCATGAAGGTGACAGAGCGGATGTGGTCCGTGATGACGCGGATGGACACGTCCGTGGCATAATCCTTCTCGTACTCCTTGCCGGCAAGGCGGCATACGTGCTCTCTGAGAGCCCGGATCGTGTCGATGTCAAACATGGAGTCCACGTCCTGCACGATACAGGCCAGACGCTCCAGACCCATGCCTGTGTCAATGTTCTTCTGTTCCAGCTCTGTATAGTTCCCGTGCCCGTCATTGTCAAACTGGGTAAACACGTTGTTCCAGATCTCCATATACCGGTCACAGTCACAGCCTACCGTGCAGTCCGGCTTTCCGCAGCCGTACTTCTCGCCCCGGTCATAGTAGACCTCTGAGCAGGGGCCGCAGGGACCGCTTCCGTGCTCCCAGAAGTTGTCCTCCTTGCCAAAACGGAAGATTCTCTCCTCCGGAATACCGATCTGCTTGTTCCAGATCTCCCACGCCTCGTCGTCGTCCACGTAGACGGAAGGGTACAGGCGATCCGGGTCAAGGCCCACCACCTCTGTCAGGAACTCCCATGTCCAGGCGATGGCCTCCTTCTTGAAGTAGTCTCCAAAGGAGAAGTTGCCCAGCATCTCGAAGAAGGTGCCGTGGCGTGCTGTCTTTCCCACATTCTCAATGTCCCCGGTGCGGATGCACTTCTGGCAGGTAGTCACTCTCGTCCTCGGAGGGATCTCCTGGCCTGTGAAGTAGGGCTTCAGAGGAGCCATACCGGAATTGATCAGAAGAAGGCTTTTATCATTGTGGGGCACGAGCGAAAAACTCTTCATCGCCAGGTGTCCCTTGCTCTCAAAAAATGTCAGGAACATTTTTCTTAATTCATTTACACCGTATTTTTGCATAGTTTCCTCCTAAATTTTCAAACTAATATCTAATTATAAAGAGAACCCCGGCGTTTGTCAACGCCGGGGCTTTTCACCTGTTAGCTTTACCTTTCAGCCTCACCGCTTACAGGTCTGCCTACTTCAGCTCGATCTCTTCCAGCTCCTTCGGAGGCACCTGCTTTGAGGATGCCTTTACGAAATCCTGGATCTTCTTCTGGGCCTTCGCAACGGGGATATTGGTGCCGGCGCCGGCCACGCAGCCGCCGGGACAGCCCATACCCTCGATGAGACAGCCGTTCATCCTGCCCGCCTTGGCCAGGGTCAGGATCTTCTTGCAGTCGGCCAGCCCCTCCGCGTGCTCGATGTTCACCTGCACATCCGGATAGTAGGTGTTGATACATTTCTTGATGGCGTCCGCCACGCCGCCAGCCACCGCATAGCCGCGGCCTGCGCCTGTGGCGTTGTGGAAGGAGGACTCGGCGGAGTACTCAGCCAGGTCAATGTCCTTTGCGTCAAACATAGCCTGGAGCTCCTCAAAGGTCACCACGAAATCCACATCGCTGCGGACGCTTCTTCTCATGGCCTCCAGCTTCTTGGCCGCGCAGGGTCCGATAAAGACCACCTTGGCGTCCGGATGCTCCTTCTTGATGGTCCTCGCAGTAGCCACCATAGGCGTCAGCTCCTGGGATACCTCGTCAATGAGATCCGGGAAGAATTTCTTCGCCAGCATAGCCCAGGAGGGGCAGCAGGAGGTGAGCAGGAAGGGAAGCTCCCCTGTAGTCACCTTCTCCACATAGTGATGAGCCTCGGCAATGGCGCCGATGTCCGCTCCCAGAGCCACCTCGTACACCTCTTTAAAGCCCAGCTCCATGAGAGCCGCTTTCAGGTTCCTCGGCGTGATGTTGTCGCCGAACTGTCCGTAGAAGGCCGGGGCGATCTCCGCAATGATATAGTCCCCCTCGGTCAGGGCTCTGGCCAGCTGGAAGATCTGGGACTTGTCTGAGATGGCTCCGAATGGGCAGTTCACCATGCACATACCGCAGGAAACACATTTGTCATTGTCAATGTAGGCCCGTCCCATCTTGTCAGAAACGATAGCTCCCACGCCGCAGGCCTTCTGGCAGGGCCGCTCCTTCTTGGCAATGGCGTCATAGGGACAGACGGACTTGCACTTGCCGCACTTGATACATTTGGACTGATCGATAAAGGATTTGCCGTTCACAAAGGAGATGGCTCCTTTGGGGCAGACCTCCATACAGGGATGTGCCAGACAGCCCTTGCACATGTTGCTGACCTCGTATCCCTTCTCCTCACAGGCCTCGCAGGCGGACGGGATCACCTGCATAAGAGGCGGCTCATAGTATTTGTCGGAAATATTGCTGGCCTCCACACCTGCGGTCAGGTGAACCGGCTTGTTCTCCGGGCGCAGGGCCAGACCCATGGCCAGCCGCAGCCTCTCGCGGACGATAGCCCTGGCTCTGTACACACTCTCCCTGTATTTGATCTTCGTGTCCTCGTTTACCATTTTGTATGGAATGGCTTCCATATCGTCGTTTAACGTCTCCGGGTTGGATTTAAACCCAAGCCTTGCGACCTCCTCGAATACCTTGCGGCGCAGTCTCCGCACCGTCGTATCCAATCCTCTCATCATAAAGCGGTCTCCTCCTGTATTAGAACTTTTGCCCCCTCGTCAAAAGGGCCTTTCATCATTACAACTATAGCCGGCTGTTAATTTTCTGTCAAGAACACTGCGTGTACAAAATCAGGAACATGGAGCAAGCCCTACTTTTCAAACAGGCTCTGGGCGTAATACACAGACTGCATGGCGTCCTTCCCGTAGAAGTCGGCTCCGATCATGTCCGCATACTCCTGGTTCAGCACAGCGCCGCCCACCATCACCCGGCAGTCCGGCTTCTCCTTTCTAAGCTGCCGGATGGTTTCCTCCATACTGCCCACAGTGGTGGTCATGAGAGCAGAGAGACCAACCAGCCGGACATCCTCGTCAAGAGCCTTTTGCACGATGTCCTCCGGGGGAACATCCTTGCCCATGTCGATCACGTCAAAGCTGTAGTTTTCCAGGAGCACCTTCACGATGTTTTTCCCGATGTCGTGGATATCTCCCTTGACTGTGGCAAGAATGATCTTCTCCTTCTTTTCCGCGGCTGCTCCGCTCTCCTCCAGCTTGTCTCTGAGCACGGCAAAGGCGTTTTTGGCCGCGTCGGCGCTCATGAGAAGCTGGGGCAGAAAGACGGTTCCCTTCTCAAATCCCTTTCCCACCTGATCCAGGGCCGGGATCAGCTCACTGTCGATAATGGCAAGGGGAGCCTGCTCCTTCACCAGCTCCTTTGTGATGGCAGAGGCATCCTCCTTCAATCCCTTCTCTATGGCCTCCTTCAGGGTGAGGGCGGGCTGTCCCCCCGTCGGGGCAGAGATCTCCGGACCGGCGCTGCCGTACTCCCTGATGTAGTCCTCGCAGTTGCTGTCAAAGCCCATCAGCGCGCAGTAGGCGTAGTAGGACTTCATCATCTCAGGGGAGGAGGGATTGATGATGCCCGCCGTGAGGCCGCTCTGCATGGCCATGGTGTAGAAGTTGGCGTTGATGACCGCCCGCCCCGGCAGGCCAAAGGAGATGTTGGACACGCCGAGGACAGTCCGGACGCCGTATCTCTCCCGCACAAGGCGGAGAGCCTCCAGTGTCGTCCTGGCCCCCTCCGGGTCGGAGCTGATGGTCATAGCCAGCACGTCGATGACGATATCCTTGGGCTCGATCCCGTACCTGGCCGCCTCTTTGATGATTTTTCCGGCGATCCTGGCACGCCCCTCGGCGTCCGAGGGGATACCCGCCTCGTCCAGAGTCAGGCCTACCACTACGCCCCCGTACTTTTTCACAAGGGGGAATACCTGGGCCATGGACTCCTGCTTTCCGTTGACAGAGTTGATCATGGGCTTCCCGTTGTACATCCGCATGGCGGCTTCCATAGCCTCCGGATCCACCGTGTCGATCTGCAGGGGCAGGCTGGTAATGCTCTGCAGCTCTCCCACCACATCCCGCATCATGGCTGTCTCGTCAATGTCCGGAAGGCCCACGTTCACATCCAGGATGTGGGCGCCTCTCTCCTGCTGGGTAACCGCCTCCTTCAGGATGTACTCCATGTCGTGATCCTTCAGCGCCTGCCGGAACTTTTTCTTTCCTGTAGGATTGATGCGCTCTCCGATGATCACCGGCTTATCCCCCAGGATCACCGCCTGCCCGTAGGAGGATACGATGGTCTCCTTCTTCCTGACCGGAGCCTTCGCCTCCATCCCCCGGCACAGCCGGGTCATCTGCCGAATGTGATCCGGGGTGGTGCCGCAGCATCCGCCCACCACGCAGGCCCCCATCTCCACGATCCTCTGCATGGAGGCGGCAAATTCTTCCGGCTCCACGTCATACACCGTGTGTCCGTCCCGCTGCACCGGCAGGCCCGCGTTGGGCTTCACGATCACCGGCAGGGAGGTGTATCTCATGACGTCCTCCAGAATGGGGAGCATCTGCTCCGGTCCCAGGCCGCAGTTGATGCCAAGGGCGTCCACCCGGAGCCCCTCCAGCATGGAGACAGCGGCAGCCACATCCCCGCCCGTCAGCAGCTTGCCCTTCTCGTCAAAGATCATGGTGACAAAGACCGGCAGGGAGGTGTGCTCCTTGGCCCCCAGCACCGCCGCCTTCATCTCGTACATGTCGCTCATGGTCTCAATATGGATCAGGTCCGCCCCGGCGGCCTCCCCGTACCCGGCGGCCTCCCCGAAGGCGGACAGGGCCGTCTCAAAGTCCAGGTCTCCCAGCGGTTTCAGGAGCTTTCCTGTTGGTCCTATGTCCATGGCCACGTAGACCTTCCTGTCGTCATGGACTCCCAGATAGGCGCCCTCCCTGGCGCTCACCACAGCGGCTGTGATGATGTCCTCCAGATCGTACTCACTGCTGTGGAATTTGAGGGCGTTGGCCCCGAATGTGTTGGTGAGGACAATGTCGCTCCCGGCCTCAAAGTACTGTCTGTGGATATCCACGATCTCCTCTGTGTGCTCCAGGTTCCAGACCTCCGGCAGTTCCCCGGGGCGCAGTCCCTTCTCCTGGAGAAGGGTTCCCATGCCGCCGTCAAAAAACAGCAGCTCTTTTCCTAATCTGTCCAGTATCATCCTTCGTTCCTCCGATATATGCAATCTCTCTTTCCGCAGGCCTCACAGCCCTTCCTGTGGCAGGGCTCCCTCACTGTGGAAACCCCGATCACCGCGGTGACAGATTTCACCGGGGTGAGCATGGAGCTGTCTGTCATGGAAAGGCCAATCCTCTTTGGCGCATCCAGCATGGCCAGGATCTGTCCCTGGTGCCGGATGGAAAAATCTCCGTAGCCGGGGCTGAACCTGGGCCGCAGATACTTGCCCTCCCTCTCCAGCTCGCGGCCGATCTTCTCCTGCTCCTCATCCAGATATTCCTCCAGCATGGCAGCCGCACAGGCCTGTGTCACCACGGCTCCGGCCATGTCTGTCAGGGACTGGCGGCGCATAAGGAGATCCACGCCGGCTCCCAGGGTGGCTCCCAGGACTACTGTCTGACAGCAGCCCTTCATATTTTTCCAGAGACTCCTGCTCTCCACCTCCATGCCGCCTATGTCCAGGCGTCCCTCCCCGGCGGTTTTCAGGTCAAAGAGCCTCCAGACGATCCTGGGGGAGGCCGCCTGCTCCAGCTTGTCAAAGGAGCCTGCTATCAGGTCCAGAGTGGCCTGGTCCGCCTCCTTTCGTCCAAATCCCAGGTAGCGGATCGCCTCTTTTGTCCTCGTGTCTGTCATCCCGATTTCTGTGTCCTTTCTTGTCCTTGTAGTTGTACAAAACAGGCTGCCGCGCCAGATAAACAGGTGCGGCAGCCTGAGATCATCCTGTCATACATTCTATAGCTCGTCGTAAAGCTTCTCATACTGTCTTGCGGAATTGTTCCATGAGAAATCCTGCTGCATGGCTCTCTCAACGATCTTGTTCCAGTCTCTCTTGTGATCGTAGTAGATCTGCTCCGCGTAGCGGACAGTTGCCATCATCTCGTGGGCATTGTAATTGCAGAAGCTGAAGCCGGTGCCTGTCTTCTCATATTCATTGTAGGGCTCCACCGTATCCTTCAGTCCGCCTGTCTCCCTGACGATGGGCAGAGTCCCGTACCGCAGGCTCATGAGCTGGCTCAGGCCGCAGGGCTCAAAGAGGGAGGGCATGAGGAAAGCGTCGCAGGAAGCGTAGATCTTGTGGGACATGGGCTCGGAATAGTAAATGTTCGCGGAAACCTTTCCCGGATACTTCCATGCGTAATGGCGGAACATGTTCTCGTACCGCGCCTCCCCGGTTCCCAGAGCCACGATCTGGATGGCGTCCTGACAGAGCTCATCCAGTACACAGTCGATCAGGTCAAAGCCCTTCTGATCTGTCAGTCTGGAGACAATGCCGATCATCATTACATGGCTGTCCTTGTCCAGCCCCAGCTCCTCCTGGAGGGCAATCTTATTCTTTACCTTCTCCTTCCGGAAATTGCTCACCGAGTAATTGCGGGCAATGTGCTTGTCTGTCTCCGGATTGTACTCATTGTAGTCAATGCCGTTGACAATACCTGAGAGGCAGTTTGCCCTTGCGTTCATCAGTCCATCCAGCTTCTCGCCGTAGAAGGGAGTCTTGATCTCCTCCGCATATGTACTGCTGACAGTGGTAATGCGGTCCGCATAAACGATGCCGCCTTTCAGGTAGTTGGCATCCTTGTAGGCCTCCAGCTTGTCCGGCACGAAATAGTAGGACGGAAGGCCTGTGATATCCTGCACTCTCTTTGTATCCCAGGTGCCCTGGAATTTCAGGTTGTGGATGGTCATGATTGTCTTGATGCCCCGGTAATACTCGTTTCCATAGCGGAAATTATCGAGGAAGATGGGGATCAGACCGGTCTGCCAGTCATGGCAGTGGATGATATCCGGCCGGAAGCCGATCACCGGCAGGGCGCTCAGCACCGCCTTGGAGAAGAAGGCAAACTTCTCGATATCCGCATACATATCTCCATAGGGCGCCCAGCCGCTGAAATAGTATTCATTATCTATAAAATAGAACGTAATTCCTTCGTACTGCAACTCAAGAATTCCTACGTACTCTGTTCTCCAGTTCAGGTCCATGTAAAAATGCGTCCGGTACTGCAGCTGATTTCTCCACTCCTCTTTTATGCAGAGATATTTTGGCAGCATGACGCGGACATCGTATTTTTCTTTGTCAAAATATTTCGGCAGAGACCCGACTACGTCTGCCAGCCCGCCCGTCTTGATAAAGGGCACGGACTCCGATGCTGCAAAAAGTATTTGTTTCATGATATCTTTCCTCCCATCCTTACGGTATCTAGGTATATACGCTTATTATATCGTATTTTTTTTCAGATGAAAAGGGTTATCTGTTTTTATATTCCAGGCGGAGGGTGTCCGCGATAAGGGCGATAAACTCTGAGTTTGTGGGCTTTCCCTTGCCGTTGCTCACAGTGTATCCGAAGAGCTCATCCAGTGTGTCCAGCTTCCCTCGGCTCCATGCCACCTCAATGGCGTGGCGGATGGCCCGCTCCACCCGGCTGGCCGTCGTCTGGTGGCGCTTGGCGACTGTGGGGTACAGCACCTTGGTCACCGCGTTCAGCACGTCCATGTCCTCCACGGCCATCATGATAGCGTCCCGCAGGTAATGATACCCCTTGATGTGGGCGGGAATACCAATCTCGTGGATCATGTCTGTCACTCTCGTCTCCAGGCTTTGCTCCTGCGTTTCGCCGCCCTGCTGGGACAGATCCGTGCCAGGGATATAGCTTGTCCTCCCCTTCTGAGTGACCTGCTTGATCCGCTCCAGGATGACGTCATTTTTAAAGGGCTTCATGACATAGTACATAGCTCCCTTGTTGAAGGCGTCCTCCGTGATCCTCTCCTGGCCCACAGCTGTCACTATGATAAAATACGGGCGCTTTTTCAAAGTTTTGTCATGGTTGACGGCGTCCATCACTCCCAGTCCGTCCATTTTAGGCATGATCAGATCGAGCAGGACAACATCCGGCTCCTTCTCCCGGATCACGCGGCACATATCCTCGCCGTTGTCCGCCTTTCCCACCAGACTTAAATCCTTGTCGCTGCTGATGATTTCGCCAAGCAGCTCCAGAATTCTCTCATTGTCGTCGGCGATTGCTACACGAATCTCTCCCATTCCATAATCCTCCTATCTGTTCTTGAAAAACTGTCAAGGAAAATTATAGAATTACAAAAATGCGAAATCAAGGTTTTGAAGTCGGAAGATCTCGACACCTTCTTCCTGTTTTCTTACCTTTCGATATGTTTCAACATATCCTGGACAAAAATGCCGTAGCCCTCCTTCGGGTTGTTCACGAACACGTGAGTCACTGCCCCGATGAGCCGTCCGTTCTGGATAATGGGGCTGCCGCTCATGCCCTGGACGATGCCGCCGGTGAGCTCCAGCAGCTTCTCGTCCGTCACCTCCAGCAAAATCTCTTTGTTCGCTTCCTGGGCGTTCCTGTCAACTTTTGTAATACGAATGCTGTAATCCTCCACCTGGCCGCTGACCGCGCATCGGATGGTAGCCTCCCCCTCCTCTATCTGGCTCTCATCCACAGCCGCCTCCAGGGGCTGCGTATCCGTGAAGAGGGCGTCGATCCTGTCCAGGGTGCCGTATATGCCGTCCTCCGTGTTCTGGGTGATGGTCCCCAGGATATTGTAATTGTTATAGATAATGACGCCCTCCATGCCCCCCGGCGTCCCATCCTTCCCCTTCTTGATGTCCTTGATGCTGGTTGTGTAGAGAAGGCCGTCCGAAGCGCTTAAGAGCTTTCCTGTGTCTGTGTCCCGAATCCCGTGCCCGAGAGCTCCGAACTGGCTGTCCGCGTTTAGAAAGGTGACAGTCCCCAGGCCCTGGGCATTGTCCCGCACCCAGATCCCCAGCTTGTACTCATCCCTTCCGCACCGCACAGCTTTCATGCGGATGGCGATCTCCTGGCCATCCCGGCTCACCTTCAGCACGACCTCCTCCTTGTCCAGTGCCGCCACTGCCTCCACGAGCTGGGACTTGTTATCGATCTCCTCCCCGTCCAGCCCGATGATGTAGTCGCCCTCCTGCACCAGGTTGGCGGCGGGCTCATACTCCTGCCCGTCCTCGCCCTGGATCTTCTCAGTTCCCAGGACCATGGCCCCTTTTGTCTCCAGATAGATGCCCACCGGCATGCCGCCGGGGATCAGTAGCTCCCCGGACGCGTCCGCGCTTGCCTCCCTCTCCAGGCCGGCCCTGTTCTCCTCGATCAGATACCAGCTCCCTCCTACAGAGATGGTGAACACAAGGATCATGATCAAAATTCGTCTGTACCAATATCTTCGCATACTATCGTCTCCATACTGCCGCCCTTCCTGTGAGGGCGTTTTATCGTTAGTATGCGAAGGAGGAAAACTTTTACACTGGTAATAAATGGCTGCCTGTCTTCAATGGCTGTCAGCTGTCTCTCAAAATCTCCTCCGCAATGCGGATCTTCCTGACGCACCGGTCCATGGCTGATTTCTCTATGTACCTGTGGGCGTCCGGCTCGCTCATCTTCCTCTGGTCCACCAGAACCCACTTGGCCCTGTCAATGGTCTGCTGCTCCTGCATCCGCTCCTTCAGCCTGCGCATCTCCTTCTCCAGCTTCTTTATCTTCATCTGGACAGCGCTGAGCATCTTCACGGACGTGTAGAGGCTCTGCCTTGTGGTAGGCCTGGCCAGGGTGACGATGCCGTAGTCCTCCACCTGGGAGGACACCTGCTCGTACATCTCCGCTTTGACCAGCAGGAGAATTCCCGTCTCGTGCTGCTCCGCTATATCAATGGCGGACTGTATGCCGAAGTCGTCCTTCAGCGGCGTGTTGATGATGAGAATATCACAGATATGGCTGACCAGCATACGCTTGGCGTCCCCCATGGTGGACACGTAGGAAATATCCCTGTACTGGGGGCCCGGGAGCACATCCCTTACAACTGAGACCATCTTGTCTGACGCAGAAGCCACCAGGATGCGGTATGCCTCTTTTTCTGCTGTCATGTTCTTTCCCACTCCTTTATCCTTGTCAATGTATCTGTCAGCGTGTCTTCGGCGGGTTCTTGTAAACGTCCAGATAAGCCTCTGGCAGCACCTTCTTTACCAGGGCGCTTGCAGTCGCCGCATCCCAGGCCTCCCCGCGGCTCTCCGGCAGCTTCCTGAGCTGATCCGTCACCTTGTGGTCCGCCGTGTACAGATTGACATTGGCCGGCTTCTGGAGGGGCAGCTTTCTCTCGATGCCGTCCATCCCGGCGTAGATGAGGAGGGCGAAGGCCAGATAGGGATTGGCCGTGGGGTCAGGGGAGCGAAGCTCGATCCGCTTCCTTTTGTTCTTCACCGCCGGGATCCGGATCAGCTGGGAGCGGTTCTCCGGGGACCAGGTCACATACTTGGGAGCCTTCTTCTCACCCAGCCTCCTGTAGGAATCCTCGGATGGATTTAAAAACAGGGTAATGTCCCTTATGTGCTCCAGGATGCCTGTCATGAACTGGCCGTTGCAGTCCGACCCGTCCTCACATCTCACTGACATATTGATATGCATGCCGTTTCCCGCATATTCCTTGATGGGCTTTGGAGAGAAGTCGGCGTAAAGGCCGTTCCCCATGGCCGCTGTGCTCACCACCCACTTGAAGGTGGCCGTGTTGTCCGCCGCTGTGAGGGGATCGCTGTACTGGAAGTCGATCTCATTCTGGCCGGGCCCCTCCTCGTGGTGGGAGGCCTCCGGCTCAATCCCCATATCAATGAGGGTGAAACAGATCTCCCTGCGAATGTTCTCCCCCTTGTCCTCCGGGGCCACATCCATGTATCCGGCCATGTCAAAGGGGATCTTGGTCGGGCTGCCCTGCTCGTCTGTATTAAAGAGGTAGAACTCCACCTCTGTCCCGAAATCGATCTTCAGTCCCTTTTCCCTTGCCTTCTCCACTGCCTTCTTTAATATATAGCGGCTGTCTTTCTCGTAGATCGTCCCGTCCGGATAGCGGATGTCGCAGTACATCCTGGCCACCCGCCCTGTGGACGGACGCCACGGCAGAATAGAAAAGGTGGACGGATCCGGGTGGAGAAAGAGGTCGCTCTTCACCTCACTGTCAAATCCGGCCACAGCCGACGCGTCGAAAGAGATCCCCTCCTTGAAGGCCCTCTCCAGCTGGCCTGACATGATGGAAATATTTTTCTGCACGCCAAAGGCGTCAAAGAAGGCCAGACGGATGAATTTTACATCCTCCTCATCCACAAATGTCATGACCTTTTCATATTGATACATGTCCATATTCTTACCTCCTCTTACATCTTAATATATGATAAAAAGGCGTCTTCTGAAAGAGAAAGCTCTCACAGCCGCGAAAACTTTCCCTGCCTCAGATGAACGCCTTTGCCCACTATTCTTTACAGTAGAAAATATAGCGGATTTCCTTTTCTGTGTCAACTTCTGTCGGGCCGGCCGGGCGGATTGTACGAAAATAAATACAAGAAAACATTTGACAAATCTTTATCACGGCAGTATAGTCATATGCAAAGAACGGCAACGGCGTCGCAGGAATACCCCTTTTTTCTGCGCGCCGTTTTTTCTTTTACTTTGTGTACGCGGCAATGGAGTCGCTTTTCCACCCTGAGAAATGGCCATATCGGGATGGAGGAGTTCCACTGCCGCTCTTTTTTATTTATTTTATCCTTGCGGCCTGGGCCGCACACATCAAATCCAAATAAAAATGAAAAGGAGTTTGAGAGTCATGAGTACAGCAGCAGAAAAATTCGGTTCAATGGTTTTCGATGAGTCTGTCATGAAGGAGCGTCTTCCCAAGGAGACATTCCGGCAGCTTCAGCGCACAATGAAGGACGGAAGGAGCCTGGACATAAATATTGCCAACGTCGTTGCCAACGCTATGAAGGACTGGGCCATCGAGAAGGGCGTCACCCACTATACCCACTGGTTCCAGCCCATGACAGGCATGACAGCCGAGAAGCACGACAGCTTCATCAGCCCGGATGTGGACGGAAAAGTCATCATGGAGTTCTCCGGGAAAGAGCTGGTGCAGGGCGAGCCGGACGCCTCCTCTTTCCCGTCAGGAGGACTGAGAGCCACCTTTGAAGCCAGAGGCTACACAGCCTGGGATCCCACAGCCTACGCTTTCATCAAGAACGGCGTTCTGTGCATCCCCACAGCCTTCTGCTCCTACAGCGGCCACGCACTTGACAAAAAGACACCTCTTCTTCGCAGCATGCAGGCCATCAACCGGCAGGCGCTCCGGGTTGTCCACCTCTTCGGAAACGATGATGTGAAATCCGTAAAGACAACCGTAGGACCTGAGCAGGAGTATTTCCTGGTGGACAAAAAATATTACGAGGAGAGAAAGGACCTGATCTACACAGGCAGAACACTCTTCGGCGCTCCCGCTCCGAAGGGACAGGAGCTGGAGGATCACTACTTCGGCACCATCAAATCCCGTGTCCAGGCCTACATGAAGGAGTTAAATGAGGAGCTCTGGAAGCTGGGAATCCTGGCCAAGACAGAGCACAACGAAGTGGCTCCCGCACAGCATGAGCTGGCTCCTATCTTCACCACCACCAACATTGCCACAGACCACAACCAGCTGATGATGGAGCTGATGCAGCGGATCGCCAAGAAGCACGACCTTGTCTGTCTTCTCCACGAGAAACCATTTGAGGGCATCAACGGAAGCGGCAAGCACAACAACTGGTCCATCTCCACAGATACCGGCGTTAACCTTCTTGAGCCCGGCGACACGCCATCCGAGAACGCCCAGTTCCTCCTCTTCCTCTGCGCGGTTATCAAAGCAGTGGATGAGTACCAGGATCTGCTCCGCCTCTCAGCCGCCTCTGCTGGCAACGACCACAGACTGGGCGCCAACGAGGCTCCGCCGGCCGTCATCTCCATGTTCCTTGGCGATGAGCTGACCGAGATCCTCAAGGCTATTGAAAATGAAGAGTCCTACGACGGAAAGGAAAAAGAGCTGATGCGCGTCGGCGTGCACGTTCTCCCCAAGTTCCCGAAGGACTCCACAGACCGGAACAGGACATCCCCCTTTGCCTTTACCGGAAACAAATTTGAGTTCCGTATGCTGGGCTCCTCCGCTTCCATCTCAGGACCTAACGTGATCCTGAACACAGCGGTCGCGGAAGAACTGAAACAGTTCGCAGACGTCCTGGAGAACGCAGATGATTTTGAGGCTGCTCTCCACGACCTGATCCGGGATACGATCCGGGATCACAAGCGGATCATCTTCAACGGAAACGGCTATGACGACGCATGGCTTGAGGAGGCTGAAAAGAGAGGACTTCTGAACCTGCGCACCACGCCGGACGCACTGCCCTGCTTCCTCCACGAAAAGAACGTGAAGCTCTTCACCTCCCACAAGGTGTTCAGCGAGGAGGAAATGGAGTCCCGCTATGAGATCATGATGGAAAACTATGTGAAGGTACTGCACATCGAAGCCCTGACTATGGCTGAGATGGCTGAGCGGGATATTCTCCCGGCAGTCAGCGGATACGCCCACTCACTCACAGACACTGTACTCGCAAAGCGCTCTCTCGGAGCTGAGATCGACACATCCTATGAATACAGCACAGTCAAGAAGATCTCCTCTCTCACCGCTTCCGCTTACGAGAAGCTGGAGACACTGAAGAGAGTTGTCAGTGAAGCTGACACGATTTACGATTTCGAGAAGGCGGCCTTCTACTACAGAGATATGGTCATCCCGGCCATGGAAGCTCTCCGAGGCGACGTGGATCTTCTGGAGACCATGACAGACACAGCCGTATGGCCTTTCCCGACTTACGGAAAACTGCTCTTTGGCATCATTTAGACAGAGCGCTTTATAAAAAATCAAATCCCGGAGGTAACATCTTATGTGTTCAATTATGGGGTACTGTTCACCCAGTGCCGATCACGATTTATTTAAGGAGGGATTTGACCGCACCATCTCGAGAGGACCGGACGACAGCCGGATCGTGGATACCGGCTTCGGTCTTCTCGGTTTTCACAGACTTGCGATTATGGGACTTACAGGAGAAGGGATGCAGCCCTTCTCCCTTTGCGGTCATACCCTTGTATGCAATGGAGAATTATACGGCTTCAGAAAGCTGAAAAAAGAGCTGGAGGAAAAGGGCTACACCTTTAAGAGCGACAGCGACTGCGAGCTCCTTCTCCCTCTCTATAAAGAATACGGAACAGACATGTTCGGCATGCTGGATGCAGAGTACGCTCTCATCCTCTTCGACGGCGACACAAAATCATACATAGCAGCCAGGGATCCCATCGGCATCCGTCCACTCTACTATGGATATGATAAAAATGGCGCCGCTATTTTCGCAAGTGAGGCAAAAAACCTGGTAGGACTCACTGACAAGATCATGCCCTTCCCGCCTGGATACTACTATAAGGACGGAGAGTTCATCTGCTACAGGGATATCACGGAAGTAAGCTCTGTGTGCATGGACGACACAGAGACGGTCTGCAAAAACATCCATGACAAACTGGTGGAGGGGATCCGCAAGAGACTGGACGCGGACGCTCCTCTTGGCTTTCTCCTCAGCGGCGGTCTGGACTCCTCTCTCGTGTGCGCTGTGTCTGCCCGCATCCTGGACAAACCCATCCGCACCTTCGCCATCGGCATGAGCCAGGACGCCATTGACCTGAAATACGCAAAAGAGGTGGCGGACTATATCGGCAGCGACCACACAGAAGTCATCATCACAAAAGAGGATGTGCTGAACGCCCTCCCCGATGTCATCCGCACCCTGGGAACCTTTGATATCACCACGATCCGCGCCTCCATGGGCATGTATCTTCTCTGCAAAGCAATCCACGAGAATACGGACGTTCGGGTTCTCATGACCGGTGAGATCTCAGACGAGCTGTTCGGATACAAATATACGGATTTCGCTCCCTCACCGGAGGCCTTCCAGAAGGAGTCCGTCAAGAGAGTCCACGAGCTTCACATGTACGATGTGCTCCGGGCAGACCGGTGCATCAGCGTAAACTCCATGGAGGCCCGGGTTCCCTTCGGCGATCTGGATTTTGTCTCCTACGTCATGAGCGTGGACCCGGCAAAGAAGATGAACATCTATGGCAAGGGAAAATATCTTCTCCGCCACGCCTTTGAGGGCGACTATCTTCCCTACGACATCCTGATGCGCGAGAAGGCGGCCTTCTCCGACGCAGTGGGCCACTCCATGGTGGACTATCTGAAGGAATACGCCGAGGGCTGCTATTCCGATGAAGAATTTGAAGAAAAACGGAAACAATATACACATGCAGCTCCCTTCACAAAGGAGTCCCTCCTGTACCGGGAGATCTTCGAGAAATACTATCCCGGACAGTCCGAGATGATCGTGGACTTCTGGATGCCCAACAGGGAGTGGGAGGGCTGTGATGTGGACGATCCTTCCGCAAGAGTACTCTCCAACTACGGAGCAAGCGGCGTGTAAGCCCGCAATACGAAAGGAGTTTTCATATGAACCAGGAAAATCAAAATTTATATCAGAGCAGTTTTGAGCACGATGCCTGCGGCATCGGAGCTGTTGTCAGTATCGACGGCATCCAGGAGTACAAAATCCTGGATGACGCCCTTACGATCGTAGAAAAACTGGAACACCGCGCAGGCAAAGACGCCACTGGACAGGTTGGTGACGGAGTGGGGATCCTGACGCAGATTTCCCACTCCTTTTTTTCCAAAGCCGCCGCACAGGCAGGCATTTCCCTGGGAGATGAGAGGGACTACGGCGTAGGCATGTTCTTCTTCCCCCAGGACACACTGAAGCGGAATTTTTCCCGGAAAATGTTTGAGGTCATTTTAGAAAAAAGCGGCCTTAGACTGCTTGGCTGGAGAAAGGTGCCGGTCCACCCGGAGATACTGGGAGACTACGCCAGAGAGCGCATGCCCTACATCATGCAGTGCTTTGTGGAGAGGCCGGCGGACTGCCCGAAGGGCATCGACTTTGACCGCCGTCTCTACATCGCCAGAAGAGAGTTCGAGCAGAGCTGCGAGGACACCTACGTGGCCTCCCTCTCCTCCCGGACCATCGTGTACAAGGGCATGTTCCTTGTGGGACAGCTCCGCCGCTTCTACGACGACCTGCAGGATACAGACTATCGCACAGCCATCGCCATGGTCCACTCCCGCTTCTCCACCAATACAACGCCCAGCTGGGAGCGGGCGCACCCTAACCGCCTGATCCTCCACAACGGGGAGATCAACACTATCCGGGGCAACGCGGACCGCATGCTGGCCAGGGAGGAGACCATGCACTCCTCTGTCATCTCCGACGACATCGACAAGGTGCTCCCGGTCATCGGCAGCAGCGGATCCGACTCCGCCATGCTGGACAACACGCTGGAGTTCCTCTACATGAACGGCATGGATCTTCCCCTGGCCGTCATGATCACCATACCGGAGCCCTGGAGACACGACCGGTACATGGATGAGAAGAAGAAGGACTTCTACCACTACTACGCCACTATGATGGAGCCCTGGGACGGCCCTGCGGCCATCCTCTTCTCAGACGGGGATATCCTGGGCGCTGTCCTGGACCGGAACGGACTTCGCCCCTCCAGGTACTACATCACAGACGACCGGCATCTCATCCTCTCCTCAGAGGTGGGCGTGCTGGACATCCCGGCTGAGCACGTGGTGGAGAAATCCAGACTGCAGCCGGGAAAGATCCTCCTCGTGGACACGAAGAAGAAAAAGCTCATCTCCGACGAGGAGTGCAAGGAGTACTACTCCACCCGCCAGCCCTACGGCGAGTGGCTGGACCTGAACCTGCTCTACTTAAAGGACATCCCTGTCCCCAACAAGAAGGTGCCGGTCCACAGTCAGGTGAGAAGGGATCAGCTCTACAAGGTCTTCGGCTACACCTACGAGGATGTGAAGGATGTGCTCCTTCCCATGGCGACAAACGGGTCCGAGGCCACGGCCTCCATGGGAACCGACATTCCCCTGGCTGTGCTGTCCGAGAAGCATCCGCCTCTCTCCCACTATTTCAAACAGCTCTTTGCCCAGGTGACCAACCCGCCCATTGACTCGCTCCGGGAGGAGATCGTCACAGACACCACCGTGTACATCGGCTCAGACGGAAACCTGCTGGAGGAGGAGAGCGGCAACTGTACGGTGCTGGAGGTGAAGAACCCCATCCTCACCGGCGTGGACATGATGAAGATTAAGTCCCTGGACCGCCCGGGCTTTAAGAGCGCTGTGGTCTCCCTTCTCTATTTCAAGAACACCTCTCTTGAGAAGGCGCTGGACCAGCTCTTTGTCAGCTGCGACCGGGCCTACACAAAGGGAGCCAACATCATCATCCTCTCCGACCGGGGCGTGGATGAGAACCATGTGGCCATCCCCTCTCTCCTGGCTGTCTCCGCCATGGAGCAGCACCTGATCCGGACAAAGAAGAGGACCGCTGTCTCCATCATCCTGGAGAGCGGCGAGCCAAGAGACGTGCACCAGTTTGCCACCATCCTGGGCTACGGCGCCCGGGCTGTCAACCCCTATCTGGCCCACGAGTGCATTGCGGAGCTCATCGACAAGGGCATCCTGGACAAGGACTACCACACAGCTATCCACGACTACAACGAGGCTGTGCTCCACGGCATTGTAAAGATCGCGGCCAAGATGGGCATTTCCACCCTCCAGTCCTACCAGTCCGCCCAGATCTTCGAGGCTGTGGGCATCAGCAAGGAAGTCATAGACAAATACTTTACCAACACTGTCAGCCGGGTGGGCGGCATCAGCATGAAGGACATCAATGACGACGTGATCGCCCGCCACAACAAGGCCTTTGATCCGCTGGACCTGGGCGTGGATACCACGCTGGACAGCACCGGCTTCCACAGGCTGAGAAGCGGCGAGGACAAGGAGGACCACCTCTACAATCCCGCCACCATCATCGCCCTCCAGCAGGCCACACAGAACGGCGACTATGACAGGTTTAAGGAATATACGGCCATGGTGGACGACGAGACCCGTCCCCACACCCTGCGGGGTCTTCTGGCCTTCCAGTTCCCGGAGGACGGGGGCATCCCCATCGACGAGGTGGAGCCCGCCTCTGAGATTGTCAAGCACTTTAAGACAGGGGCCATGTCCTACGGCTCCATCTCCGAGGAGGCCCACGAGTGCATGGCCATTGCCATGAACCGGCTGGGCGGCAAGTCCAACTCAGGCGAGGGCGGCGAGAAGCCGGAGCGCCTTGGAACGGAGAAAAACAGCGCCATCAAGCAGGTGGCCTCAGGGCGCTTTGGCGTCACAAGCGAGTACCTGGTGAGCGCAAAGGAGATCCAGATCAAAATGGCCCAGGGCGCAAAGCCCGGAGAAGGCGGACATCTGCCCGGTAAGAAGGTATACCCCTGGATCGCAAAGACCCGCTACTCTACCCCAGGCGTGTCCCTGATCTCCCCTCCGCCGCACCACGATATCTACTCCATCGAGGATCTGGCGCAGCTCATCTATGACCTGAAGAACGCCAACAGAAAGGCCCGGATCGCTGTCAAACTGGTGTCCGAGGCGGGCGTCGGCACCATCGCCTCCGGCGTGGCCAAGGCAGGCGCCCAGGTTGTGCTCATCTCCGGCTACGACGGAGGTACAGGAGCTGCGCCCCAGAGCTCCATCCATCACGCGGGACTTCCCTGGGAGCTGGGCCTTGCGGAGACACACCAGACGCTGATCCAGAACCACTTGAGAAGCCGTGTAGTCATCGAGACAGACGGCAAGCTCATGAGCGGCCGGGATGTGGCCATTGCCGCCCTGCTTGGCGCTGAGGAGTTCGGCTTTGCCACCGCTCCCCTTGTGACCATGGGCTGCATGATGATGCGTGTCTGCAATCTGGACACCTGCCCTGTGGGCGTTGCCACCCAAAACGAGTGCCTGCGCAAGCGCTTTAAGGGCAAACCGGAGTACGTCATGAACTTCATGCTCTTCATGGCCCAGGAGCTGCGGGAGATCATGGCAAAGCTTGGCTTCCGCACACTCTCCGAGATGGTGGGACACACGGAATGCCTGAAGGTGAGGGAGAACCGTACAATCCCGAGAGCGAAAAAGGTAGACCTCTCAAGGATCCTCTGCTCCTCTCCGGAGGGCAGCGCAGTTCACTTCAACCCGGAGGATGTCTTTGACTTTGAGCTGGAGAAGACCGTGGACGAGGCCATTCTCCTGCCCCGCTTTGAGAAGGCTCTGAAGAGCGGCAGGAAGCACAGCGAGAGCATCCGCGTGAACAGCGTGAACCGCTCTGTCGGAACCATCCTGGGATCCGAGATCACAGCCGCCTTCAAGAACACACTCAAGGACGACACCTTTAAGGTACACTGCACCGGAGGCGGCGGACAGTCCTTCGGCGCCTTTATCCCCAAGGGTCTGACCCTGACGCTGGAGGGAGACGCCAACGACTACTTCGGCAAGGGCCTGTCAGGCGGAAAGCTGATCGTGTATCCGTCCAGACACAGCACTTTTAAGGCCTCTGAAAACATCATCATCGGAAACGTGGCCCTCTACGGAGCCACATCAGGAAAAGCCTATGTCTGCGGCGTGGCCGGCGAGCGCTTCTGCGTCCGCAACTCCGGCGCCACAGCGGTGGCCGAGGGCTGCGGCGACCACGGTCTGGAATACATGACAGGAGGCTGCGCGGTCATCCTTGGAAAAACCGGCAAAAACTTTGCCGCAGGCATGAGCGGCGGCACAGCCTATGTGCTGGATATGGATCATCAGCTCTACAAAAAGCTGAACAAGGATATGGTGACCATGTCTGAGGTGACGGAAAAGCACGACATTGCCGAGCTGAAAAATATACTGAAGGATTACGAGAAGGAGACCTCTTCCGCTCTCGCAAAGGATATCCTGGAGCATTTCGGAGATTATCTGCCGGGATTTAAGAAGATCCTTCCCAACGATTACCAGCGCATGCTCCACGCCATCAGCAAGTACGAAGAGAAGGGTCTCTCCCATGAAGACGCGGCGCTTGAAGCATTTTATGAGATCCAGAAATAGTCCAAAGGAGGAAGACTGACTATGGGAAAACCAACTGGTTTTTTAGAATATAAAAGAGTGGATAATTCGTCCTGTGCTCCGGAGGAGCGCATCAAGAATTTCAATGAATTTCATCCCCCTCTTTCCCCTGAGGAAAGAAGGCTCCAGGGGGCACGCTGCATGAACTGCGGCGTTCCCTTCTGCCAGTCTGCACTGCAGCTGAAGGGCATGGTGACAGGCTGCCCGCTCCACAATCTGATCCCGGAGTGGAACGACGAGGTGTTTCACGGAAACTACTCCCAGGCACTCTCCCGCCTGCGCAAGACGAGCAGCTTTCCGGAATTTACAGGGAGGGTCTGCCCTGCGCTGTGTGAAAAAGCCTGTGTCTGCGGCATGAACGACGATCCGGTGACCATCCGCGACAATGAGCTCTTCATCATAGAGACCGGCTTTGCCGAGGGAAATATGAAGCCCCGGATCCCGGCTGTGCGCACGGAAAAGAAGGTGGCCGTAGTTGGGGCCGGTCCCGCCGGCCTGGCAGCCGCAGACCAGCTCAACCAGAGAGGCCACCATGTGACTGTATTTGAGAGGGAGGACCGCGTGGGAGGTCTTCTCATGTACGGTATCCCCAACATGAAGCTGGACAAATCCATCGTACAGCGCCGCGTGGATCTGATGACCGCGGAGGGCATCGAGTTTGTGACCGGCGCCAACATCGGCGCTGACATCCCGGCCCAGAAGCTGCTGGAGGAGTATGACGCTGTGATCCTGTGCTGCGGCTCCAAGAGAGCCAGGGACTTAAACGGTGAGGGCCGCCAGGCGGAGGGCATCTACTTTGCCGTGGACTTCCTCACAAGGGCCACAAAGCATCTGCTGGACGGTACCCCCTGGGTATCCGCAAAGGATAAAAAGGTCATCATCGTGGGCGGCGGAGACACCGGAAATGACTGCGTGGGTACCTGTATCCGCCAGGGCTGCGCCTCCGTCACGCAGATTGAGATGATGCCCAAGGCCCCGGATGAGCGCACGCCATCCAACCCCTGGCCGGAGTGGCCCAAGGTCTGCAAGACTGACTACGGACAGGAGGAGGCCATCTACTGCTTTGGCCACGATCCCCGGATCTATGAGACAACCATCAAGGAGTTCCTGACAGACGACAAAAATCAGCTCACCGGAGTAAAGACCGTGAAGCTCTCTTTCAAGGACGGAAAAATGACAGAAATAGAGGGCAGTGAGCAGATTTTAGAGGCAGACCTGCTCCTTATCGCGGCAGGCTTTACCGGATGCGAGTCCTACGTGTCAGACGCCTTCCAGCTTGACCTCACGCCCAGAGGCGTGGCTGCCACTGCCCCCTCCTCCTACAAGACCAACACAGAGAAGGTGTTTGCCGCAGGGGATATGCACCGGGGGCAGTCCCTCGTAGTCTGGGCCATTGCGGAAGGCCGCGCGTGTGCCAGGGAAGTGGATGAATACCTGATGGGGTATACAAATATGTAAACTGCCTTGTCAGGAAATTACAGATGTTTAAAAAAGTGTTTCCATAAACGCATTGACAAAAGATAATTTTCTTACTATACTGAAGATGAAAAGAAGCATTGCATATCGGATCAAAGCCGATGTGGCAGCTCTTTAAGATGATTAGTTATCTGCGTCTGTGACGCAAACGCCCATCACGCTTGCCAGAGCGGATGGGCGTTTTCCTTTGCCGGGATACTGTTTTCCTGTATATGAGGAAAATCAAACAAATGATTTTGTATGTAATCTCAAACACAGCGACAGTATCCAGCAGATTGATTTATACCCGCTAATCCAATTACTCCCCTCTTCCACCTCGGGCCAGCTCCTTCATCTCCCTCGCATTCTCCAGGACCGCGTCGGTGATCTTCGCGCCTCCCAGTATCCTTGCCAGCTCCTCAATGGACTCCTCCTCCGAGAGCTGACGGATACCGGTGTGGGTCGTTCCCTCTTCCACCGTCTTCTCGATCAGGTAGTGAGCGTCCGCCTGGGCGGCGATCTGAGCCAGATGGGTGATGCAGATGACCTGGTGGGTCTTCCCGATGACAGCCATCTTCTCGGACACCTTCTGGGCTGTCCGGCCGCTGATCCCCACGTCGATCTCGTCAAAGATAAGGGTCGGTATCTCGTCCCTGTCCGCCATCACTGTCTTGATGGCCAGCATGATCCTGGACAGCTCGCCTCCGGAAGCCACCTCCGCCAGGGGCTTTAAGGGCTCTCCCGGGTTCATGGAGATCATGTAGGCGATGTCGTCCTTTCCGTTTGAGGTATACTCCGGCAGACCGGAAAAATCGATCTGGAACCGTACATCGGCGAAATTCAGATCACGCAGTCCCTCTGTGATCCTGTCAGCAAAAAGCAGACTCTGCTCCTTTCTCAGCCTTGTGAGGACAGTGGTATTCTTCTCCAGATGCTTAAGAGAGCGCTCGTACTTCTCCTTCAGCTCCTCCAAGTAGCGGTCGTAGTCGTTCAGCACCAGGAGACGGCTTTTTTTCTCCTCACAGTAGGCCCTGATCTCTTCGATAGTGCTGCCGTATTTTGTCTTGAGCCGGTTGATCTCATTGAGCCGGTTCTCCGTCTCGGCAAAGTCCTCATCAGAGAACTCCAGCGACTTCTCATAGTCTGCCAGTTCCCTGTTGAAATCATTCAGAAGGCTGTCTACCTCCAGAAGCTGCTCGTATAGCTGACGGGCATCCTCGTCCAATCCTGCCGCCTCCGCAAGACACCTGGCCGCCCGGCTTAAGCAGTCGCTGGCGCTGCCCGCCTCCCCGCTTGTGTAGCCGTGGGCCTCACTGACACCTTCCACGATCCTCTTGCTGTTGACCATGCGCCGGTAGCTCTCCTCCAGCTCCTCATCCTCGCCGTCCCTCAGTCCGGCGTCCTCGATCTCGCCTATCTCAAATTCGAGAAAAGAGGCTTCCTTCGCCCGCTCTGCCTCGTCCTGATCAGCCTCCTCCAGCTCTTTTTTCCACTTTCTGTACTCCTGGAAGGAGGAGCGGACCTTCTCCTTTGCCTCCAGGATCTTCTCGGATGCAAAGGCATCCAGCAGCTCAAGCTGTCTCTTCTTGTAGAGAAGAGACTGGTGTTCATGCTGTCCGTGTATGTCGATCAGGATGGCGGCTGCCTCCTTGAGGAGAGAGATGGGCACGGTCTCTCCGTTGATCTTGCTTGTACTGCGGCCCTCCATAAGACGCCGGCTCAGGACGACTGTCCCCTCCTCGGGAAAGATATCCAGCTTTTTAAGCTTCTCCTCCTGCTTCTCATTCTCCACTGTAAAGGTCAGCTCCACAAATCCGTACCTGGCGCCCTTGCGCAGGATATCTGTGGTGTATCTGGCCCCAAGAGCAAGGCTGACCGAACCGAGGATAATCGATTTCCCCGCTCCGGTCTCTCCTGTCAGTATGTTCAGCCCTTTCTGGAAGTCGATCTCCACTTCATCGATCAGGGCAAGATTTTTTACATGTAAATTCTGTAACATACAGCCTCCTGTATCCTTATACTGTATCTTTCAAAAGCCACTAAGAAACAATTTTGCTGATCTTATCCATGACAGCTATGGTCTCGTCCACACTGCGGATCACACAGATGATAGTATCGTCCCCGGCCACGCTCCCGATGATCTCATTCCACTTCATGGCATCCAGGGCAGCGCACACCGCGTTCGCCATACCCACCACGGTCTTGATCACGAGGATATTCTGAGCCTTGTCCATGGAGACATAGCCGTCCCGGAGTACCCGGATATATTTCTCACTCATCTCGGACTCACCCTTCTGGTGCACCGCGTATTTCTGTCTGCCGTCGTCTGTAGGCACCTTGGTCAGCTTCAGATCCCGGATATCCCTGGATACAGTGGCCTGGGTCACCTTGAAGCCCTCTTTGTTCAGGTATTCTGCCAGCTCCTCCTGTGTCTCAATTCTGTATTTATTGATGAGTTCTACTATCTTCGCATGTCGGTTGATCTTCATGGTATCAGTTTCCTTTCATCTTTCTGCGCATGATTTCGAGAAAGCTGACCTTGCTCAGCTTCATCAGCTTTGTCACGTGCTCTGATCTGCGCACCAGGACTCTGTCCCCGGTCCGCATCTCCACCACATCCGCGCCGTCAAATGTGGCGAACACTTCCTCTTCTCTCCCGTTTCTCCCCTGCCCGATCTGAACGATAACCTCATCCTCCGCGGACAGCACGATGCTGCTTGTGTTCAGCGCATGGGAGCAGATGGGGGTGAGGACGATGAGGGACGCTGTCGGCTCTACCACAGGTCCTCCTGCCGACAGGTTGTAGGCTGTGGAGCCAGTGGGGGTGGATATGATCATTCCGTCCGCCTCGTAGGAATTCAGGCAGGCGCCATTCACATATACATCAAAATGAATGACCCGCAGGCTTCCTTTTCTGGAAATTACGATGTCGTTGAGGGCCACGTCCGGCTCCTTCCCCTGGAAATGTCCCTCCAGCATCATCCTCTCCTCAATGCAGTAGTCCCCCTGCAGGATCTGTGCCAGCGCCTCATCCAGCCTGGCGGGATCCACCTCGGTCAGGTAACCCAGCGTCCCCATATTAATGCCCAAAATGGGAATCTCATTTTTCAGGATCCTTGCCACCTCTATGAGGCTGCCGTCTCCGCCGATGACAATGGCGCAGTCCGCATCCTCGGGAACTGTCTCCCGGATGATACTTTTTTTCTCATCCTTCTCCGAGAACAGGCATGTCTTCCCCGCGCCCTCAAGGATGTGCCGGATCCTGTCCGTGACCCTTCCGTCTCTGTCTTTTCCATCATTCGTCACTATATAAAACCGTTCCATCTTCTAACCTCGCAGTGCTTCAAATGCTTCTGACACAACCGTCTCCACAGCGATCCCATCCTCCACAGCCGCCTGCGAGGGATCACATTTTTCCAGGTGGACCAGATACTCGATATTCCCCTCCGGCCCTTTGATGGGCGAAAATGTCAGGTCCAGCACCCGGAAGCCAATGGAAAGGGCATAGGAAATAATCTGGCTGATGACCTCCAGATGGGTGCTCTTTTCCCGCACCACCCCTTTCTTTCCGACTTTCTCCCTGCCGGCCTCAAACTGGGGCTTGATAAGAGCCACGATCTGCCCTTTTTCTGTCAGATAGTCCCGGATAGGGCCGAGCACCTTTGTGAGGGAGATGAAGGATACATCTATGGAGGAGAAGTCGATGGGCTCCCCTAAATCCTCCAGCTTTACGTAGCGGATGTTTGTCTTTTCCATACAGACCACCCGGTCGTCCTGGCGCAGCTTCCAGTCAAGCTGTCCCCGTCCCACATCTATGGCAAACACCTTGACCGCGCCGTTTTGCAGCATGCAGTCTGTGAACCCGCCTGTGGAGGATCCCACATCTGTGCAGATCTTTCCCTCCACGGACACGTCAAAGCACTTCAGAGCCTTCTCCAGCTTCAGTCCCCCTCTGCTGACATAGGGAAGGGTGTGCCCTCTGACCTCAATCTGTACATCCTCCGGGAAGGTGGTGCCGGCCTTGTCCTCCTTCTGTCCGTCCACATACACAATGCCGGACATGATGATGGCCTTGGCCTTCTCCCTGGAACCGGCGAGATTTCTTTTTACAAGCAATACATCCAGACGCTCTTTCATGGCTGTTCTCCTTTCAGATATCCTTTTCTGCCCTTTTGGAGCATGCAAGTATATACGCAGTCACAATGCGCTTCATCATGGAAGGAGCATCCAGAAGGACCTCTCTTCGCAGCACATCCACGCTGCCGTGCTCGATATAGTCGTCCGGCAGGGCCAGATTCAGCACCTTTACCGGAAGTCCCTGAGCGGACACGTACTCTGTCACCTGCTCCCCAAAGCCTCCGCAGAGGACGTTCTCCTCTATGGTGACGATGAGACTGTGGCGCTTTGCCAGCTCCTCGATCATCTCACTGTCAATGGGCTTGACAAATCTGGCGTTGACCAGACTGCAGTTGTACCCGGTCTCCTTGATAAGCCTGCGGGTCTTCAGGGCCTCCTCAAACATGTGGCCCACACTCACGATGGCAATGCTCTCCTCCTCGTAGATGACCTCGCTCTTTCCGTACCGGATGGGGGAGCGGAACTCCTCGCAGCCGTCGTAGGCAGTTCCACGGGGATAGCGCAGCGCGATGGGTCCCTCATAGTCCACAGCAAAGCGCAGCATATCCGCCAGCTCCCAGCGGTTCTTGGGCGACATGACAGTCATATTGGGGATGCTGCCCAGATAGGACAGGTCAAAGATCCCCTGGTGAGTCTCCCCGTCGCTGCCCACCAGTCCGGCCCTGTCCACCGCAAAGACAACCGGCAGGTTCTGCAGTCCCACATCGTGTATGATCTGGTCATACCCTCTCTGGAGGAAGGAGGAGTACACGGCAAACACTGGCTTCATCCCCCCTGCCGCCAGACCGGCCGCAAAGGTGACCGCGTGGCCCTCTGCGATGCCCACGTCGAAAAACCGTTTCGGGAAACGGCGCTGGAACTCGGAGAGGCCGGTGCCGTCCGCCATGGCGGCTGTGATAACCGCCACCCTGGGATTTCTCTTGCCGATATCGCAGATCACCTTTGAGAACACATCCGTGTATGTATCCTTCTTCTTTGTGCCAACAGGCTTTCCCGTCTCTATGTCGAAGGGACCTGTCCCATGGAAGCGGGCCGGCTCCTGCTCCGCCGGCTCGTAGCCCTTTCCCTTCTGGGTGAGGACGTGGAGAAGGACAGGCCCCTCCACCTTTTTCGCCTCCCGCAGGGCCCGGCAGAGCATGGCGATGTCATGTCCCGGTATGGGCCCCAGATAGGTGATCCCCATATCCTCAAAGAGCATGCCCGGCACTACCAGCTGCTTGATGCTGTTCTTTGTCCGGCGGATCTGCTCGATGATGGAGTCCCCCGCTACCGGAATTCTGTGGAGGGTGTTGGTGACTCCCTTTTTCAGGCCTGTATAGATGTCCGCTGTCCGCAGACGGGCCAGATAGTCGGACATGCCGCCTACATTCTCCGATATGGACATCTCATTGTCATTTAAGATAATAATAAAATTGGTCTTGATCCGCGCCGCGTTGTTCAGGGCCTCGTAGGCCATGCCGCCGGTCATGGCGCCGTCTCCTATAACAGAGAGGACACTGTAGTCCTGCCCCAGGAGATCACGGGCCTGCACGTACCCCAGCCCCGCGGAGATGGAGGTGGAGCTGTGCCCCGTATCAAAGGCGTCGCAGGCGCTCTCCTTCCGCTTCGGAAAGCCGCTCATGCCCCCGTATTTGCGCAGGTCGTCAAAGCCCGCCCTGCGCCCTGTCAGGATCTTATGGGTGTAGGACTGATGCCCCACATCCCAGATCATCTTGTCCTCCGGGAGCTGGAACACTCTGTGCATGGCGATAGTGAGCTCCACCACACCCAGATTGGAGGCCAGATGGCCTCCTGTCATACTGATCTTTTCGATCAGGAACTGCCTGATCTCCGCCGCCAGCTCCTCCAGCTCCTCGGCCCTAAGTTTTTTTACATCATTTTCTCTCTCGATCCGATCTAACAACATACCTGTCGCTCCTTATTTCTCCCGGTGGATCAGCTTCTCGATGAGCCATGCCAGGTAGCCGTTTTCCCCGGGAAGCTCTCCCAGAAGACGGACAGCCTCCATGGACGCTGTCTCCACCAGCCTTCCCGCCTTCTTGAGTCCGACCAGAGTCACGTAGGTGCTCTTCTCATTCTTCTCATCGCTGTGGACCGGCTTTCCCAGCACCTCGCTGGTGCTGGTCACATCCAGGATGTCATCCTGCACCTGGAAGGCAAAGCCCACATTGGAGGCAATCTTCTCCACCTTCTTCACATCTCCATCCGAGGCGCCGGCGAGGATGGCGCCGATCATCATGGAGCTCTCGATAAGCGCCCCTGTCTTCAGCTCATAGATAAAATCCAGCACCTCTCTTGAGACAGCGTGTCCCGTCTCCTTCACATCCACCACCTGACCGCCGATCATGCCGTGGATGCCCGCCTTCGCGGACAGGACACGGAGGGCTTTTCCTATGAGAAGGGCTTTATCCGGATACTGCTCAAAAGCCGAGGAGGCCGTCTCAAAGGCATAGTTTAAAAGGGCATCGCCTGCCAGGATCCCCATGTCCTCCCCGTAGACCACATGGGTGGTCTTCCGTCCTCTCCGGTACTCGTCATTGTCCATAGCCGGCAGGTCGTCGTGGACAAGGGAGTAGGTGTGGATCATCTCCATAGCCGCCATAAAGGGCTCCACCAGCTCTCCCTCTCCGCCAAAGAGGCGGTAGGTCTCCTGCATCAGCATGGGGCGGAGCCGCTTGCCGCCTGCCATGAGGCTGTACTCCATGGCCTCCATGATGATCTTCTGCAATCCCTCCTTTGAGGGCAGATACTTTGTGAGCAGGGCCTCTATCTCCTCAACCTTCTGCTCCCGCTCTCGCTCATACTCCATCCTACTGCAACTCATGGGTCTCTCCTTTTTCATCCAGAACCTGTATCTGTTTTTCCACTCTGTCTATCCTGTCGCTGCACGCCTTCAGCATGTCCATTCCCCTGTGGTAGAGCTGAAAGGACTTCTCAAGGGAGGACTCCTCCTCCAGCGCTCCTGTCAACGCCTCCAGCTCCGCAAAGAGCTGCTCCAGCGTCTGCTCTCCTTCCGCGGGCACTGTCTGCTCCTCTATTCTCTCTTCCATGGTGTCCCTCCTTCATCCTGCACATCCTCCGCTCTGGCCCGGATCACACCGTCCGAGACGTAGATGCGCAGCTCCATATCTTTTTCCACCTGGCGGATGCTCTTAACCGCCTCACGTCTGCCGCCGGACTCCCTCTCCACGTAAGAGTAGCCCTGATTCAGCTTTCCGGCGGGGGAGAGCCCCCGCATCTTCTCAATGTAAATGGCAAGCTGGTGTCTCGCCCTCTGCACCTTCTGCTCCATGCTCCGCCTCATGGCATCCTCCAGCTCCACCAGCATCTGCCGTCTCTCCCGCAGCTTGTTGCCGGGGTGGAGATACTGGAGCCTGGCCTCGTATTTCTGAAGCCGCAGGCGGCTCACCTGGAGCACTCTGTCCATCTGCCTGTTCATCTGCAGGGCCGTCTCCTGCAGGCGCTGGTCAAAGAGCCGGATATCCCACACTGCCAGCTCGGCCGCAGCCGAGGGCGTGGGAGCCCGCAGGTCCGCCACATAGTCAGCGATGGTGGTGTCGGTCTCGTGTCCAACCGCGGAGATCACCGGCACAGAGCAGTCAAAGATGGCTCTGGCCACTATCTCCTCGTTGAAGGCCCAGAGATCCTCGATTGAACCGCCGCCTCTGCCAACGATCATCACATCCACACCGGCCTGCTCCAGCATGCGTATTCCTTTTACAATGCTCTCCTTTGCCCCCTCACCCTGCACCTGGGCCGGGTAGAGAATGAGCTGCACGTAGGGATTCCGGCGCCTGCTGATATTCATGATATCCCGCACAGCCGCCCCGGTGGATGCCGTCACTACGCCCACCCGCATGGCAAAGGGCGGGATGGGTTTTTTGTACTCGGGGGCAAACATGCCCATCTCCTCCAGCTCCTTTTTCAGGGCCTGGAATTTCTCGTATAGAACGCCCTCACCGTCCAGCCGGATCTGCCTCGCGTAGAGCTGGTATGTACCTCCACGCTCATACACGCTGACCGAGCCAAAGACGATCACCTGCTGTCCCTCCGTCATACGAAAAGAGAGCCCTCCACGCTGCCCTGCAAACATGACACAGGCAATCGTTCCGGACTCATCCTTCAATGAAAAATATATATGACCCGACGTGTGGTACTTACAGTTTGACACTTCGCCTTTAACGTAAATACGGTTCAGCATGAAATCCTGGGTGAACATATTCCGGATATAGGCATTTACCTGTTTTACTGTATAAACATTTCCCGCCATGATCTGTCAATGCACCTCTCGTCTCAGTCTGCGATCCTGGCCAGAACGCCGTTTATGAAAGAGGGGCTCTCGTCCCCGCCAAACCGCTTGGCAAGCTCCACTGCCTCGTTGATCGCCACAGACACAGGCACGTCATCGTCCCACTTCATCTCATAGACAGCCAGGCGCAGGATCGTAAGATCCACCTTGTTCATCCTGGTGGTCTTCCAGCCTGTCGTGTGCTCACCGATCAGCTTGTCGATCTCCTCCTTGTGCTCAGCGACAGCCTGGGCTTTCTTCTGGATATATTCCCTGTCCTTCTCCTTCGCCTCCTCAAGCTGGTCAAAATACAGCTCCAGCTGCTGGGGCATCTCCTCTTCGGCGTTGAACTCCAGTCCAAACACCAGCTTAAATATATGTTCCCTAGACTCTGATCTCTTCACTTACGCTTCCTCCGGAACATCCACGCCTGCGATGCGGATATTCACGTCCGCAACAGTAAGGCCTGTCATATTTTCGATGGCTGCCTTCACCTTCTCCTGCACCTTCTGGCAGATGTCCATGACATTGTAGCCATACTTCAGGTTCAGCTTCAGGGACACTGTGACAATCCCCTCCAGCACGTCCACCTTCACGCCCTTTGACAGGGACTTCATGCCCAGCTTGCTGATCAGCTCTCTCGTGGCATTGCCGGACATGGACGCCACTCCGTCCACCTCCATGGCCGCAAGGCCGGCGATGATGGCCACCACCTCGTCAGCGATCTTCACCTCGCCGAGATTTTCATCCTCTTTTATTGTATAGGTACTTCTCTCGTCTTTTCCCATAAAAATGCCCTCCATATATGTGTTACAAATTCACATTACATTATTAATATACATTATAACAAATTTATATGCAAATGCCAACACTTTCTCCTGCGAACGAACTCCGTGTCCTATGAGCGGCCGAACTCTGAGAGGACAAGTCCCTCGTTCCGGTCCAGAGTCATGCGAATACTCCATTCGTTGATAAAGAGGAGCAGCGGACGGTCCTTCAGATCCTTGATTTTCTTCATGTCCGAAGTGCCTACAAGGTGATCCAGATCCAGGTCTTCGTTCTCGATCCAGCGGATGTGCTCGTAGGGCAGCGTATCCAGGCGGATTTCCACCTTGTACTCGTTCTCCAGACGGTACTTGAGCACGTCGAACTGTAGGACGCCCACAACGCCCACGATAATCTCCTCCATACCGGTATTGTACTCCTGGAAGATCTGGATGGCTCCCTCCTGGGCAATCTGGCTGATACCCTTGATGAACTGCTTTCTCTTCATGGTGTCCACCTGGCGGACTCTTGCAAAGTGCTCCGGGGCAAAGGTGGGGATGCCCTCAAAGGCAAATTTCTCCGGGGAGGCGGTCAACGTATCTCCGATGGAGAAAATGCCCGGGTCAAAGACGCCGATGATATCTCCCGCATAGGCGTTCTCAATGATCTTTCTCTCGCTGGCCATCATCTGCTGGGGCTGGGAGAGCCGCACCTTCTTGCCCCCCTGGATGTGATGGACCTCCATGCCGGCGTCAAATTTGCCGGAGCAGATGCGCATGAAGGCGATCCTGTCCCTGTGGGCCTTGTTCATGTTAGCCTGTATCTTGAACACAAAGGCCGAGAAATCCGGCTCCTCCATGGGATCGATGTCCCCCTTGTCAGATTTTCTCGGGAGAGGGGATGAGGTCATATCAAGGAAGTGCTGCAGGAAGGTCTCCACGCCAAAGTTGGTCAGTGCGGAGCCGAAAAATACCGGCGACAGCTCTCCACGGCTGACCAGCTCCTGGTCAAACTCGGCTCCGGCTCCGTCCTGGAGCTCAATCTCCTCCTCCAGCTGTAGTCTCTGGTTGTCATCGATGAGCCAGGTGATCTCCGGGTCATCGATCTTCACCTTTTTGACCTCTCCCTGGGTCGTTCCCTTCTTTGTGTCGGAGAAGAGCTCCACCTCTCTCTCCTTCCTGTCATACACGCCCTTAAAGCTCTTGCCCGAGCCGATGGGCCAGTTGATGGGGCAGGTCGCAATTCCCAGCTCATTCTCGATGTCGTCCAGCAGCTCAAAGGTATCCATGGCCTCCCGGTCCATCTTGTTGATAAAGGTAAAGATGGGGATGTGGCGCATGGTACAGACCTTGAACAGCTTTCTCGTCTGGGCCTCCACACCCTTGGACGCGTCGATCACCATGACGGCGGAGTCCGCCGCCATCAGAGTCCGGTAGGTATCCTCCGAGAAGTCCTGGTGACCCGGTGTATCCAGAATATTGATGCAGTACCCGTCGTACTCAAACTGCAGGACAGAGGATGTGACGGAGATACCTCTCTCCTTCTCAATCTCCATCCAGTCCGACACAGCGTGCTTTGCGGTAGCCTTTCCCTTCACGCTTCCCGCCTGGTTGATGGCTCCCCCGTAGAGCAGGAACTTCTCTGTCAGAGTCGTCTTTCCCGCGTCCGGGTGGGAAATGATGGCAAAGGTGCGGCGCCTTTTGATTTCATCTTTCATCTGTTTTGTCAATTCCGGCATGATATAAGCTCTCCTCTATATTCTAATTTACATCAGATAGTCGTTTTACTCCGAATATACAGTTTACCACAGGTCGTGCCGTCTGTGCAATCGTTATTCATTTTTTCTGCTCTGTAAAAGTCACAAGGTTTTAACATCTGCCTCTTTGATCCATTTTTTCCCTTATCATCTTGCTAAAGCTATATGAAAAGGGCGTCCCTCAGTCATTCTCTGACTTTCAGGATGCCCTCTCGTTATCTTCGCATATTAATTTTTACTGTTTCTGCTCAATCGGAATCACCGCATTTTCCGGTTCAACCGGATCACCTACAGTGAGACCCTCAATCTCTTCGTCCGGGCAAACCTCTGTCCAAGCCATATCCATGATTTCATCCACAGTCAGATCCTGATTTTCAATAATTCCAAGTCTCAGGTAATCCTCTGCGATCTCTCTCAGAGACTGCTCTGTAAATGCGTCAGACAGTCCAAAATGAAGGGAATCCCAGAACTTCTGTTGTACTTCCTGATCTCCTGTCATCATGTCCGTGTCATACATGAGCTGTACTGCATCCTCAGAGTTTAAGCGCGCATACTGTCCGGCACGTTTAATAGCCTTTACAATATATTTTGCATGAACCGGATTTTTCTCAAGGAAATCATTGTTCATCGCTGTCACGCAGCATGCCTCATCCTGGAATTCCGGGCTGTATGTAATAGAGCAGATCATACGCATATCATCCGGATAGTTGGCCATCACAAAATAATCAGAAAAAATTGTAGCATCCACTTCGCCATTTTCCATGCTGGCAACAGTTGCTGCATTGTCCTCGACATTCAGGAACTCTACTTCTGTAGTCGGATCTACCCCATACTCATCAAGAAGACGGTAGCAGATATTCTGGTCAGAATTTCCAATTCCATCGTGGATTGCGATCGTTTTGCCTTTCAGATCCTCTACGGACTGAATATCGCTGTCAGCCGGAACATAGATGGACTTGCATCCGATATGTGCGCCGCACACGAATGTCATATCCACTCCATTTGTTACAGGAACAAGCATTGTGGCAATATGGTCAGTTCCCCACATACACTGGCCCGTTCCAACAGTCTCCACTACAGAACTACCCTGCACATAGGTAGCATTGATACCATACTCCTCATAATACCCCAGCTCTTCTGCAAGGTATTTTGCTGATACGCATGCTCCTCCATTAAACAGGTACTTCAGCTCTGTTCCAAAAGCCGGCTCTTTCTGCATTGCTTCCCAGTCTTCCTCTGAAACTGCCTCCGGTCGTTCTGTACTTGCATCCTTTCCACTGCCTTCACTCTTATCAGAGCTGCTCTGTCCGCAGGCTGCAAGTGAAAAAACCATCATTCCGGCAAGTAAAGATGCTGCGATTCTTTTCAATTTCATACTTTCTCTCCTTCTTGTATATTTTATTCTAAAAACCGATCCGGAAATTTCCTTCTCAGTTAAAAGAATCTTGTTTTAAATCCGCTAACTGCGGATCCCCCCATAATGGAGTTTATTTAAGATTTCATTTCTATACTCTACAAACATGGCTGACGATCTGTCTCTGGGATATTTTTCTTTTATAGTTATGTCTGATACAACTCTGCCCGGATTTGAATCCATAACAATCACTCTGCTTCCCATATAGACTGCCTCATCCACATCATGTGTCACCATAATAGCCAGCTGCTCCTTTTCCTGCCATATCCGCAGGATTTCGTCCTGCATATTCATACGCGTGAACGCATCAAGCGCTCCAAGAGGCTCATCCAGAAGCAGAATGTCCGGCTCATTGATCAGGGAGCGGACAAGCGCCACTCTTTGGGCCATTCCACCAGAGAGCTGTCCCGGATAATCATCCCTGAACGACCCTAGTCCGATGACATCAAGCATCTTTTCAACTTTGTCTTCATTTCCTTTCAGCTTTCCCTGCATTTTAAGACTGAAAGCTATGTTATCTTTTACGGTAAGCCACGGAAAAAGAGTTGGTTTTTGGAATACCATCCCCCTCTCCGGAGAAGGGCCCTGTATCTCATTGTCATCTACAGTCAGTTTCCCTGTTGTCGGCATGATCAGCCCGGCCACCAGACGCAGTATAGTTGATTTTCCACAGCCTGATGGTCCTACCAGACTAATAAACTCCCCGCTTTTCATTGTCAGATTGATCTCGTTCAGCGCATGAGTTACTTCATCCGTCTCAATTTTCGCGAAACTTTTTGAAACATGATCCAGTTTTAATGTTACTTTTTTTTCTACCATTATTTAACAACTCCATTCTGCCAGCGTAAGACACGACGTTTGATCAAATCAAGAACCTTCGTAACAACTGTAAATATAAAGCAGATCACGAACAATGCCGCAAACATCTTGTCATAGCTTGACCAGGATTTTGCCCAGGTCATATACCATCCAAGACCTGCCTTTACTCCCATCATCTCCGCGATCATGATAGCCGTACAAGCAGAGCTCATCGCCTGTGTCATTCCCTGAAGAATAGATGGCATTGCATGAGGGATCGCCACCCGGAAGACCAGCTGTCTCTCGTTGGCCCCCAGCGTTCTCGCCGCTTCAAAAAAGTCCTTGTCCACATTTGAAATTCCTGTCATAGAAGCGACGGTTACCGCAAACCATGACCCGAGAGCGATAATAAACACAGCTCCGCCGAAAAGGGAAGTCGCTACAACCATGACGATCGGGATCCACGTAGAAGTAGGAATTGGTCCAAGAAATTTAATAACCGGATCAATCCAGTAGCGTACTTTTTTGGAATAGCCGCAGGTAATTCCTGTGATAAGTCCAAGAACCACACCGATAAAATAGCCCAGGAACAGAAGCCGCAGGGTATGTAAGGTTGACTCGATCAAATATCCTTTATCGTTCCACGCCGCATTCAAGATAGAGTTCATACACGGTACAAAAGGCTGTGTCAGAATTCCTGTCTTCAACGTCAGGTAATCATATGCGAGCAGCAGCAAAAAAAGTGCTGAATAAAGCGGTGCCTTGTAACGGACTCTTTCTATGATTGTCTTATCTCCTCGAAGCCTCCGAATCACTCCCACGGCTCCATAGAGAACATACGCAGCAATCAGTACAATGAGAAGTCCAAGATATGTTTTGGGATCATTATTGCTGCTTCCATCCGGAATCAGCTGATATTCCAGAATAGCTGCAATACCGCATATGATTGGCAAAAGACTGATCACAACATCCAGTATCTTCTGCACAAAAGACTTTTCTTTCTCCTCCAATTCTTTTAACTGTTGCCTGGTCAGATTCTCAAGATGATCCGAATTCATATTCTTCTTTGAACCCGCTTTCTGGTTTAACGCCATAACGAACACTCCTTATCCCTGCGTTATCTGTTTTGTTATTTTTCTAACACTCAAACGGGTTCATTTTATCATATACATTTTCAAAAATAAAATTGTTAATTTTTATAATTGTTTTCATCTATCGACACATTCTATACTAATACAATTTTCCAATAAAAAAGCGCTGATCTGTATTCCAGATCAACGCAATACTTATTTTTTATCCCTCTTCTCCGTCCGCTGCCCCGTAGGAGCTGTGGGGCTCGTAGAGGTTTTCATACTCCGGCGTCACCCTGCCGTCCCAGTAGAAGGTCCGCAGCCCTTTTCCGCTTCTTCCACTCTCCCCTCTTGCCGCCTCTCCATTGACTACAGACGTGCTGGCGGAGACGAGATACTGGCAGCTGCTCCCCTCTGTGGAAACCATATCTACAAGGTTCGCTCCCTCGTAGAGCTTCAGTGTGACTGTGGGCTGGTCGTCGATCACAAGATCCTGCCACATCCTGTTAAAGCTCTCTATCTGGTAAGCTCTATCTTCCTGCACATTGCCTGCGCCGCACACGAGATAGTAGCCGTGGGCCGGTATGGATCCGGCCAGCCCGACTGTCCTCTCTGTCCGCACGCCGTCGCTGTCCACGGTGGAGCCGGCCTCGTCCTCCACGGCCCCCGAGCTGTAGCCCAGTATGTAATCGTCCAGACGAACGGCCTCGTCTCCAGAGTTGTAGAGCTCTACAAAGTCGTTGGAGAAGACTCCCTCCCCGCCTCCGGCTCCGTAGAACTGGGAAATGATCACCTTCCCCTGCTGTCCTGTCTGTTGTCCTGGCTCTGTTTTCTCCACAGCTTCTGCCTCTGCCTGGAAAGCCGTCCTGTTCGCCGGAGCCTGCACAGCTCCCGCTCTCATGCCGTACATGCCGGCCAGACCGGCGGCCACCACTGCGGCGGACAAAAGCTTGATAAACGCATCCCGAAGCGCCCTTTTCTCTCTCCCTGTCATCCTCTCATTCCCTTTCTGCCCCTGGTATCTTTCTTCGTTCTTATCTTAACAGCTCCAGTTCAAATCCATCTTTGCTTTCCGTTAAATCTTTGTAAAGCTACTCCGCTGTGTTGATGGGTGTGATGACGATATTCTGGGCGGCAATCCCGGTTTTTCTTGTAATAATATCCTCGATCTGCGCCCGGTTAGCGTCCGACAGCTCCGAGGCGCTGACCACCACGTCCGCGCTGTCCGCCGTCAGGCTGACTACCGCGTCAGTAAATCCCTTGGAGGCCAGCAGGGTTTCGGACGCCGCCTCCTTTTCCGCAAGATCAGTCATCTGGACCATCTGGTTGACAGCGTCCTGCTTCTGCTCATCGCTCAGATTTTGGTTGTCAATGATGGAGAGGAGATCCTCCTTGTTCTTTGCCCGCACCTGCTCTCTTGTCACCTTCGCCTCTGCCACCACCGCGCTGGCATCCCCGCTTGTCAGCACAGCCTCGCCGGGTGTGCCGTCCACACCTCCGTCGTCTGTCTCCCCGTCCGTCCCGGCAGCGTCCCCGTCTACATCCTGGCTCTCAATGTCGTCCGAGCTGGCGGACACGTCCTCCTCGGATATGTCCAGAAGCTCCTGGCTGGCCAGATCCCCGCTCGTCTGAGCCGCGTCGTCCTTCTCCCCGAAGAGCCGCCCCGAGTAGTTCAGATACCCTGCCGCAGCGATCATGACCGCAAGAGCCGCAATGATGATCTGGTTTTTCCTGAATATTTTTTTCACTCTGCTACCTCCTTAATTTTCATTCAGCTTCATCACCTTAATTTTATGCGTGTCTACATTAAATAATGCCTGCACCGCCTCCGTTATGTTCTGCACGGTGACGGGCTGGTCCCCGCCCTGGGCGATCACCACCACCCCCTCCACGGAAGGGGTCAGCTCCTTTGTCACGTAGGGCTCCTGCCCGGCGGAGGTGCCGCTGCCAGGCTCACCGTATACGGTGGTACCGCTGGAGCTGCTCCTTGCTGTGGTGCGTGTTCCCCCCTGGCTGTCCTCCTCTGTCACCGTCTCGCTCTCCTGCTCCTCATCCTTCTCCACCACCTTCTCGGAGGTGGAACGGAGGGTCACCATGACCTTCACCTTCCCCACGCCGGACACCTCTGACAGGGCCTCCTCCAGTCTTTTCTCCATGTACTGCGCATAGTCCTCACCTCCGGAAAGCCCGGTGCCCGTCGCCTGCCCGCCCTGGGACAGGGAGGAGTCCTCCTCCCCGCTTTTGTCTGAGACGGGGAGGGTGACCACCAGCAGCAGCACACCCGACAGGAGAAGGATCAGCAGCCGATCCTTCCGAAGCCAGGTCCTGGCGCCTCCTGCCGTCAGCTTTCCAAGCCATTCTTTGATTTTTTTACTGTCCAATCCTGATCTCCTCCACACTGATCCTGTTGCCCCCCGTCTCCTCTGCCTCCGGCTCTTTAGTGTCAGGCTCTTCGGGGCCCGGCTCCGCGCTGTCCGGCTTTCCGCCATTCGCCGGCAGGCCCTCCCCTGACCCGATATCCTCCAGGTAGGCCCCCGCCTCCTGGATCTGCCGCAGTTCCTCCGCGTAGGCAGTGCCCTGGTAGATGGCAGAGAACTCCTGCCCCATGCCCAGCAGCTTCATGACCGGCGTCAGGAGGAGGATGACGAGCAGGAGCCCTGTGAAAAAGCGGATATATTTTTTGTAGGCCTGGCCGGGGATCACATGGCTGAGCACGGCGGAGAACACCATAAAATAAGCGAGGCTCCTGATCCACCCATAGAGCTGCTCCAGCATATCGCACCTCCTTTTCTCACGATTATTACCTGCCTGCTCTCTATCCGCTGTTCGTGGTAGCAGCCACAATGGCCACAGTCAGGAGAAAGAGCATGCCGGCGGTAAAGATGAGCCGCATCAGGAGCTGGCAGGCGTCTGCCATTCCACCGATGCAGCCGATGAGCCGTTTGTCCGACACAGGCTGCAGGACCGCAGCGGCCAGCTTATACATGAGCACCATGAGACCGGCCTGCACAAGGGGCACCATGCAAAGCGCAAAGCAGATGATCACACCGGCTATGCCAATGCCGTTTTTGACCACCACCGCCGTACCGAGGATGACCTCCGCCGTGCCGCCGATGGCGTCTCCCACGCCTGGTATGGCCTCCACGCCCCGGGTCAGCACACTGCGCTTTACGCTGTCTACAGCCGGGGCGATAAGCCCCTGTATAGTGTTCAGCCCGATGACAAGTGCCAGCAGAGTCTTTAGAGTCCAGGACACGATGGTCTCGATCAGCTCGATAAATCTGGACAGGTACTCCTCCTGGGACAGATAGTTCAGCACCTTGATCATCATGTACACATGAAGGGCAGGCAGCAGAAGCTTCACCATAAATACCTCCACCAGCAGGATGACAAAAAGCGCCAGATTGTAGAACGCCGCGGCTGTCATGCTCCCCTTTGCCAGGGAGACAGCGATAAAGTAGACCGGACAGAGGGCCTTCATAAATTCTGTCAGAAGCCCGATCCCGTCCTCCACCCAGGCCGCTGCGCTCTGGAAGGCTCCCAGACAGAGAGCGATCATAAGCATGTAGAGCACATAGAAGCTGATCTCTGATATCTGGCGCGCCTGAAAGACCTCCGCAAAATTGGCAAACACAGCCGCGATCACCGCGATGAGGACCATGTGGATCAGACTCTCCCGGTTTACCTCCAGGGCGTGAAAGAGCTGATCCGATATGAGCCGCCCAAGGAGATCCACCGAGACGGACAGGTCTCCTGTGATGACAGCCCTGACCGTCTCTCCAAAGTCCAGCTTTTCATCCGGGAAGATCTCCTCCAGCGTCTCATTGATCTGATCCAGTTCCAGCTCTTCCTCCAGTATCTCCTCTGCCCGGTCTGTTGTCTGCATCTGCTCCTTCTCTTCTGTATCCGCCGCCAGGCTCCTGGCCGGAGCAAGGAGACAGCAGGCGAGGAGGCAGCAGACAAGGACAGGCAGCAGGAGGCACAGACGCCGTAATGGCAGGCGGCTTCCCTTTCTTCTGTGGCTCATGACAGAAACTCCCCTATCAGCTCCAGCAGCGAGAACACCACCGGCAGGCCCAGCACGAGAACCGCCAGCTTGGCAAACACTTCGATCTGCTGGGCAATGGTCTGATAGCCTGCATCCCTGCACAGGGCCGAGGAAAATTCAGCCACAAAAGTGATCCCCAGCATTTTCAGCAACATCTCTATGTAGGCCGGAGCCAGATCAATGTAGGCTGTGATCTCGTCCAGGCGGGCCACCACCGCCGCGATCCTGTCAAGGACGGCAAAAAAGATGAGAAGGCTGATGCCGGCGCAGATATATATCCCGTATTCTGTTTTTCCGCCCTTGAACTGGATGGCCAGGAGCGTTCCCGCCACCCCCAGCAGGGCAATCTGTAAAATGTCCATCTTCCATCACCTTGTCTTCCCTCGGCGTCCGCCACGCTGTCAGAGCAGAGGGCTCTACAGCGAAAACAGGCCCTGTATGGCTGCAAACAGATCATAAATGTAGGGCACGATCCAGAACAGTACAAGGAGGAGTCCCGCCAGGCTTGTGAGAAAGGCCTGCTCTTCCCTGCCGCTGTGCTTCAGCACCTGGCTCAGCACAGAGACAAGGATGCCAACTGCCGCAATTTTAAATATCAGATCTACTTCCATCTTCTCCTCCTATATGAGCAGGATTGCCAGCAGGATACCGCCGGACATGCCGAGGACCCTGTAAAGCTTTTTCTGTGTCTGCATGGTCTGCTGCATTTCCTCCATCCGCGTCTCCAGGTGCTCCGCATACATCTGCAGGTGGGAGATCTGCATCTTCACATCCGCTGTCCCCAGGTAACGCCCCAGGGCGTACAGCCTCCTCTTCTCCCCCTCCTTCAGCGCCAGCCTGGCAAGGTGCTCTCTGGCTGTCTCCTCCCAGATACAGGGCAAAGAGCCCTCCTCCCGCAGGTCCATTTTCTCCTGCATACTGAGGAGCCAGGACCGGTAAGGCTCCTCCTGGTTTGCCGCGATGGCAAGGAAGGCCTCCGATAGAAAGGATCTGGCGTATCGGATCTCCCCCTGGAGCATGTACACGATCCTGCGGATGTCCTGCATCTGCCGGTACTCCTCCTCCAGTGTGTCCGCAGCCCGAAAGCCGAACAGAGAAGCTGCGCCGATGACAAGAAATCCGCCGGCCAGCCGGATCATCCCTCCCTCCTCACGGGCCGCCCGTACTCGTCGTATATGCCCTCTATCTGTCCTCTTCCCTCCAGGACGATGTACCGCTCAAAGCGCTTCTCGTCAATCATTTTTCTGGATACCGGCTTCTTCCTCAGCTCTTCAATGGAGGCGCCGTGCATGGTGGCGATCAGCTTACAGCCGCAGTGCATGGCGTACTCTATAGCGTGCACATCCTCCTGGGCACCTATCTCATCCACAGCGATCACCTGGGGCGCCATGGAGCGGATCAGCATGATCATGCCCTCCGCCTTGGGGCATCCGTCCAGCACGTCTGTGCGTATGCCCAGATGATTTTGGGCCACTCCCCTCCAGCAGCCCGCGATCTCTGACCGCTCGTCCACCACACCCACTGTCATGCCCTTTACAAGCTGGTTTCCGTCGGAAATCTGCCGGACCATGTCCCGCAGAAGGGTCGTCTTTCCGCATCCCGGCGGCGAGAGGATCAGGGTGTGCGCCACCCTGCCGCCCCGGACCACATAGGGCATGATCTTGTCCGCGCACCCTTCTATCTCATGGGAAATGCGGATGTTGACCGAGGAGATATACTTCAGATTTTTCACATGCCCTCCGTCCAGTATGACCTGCCCTGTCATGCCCACTCTGTGTCCTCCCTCTATCGTGATAAATCCCTGCCTCATCTCATCCTCATAGGCGTAGAGGGAGAAGTTGCTCGTGTAATCCACGGCCTCCCTCACATCTCTTGCCGTCACCACATAGGGGTGGCCCCTGCCGGGGATCCTCTCCTCCCCGCGGCACCTAATCAGCAGCGGCTGACCGATACGGAGCTTGATCTCCTGAAGCTCGTCATAAGTTGTAACCTCTTTATCCAGCACCTGCCGCACCCTCTCCGGGAGGATGCTCCACACTCTTTCTTTCTGCATCTTTGTCCACCTCTTTAACCCATATATATGTTGTGGACAATCATTTATTCCTGTCAGCTTTCAAAACCCACAATAAAAAGGCATGCCTCAGAGCCCATAAAAGGGGATGAAGCATGCCTTTTTTTGCATTGATAGCTTTCTGTATTCTTCTATATCCTGCGCGGTCTGTCTCTACTGCGCCACGTCCTTCATACTGAAGGAGAAGCGTCCCATCTTGTCCTTTCCGAGGCATACGACCTTCACCACATCGCCCAGGGTGAGCACGTCCTCCACCTGCTTGATGTGCTGCTTGGAGATCTTGGAAATGTGTACCATTCCCTCTTTTCCAGGAGCAAACTCAAGGAAAGCGCCAAACTCTTTGATGCTGACAACCTTTCCTTCCAGCACCTGTCCGGCCTCAAAATCTGTGACGATGATCTCGATAAGGCGTCTCGCCCTCTCCATGGACTCGCTCTCTGTTCCGCAGATGGATACAGAGCCGTCGTCCTCAATATCGATCTTCACGCCGGTCTCCTCGATGATGGCATTGATGGTCTTTCCTCTCTGGCCAACCACATCACCGATCTTCTGGGGATCGATCTGCATCTGGATGATCTTCGGCGCATAGGGGCCCACCTCCGGTCTTGGCTCAGCGATAGTCTTTGCCATCACCTCGTCCAGGATGTAGGTTCTTGCCTTCTTTGTGGCTGCAATGGCCTCCTCGATGATGGGCCTTGTCAGTCCGTGGATCTTAATATCCATCTGGATGGCTGTGATACCCTTGTGCGTACCTGCCACCTTGAAGTCCATATCCCCGAAGAAGTCCTCCAGTCCCTGAATGTCTGTCAGCACCAGGTAATCGTCATCTGTCTCCCCTGTCACCAGGCCTGCGGAGATACCCGCAACTGCGGATTTGATGGGCACGCCCGCCGCCATCAGCGACATGGAGGAGGCGCACACGCTGGCCTGGGATGTGGAACCGTTGGACTCAAATGTCTCGGACACTGTGCGGATAGCATAAGGGAACTCGCTCTCGCTGGGAAGTACAGGTATAAGTGCTCTCTCAGCCAGGGCTCCGTGACCGATCTCGCGGCGTCCCGGTCCTCTGGAAGGTCTTGTCTCGCCTACAGAGTAGGACGGGAAATTGTAGTGGTGCATATAGCGCTTGGATGTCTCACGCTCGTCCAGCCCGTCCAGGCGCTGCGCCTCAGACAGAGGCGCCAGTGTAGTCACTGTGCAGATCTGTGTCTGTCCTCTCGTAAACATGGCGGAGCCGTGCACTCTCGGGATCAGATCCACCTCCGCGGAGAGAGGACGGATCTGGTCGATGGCCCTTCCGTCCGGGCGCTTGTGATCCTTCAGGATCATCTTGCGCACCGTCTTTTTCTGATACTGGTACACTGCCTCAGACAGCTTCTCCAGATACTCCTCGTTGTCTGCAAAGGCCTCCTCCAGCTTCTCTGTCACCTGGCGGATATTCTCCTCTCTTGTCTGCTTATCGTCCGTGAAGACTGCCTCCTCCATCTCCTGGGGCGGAACCACCTTCTGGATGTCGTCAAACAGCTCCTGGGGAACAGCAAAGCTCTCATAGGAGTGCTTCGGCTTTCCGCACTCAGCAACGATGGTCTCGATGAAGGCGATGACCTTCTGGTTCAGCTCATGGGCCGCAAAGATGGCCTCGATCATCTTGTCCTCCGGAACCTCGTTTGCGCCGGCCTCGATCATGATCACCTTCTCCTTTGTGGATGCCACGGTGAGGGCCAGGTCGGAAGCCTCTCTCTGGTCTGCGGTTGGGTTGAACACGAACTCGCCGTCCACCAGACCCACCTGTGTGGTGGAGATAGGGCCGTCAAAGGGGATGTCGGAAATGCATGTGGCGATGGCAGCTCCCAGCATGGCCGTCAGCTCAGGCGCACAGTCCTGATCCACAGACAGCACCAGGTTCTCCAGCGTTACATCGTTTCTGTAGTCCTTTGGGAAAAGGGGGCGCATAGGCCGGTCGATGACGCGATCTGTGAGGATGGCGTTCTCGGAAGCCTTTCCCTCACGCTTGTTAAATCCGCCCGGGATCTTTCCGACAGCGTACATTCTCTCATTGTACTCAACGCTCAGCGGGAAGAAATCAATGCCCTCCCGGGGTTTCTCAGATGCGGTTGCCGTACAAAGAACCGTCGTGTCGCCATAGTGCATGAGCACAGCGCCGTTGGCCTGCTTGGCCACTCTGTCCACATCGACACGGAGTGTTCTTCCGGCTAATTCCATTTCATACTTCTTATACATGTCATTCTCCTTTTAAAAATAGTATTCAGCCGGGGCAGGCAAAACCGAAACTACTGAAAAACATATTTGCCGGGGCAACTGTGCTTTTCAGTGGTCTCGGAATTTATTCCTGCCCACAATCTAAGTTATTATATCATAGAAATGACTGACAGGCAAGAAAAAGGGACGCCCATTTTGGGTGTCCCTCTGTATCTTGCGATCCGATTATTTTCTCAGACCAAGTCTCTCGATCAGTGCACGGTATCTCTCGATATCTTTCTTTTTCAGATAAGCGAGAAGGCCTCTTCTCTGACCAACCATCTTCAGAAGTCCTCTTCTTGAGTGGTGATCCTTCGGGTTTGCCTTGAAGTGGTCTGTCAGGTCGTTGATCCTGGCTGTCAGGATAGCGATCTGTACCTCCGGAGAACCTGTGTCTCCCTCTCCTCTTCCATACTCAGCGATGATCTGTGCTTTCTGCTCTTTTGAAATCATGTTTCATTTCCTCCTTTTTCTGATACTTGGCCAGGCATTAAGTAATGGTCGGAGTCTTCCTTTTACCGAACGCCGGCTGTCTTTTTACCACTTGCGTAGTATAGCATATGCAGATGGGAAAGTAAACACTTTTTTACTTTAAGTTTCTACTTTGAGCCGGCGAAAAACTCTCTTCCGCAGGCAATATCCATGTCCACATGGCGCTTCATCTCCTCCACGTCCCGAAACCTCTGCTCCGGACGGCGGAAGGCCCTGAGCCTAATCTTCACGCGCTTCCCGTAGGCGTTGCCGCTGTAGTCAAGGAGAAAGCTCTCCACAAGCATCCTGCCGCTGTCCGTCACCGTGGGCTTGACGCCCAGGTTGCCGATGGCGTTGTACCAGCTTCCATCCACCTCCACCTGCTCCAGATAGACGCCGTTAGGGGGGAGGAGCTTCTCCTTCGGCGGCTCCACATTGAAGGTGGGAAAGCCCAGGGTGCGGCCCAGCTTTTTCCCGTGCTCCACCGTCCCCTCCAGCTCGTAGGGATAGCCCAGGAGTGTCTCGGCCAGAGCCATGTCCCCAGCCGCCAGCGCCTCCTTCACAAAGGTGCTGCTGATCTCCCGGTCCTCGTATCGCTCCTTGTCCACCACCTCGAGCTGATAGTCGTAGATATGCTGATAGGCGGCCAGCATGTGCACGTCCCCTCTCTTCTGATAGCCGAAATGAAAATCCGTGCCCACCACCACGTAGGCTGCCTGGAAAAGTCCGGCGATCACATCCCGGATAAAATCCTCCGCGCTCATCTGGCTGAAGCTCTCGGTAAAGGGGCAGCTAACCAGATAGTCCACCTGTCCCTCCAGATGCCTCTTTCTTTCCTCCTGTGTCATCAGCACCTGGTAAGGGCGGTTCAGACGCCGGCACAGGGGCTCCATGTCAAAGGCACATACAATGCTGTTCAGCCCGTCTGCCCTGCCGTATTCTGTTACTTTCTCCACAAGCTTCTGATGTCCCTTGTGCAGGCCGTCAAATTTCCCCAGCGTCACAGCGCTCCTGCCTGCCGCGCTGAAGGTCTCCAGTCCATTTATATACTGCATTGCGATCCCTTCTTTGTCCTCTGTCCTGTCCTGCCTCTATGGGCTGAAGAACATCTTTTCATTTTTGTAAATATGCTTTTTCTGCTGATAGCGGTACAGCGCAATGAACCGGCCCCGGCTGTCGTACACGCGCACCAGCTGACCGTCCTCCCCCTCCGGAAGGCGGAGAGGATTGCCGTTGTATAAAAGAGGCTCCAGGCGCTCTGGCACGTCCAGCCTGGGACAGTCCGCGAACACGCTGTCCACAGGTATGAGATGCTCCTCAAGCGTGCCCTCCTCCCTGTACCTCTCAAGCTCCGAGAGCCTTACGCTGTCCTCTATCCTGAAATGTCCCACTCTGGTACGCAGAAGCTCCTCCATGCATCCCCCCACGCCCAGCAGCTCCCCGATGTCATCGCAGAGGGTGCGGATGTAGGTTCCCTTGGAGCACTCCACCTCGATCCAGACCCGGGGCAGATCCACCTTCCTGATCTCTATCCTGTGAATCTGTACCTTCCGGGCTTTACGCTCCACCGTCTTTCCCTCCCGGGCCAGTTCGTAGAGCTTTTTTCCATCTACCTTTAAGGCGGAGTACATGGGAGGCGTCTGCATATAGTCCCCCAGGAAGCTCTCCACCGCTCTTCTGACAGTCTCCTTTGCAAGTCCCGAAGTATCTCTCTCCTCCAGGCAGGCCCCGGATATATCCTGGGTGTCTGTCCTTCGTCCCAGCAGCAGTACTGCCTGATAGGTCTTGCTTTTGTCTGTCAGCACGTCGCACACCTTGGTGGCCTTTCCCAGACAGACGGGAAGGACGCCCTCCGCATCCGGATCCAGCGTCCCTGTATGCCCGACTTTTTTCTGCCCGGCAATGCCTCTCAGCCTTGCCACCACATCGTGGGATGTGTAGCCTTTCTCTTTATAAACATTGAAAATGCCGTCCAACATGCGTTATGCCTCTTCTGTCTTCGTTTCTTCCGGTTCAAGCTGGAGGGCGATCTGCCCTGCCAGGTTGTTGATCACATCGTGGACTGTGCCGGGCATGGTGCAGCCGGCCGCCTTCACGTGGCCGCCGCCTCCAAAGTAGACAGCCACCCTGCTGACATCCACCTTCTCCTTTGACCGGAGGCTGACCTTGTAGACATTTGGCTCCTGCTCATAGAGGAAAATGGCCACCTCCACGCCCTTCGTGATCCGAAGCTGGCTGACGATTCCATCCAGCTCCTTGGGTGTCACACCGTAAAATTTCATCACCGCCTGGGAGACTGAGGAGAAAATGCACTGTCCATGCATAAAGACAATGCTCTCAAGAAGCGCCCGTCCCAGGATCTGGTTCTGGGCATAGCTCTTTTCACAATAGGTCCTCTCTATGATGGATGGCGCATCCACTCCCTTCTCCAGCAGGTCCGCCGCTATGCGGAAGGTCTCCGGCCCTGCGCAGGAATACTGGAACACGCCGGTGTCGTGCACGATCCCTATGTAGAGGGCCTCCGCGATCTCCTTTGTTATCTTTTCTCTGTCCAGGAGATGGAAGACCAGCTCCGAGGTGGAGCTTGCGTCCGGCACGATATAGTTTTCATCCGCAAAGGCCTGGTTGCTGATATGGTGATCCACACAGAAGGTCTGCGCTGCGCTCTCGAAGAGAGGGCCGGAGAAGCCCAGCCTCTCCGCATCTCCGCAGTCCAGACAGATAAACAGGTCGTAGGTTTTTCCCGGCTGCACCTGATGGCGGATATCCCCGGTCCCCTTCACAAAGGAGAAATGGGAGGGGATCTCCTCCAGGTACACGTCTGTCTCTATGTCTTTATAGTTGTTTCTCAAATACTGGTAAAGCCCCATGCAGGCGCCGACGCAGTCGCCGTCGGGCCGCACGTGTCCGCCTATTGCAACAGAGGTCTTTCCCTCCAGAAGTTCTGCCAGTTTATTCTGCATCCTCCGCATCTCCTTTTTGATCCATGCCTTTGGTTACGTCTGCTATCTTTTTGGACATATTGACGCCGTACTCAATGGACTGATCCAGAATGAACCGGATCTCCGGCGTGTTTCTCATGTTCAGTGTATGTGCCAGCTCCCTCCGGATATAGCCCTCCGCGCTTTTCAGGCCGGCAATGGTATCAGCCTGGGCCTTCTCGTCTCCCAGCACGCTGATGTAGGCCTTGCAGGTCTTTAAATCCGGGGCCACCTCCACAGCGACGACAGAGGTCCACGGCGCGATCCGCGGATCCTTGATGCCGCCCCTGAGGATGTTGGAGAGTTCCCTTAGCACTTCCGTGTTGACTCTTGTATTCTTAATGCTGTTCTTTCTCATAGATCTCTCTCCTTACTGCGGCAGCCAGACGGGAAGCCTATCTCGGAATCTCAACCATCTTGTAGGCCTCCACCTGGTCTCCCTCTTTAATATCATTGTAATTCTCAAAGACAAAGCCGCACTCGTATCCGGATCTCACCTCTTTGACATCGTCCTTAAATCTCTTTAAGGACGCAAGCTTGCCGTCGTAGATGACAACGCCGTCACGAATGATCCTCGCCTGACAGTCTCTCTCAAATGTTCCGTCCATCACATAGGCTCCGCCGATGGTTCCCACGCCGGATGCCTTGAAGGTCTGACGAATCTCCGCATGTCCCAGCACCTTCTCCTCGAAGACGGGATCCAGCATACCCTTCATGGCTGCCTCCACATCCTCGATGGCATTATAGATCACGCGGTACAGGCGGATATCCACTCCTTCTCTCTCAGCCGTCTCCTTGGCCACAGCATCCGGACGCACGTTAAATCCGATAATGATGGCGTTGGAGGCAGAGGCAAGGCTGACATCCGACTCGTTGATGGCTCCCACTCCTCCGTGGATGACCTTCACAACCACCTCGTCGTTGGACAGCTTCAGGAGGCTCTGCTTCAGGGCCTCCACAGAGCCCTGTACATCAGCCTTCACGACGATGCCCAGCTCTTTCAGATTGCCCTCCTTGATCTGGGTAAACAGATCGTCAAGAGACAGCTTGGATTTTGTCTCCTCCAGAAGCTTCGCCTTGTTCTGTGAAATAAAGGTGTCCGCAAAGCTGCGGGCCTCCTTCTCGTTCTTGCAGCCCACAAGGACCTCCCCCGCGTTGGGGACGTCGTTGAGACCCAGGATCTCCACCGGCATGGAAGGACCGGCCTCCTTGACCCGTCTTCCCTTGTCGTCCATCATGGCTCTCACCTTTCCGAATGAGCTGCCGGCCGCAACCGGATCGCCTACCCGGAGAGTTCCCTTCTGCACGAGTACAGTGGCAACCGGGCCTCTTCCCTTATCCAGCTGCGCCTCGATCACAAGTCCCCTTGCCCGGCGGTTGGGGTTCGCCTTCAGCTCCATCATCTCCGCAGTCAGGATGATCATCTCCATGAGGTCAGAGAGTCCCTCGCCTGTCTTGGCGGACACAGGTACGAACACTGTGCTTCCGCCCCAGTCCTCGGGGATCAGCTCGTGCTCTGCCAGCTCCTGCTTCACCCGGTCAATGTTGGCGCTGGGCTTGTCGATCTTGTTGATGGCAACGATGATCTCGACTCCCGCGGCCTTGGCATGGTTGATGGCCTCCACTGTCTGGGGCATCACGCCGTCGTCCGCAGCCACCACCAGGATGGCGATATCTGTGGAGTTGGCGCCGCGCATACGCATGGCGGTAAACGCCTCATGTCCCGGTGTATCCAGGAATGTGATCTTCTCCCCGTTTACCTCCACCACGTAGGCTCCGATGTGCTGGGTGATACCGCCGGCCTCTCTGTCTGTCACGTTCGTGTGGCGGATGGCATCCAGAAGGGAGGTCTTGCCGTGGTCTACATGACCCATGACGCAGACTACCGGAGGACGCTTCTTCATCTTCTTCTCGTCCTCCTCCTCTTCCTTGAGGAGCTCCTCGATCACGTCCACTACCTCTTCCTTCTCGCAGAGGATGTCAAACTCAAGGGCAATCTCCTCCGCTGTGTCATAGTCGATCTCCTGGTTTACTGTGACGATCTTGCCCTGCATAAACAGCTTCTTTATGATAACAGACGGAACGACCTTCATCTTGTCTGCCAGTTCCTGGATGGTCAGCACCTCAGGGATGACGATGGACTTGATCTGCTCTTCCTGCTTCTGCTCCTTATGCTGCGGCTTCTGAAGCTGGTTCTTGGACTCCTGCTTCTTGCCCTTGCCCTTTGTCATTCTGTCGTCCTCGTCGCCGCGGTAATCCTTCTTCCTGTAATCGTCCTTGCCCTTTCCCTTTGCTCTCTGGGGCTTCTGTCCCTCCAGGGCAGGCGCGGGGATAGAGGAATTCTTTCTGGGCTGGCGGTCCTTGTTGTCGCCAAAGCGGCCGCTCCTACCGTCACGGCTGCCCTGTCTGTCGTCTCTTCTCTCTCCCTCAAAGCCTCTGCCGGAGCGCTGTCCCGGCCTTCTGTCGCCTCTCTCGCCGCCGTCACGCCGGTCGTCTCTTCTGTCCTGAGAGGGTCTTCCCTGGGGGCGTCCGTCTCTTCTGTCGCCGCCTCTTGTCCCCTGAGGTCTGTCTGAACGTCCTGCCGGGCGCGCGCCGCCCTGGCTTCTCTCAGCTCCTCCTGCCGGACGTGTTCCTCCCTGGGCTCTCTCCGGTCTGTCGCCCTGTGGACGTCCTTCTGCCCTCTGTCTGTCGCTGTGAGCCCGCTCTGTCTGCGGCCTCTCCGGGCGTCCTGCCGGGCGCGCCCCTCCCTGGGCTCTCTCCGGTCTGTCGCCCTGTGGTCTTGCCCCCGGACGTCCTGCCTGCGGTCTCTCCCCGGGTGCTGCCGGACGCGCGCCGGCTCCCTTCTGTCCCTGAGCCCTTCCCTGGCGCATCAGGTTCTTTCCGTCGCGGCTGTTCTGAGGACGGAAGACATGGACAATGTTCTTCTTCCTGGGAGCCTCTTCCTTCTTTGGAGCCTCCTCCTTCTTCTTTCCAAATGCCTTTCTCAGCATCTGAGTCTCCTCTTCCTCCAGGGAGCTCATATTGCTTTTTACTGTTATATTTTTCTCTGCCAGAAACTCCATCAGCTCCTTGCTGGATCTGTCGAGCTCCTTGGCAAGCTCATACACTCTAATTTTCGACATGCAAATACCTCCTCTATGCAGCATCATTATCTTTCCGTATCCAGATGTTTCATGATCCCTTTTGCAAACCCGGCGTCCAGGACTGCCAGAGATGCCCGGAATTCTTTTCCCATGGCGTGGCCAAGCGTATCCTTATCCGCATAAAAACAGATGGGCACCTTGTAATACTCGCACATATTCCGGAATTTTTTCTTTGTATTATCCGACGCATCCCCGGCGACGATCACAAGCGCGGCTCTTCCTGTCTTTACTTCTTTCTCCGTACAGAACTCTCCGCTTGCCGTCTTTCCCGCCTTGGTCGCCAGTCCGATCATGGACAGGGCTTTACTTTGACTCACTCTCTCTCATCTCCCTTTCCAGCATCTCGTAGACATCCTGCGGGATTGCCTGCTTGAATGACCGCTCCAGCCCCTTCTGCCTGATGGCCTTTGAGAGGCACTCAGAGGAAGGGCAGATATAGGCTCCCCTGCCGTTCTTCTTTCCGGTGGCATCCAGCAGGAACTCTCCTTCCTGGGTCCTGATAATGCGCAGCATCTCTTTTTTACTCTTCATTTCCTGGCACCCCACGCATTTGCGCATGGGAACTTTTTTATTATTGCTCAAATAATCACCTATTCTTCTGTCTCGTGGAATTCTATGTCATCCTGGTCTTCGCTGTACGGCTCATCCTCCTGGTCATAGCCGTCGCCGTACTCCTCATCCTCTTCGCCGTAGCCGTCCTCTTCATAGCCGTAGTCATCGTAGTTCTCATCATAGCTGTCATCGTAGCCGTCCTCGTATACTTCCTCCTCGTATACGCCTTCGCCCAGCTCCATGTAGTTCTCCGGGAGCTCGCCGGACTCAATGGCCTGTGTCTCGCTCTTGATGTCGATCTTGTAGCCGGTCAGACGGGCCGCAAGCCTTGCGTTCTGTCCCTCTTTGCCGATGGCAAGTGAGAGCTGGTAATCCGGCACGATGACGCTGGCCGTCTTCTCGTCCGGGTCAGCCATAACGGAGATGACCTTGGCCGGGCTCAGAGCGTTCTCGATCAGGATACCCGGGTTCTCATCCCAGTTGATGATGTCGATCTTCTCGCCTCTCAGCTCATTTACAATGGCGTTGACCCTGGCGCCGTTCATGCCCACGCAGGCTCCCACCGGATCTACGTCCGGATCATTGGACCAGACAGCGATCTTTGTACGGCTTCCAGCCTCTCTGGCAATGCTCTTGATCTCCACGATGCCATCCTTCACCTCGGTGACCTCCGCCTCAAAAAGCCGTTTTACCAGCTCCGGGTGTGTACGCGACACGAGGATCTTCGGCCCCTTTGTGGTGTTTTTAACCTCCACCACGTAGAGCTTGATGCGCTCTGTGGGCTTGAACACCTCGCCCTTCACCTGCTCGTTCTCTGTCAGCATGGCGTCCGCCTTGCCCAGGTTGATGCTGATGTTCTTTCCGACATAGCGCTGAACGATACCTGTCACGATATCCTTCTCTTTCTCAAAATACTGGTCGTAGATGACCTTTCTCTCCTCCTCGCGGATCTTCTGAAGAATGAGGTTCTTGGCGTTCTGTGTGGCGATACGACCGAAGGATTTGGACTCTACCGGGATCTGGACCACATCGCCCAGCTCGTATTTGCTGTCAATGTTCTTGGCGTCCTCGAGGCTGATCTCCTCCACCTTGTCTTCCACTTCCTCCACAACCGTCTTCTCCTGCAGAAGCTTGTAGTCGCATGTCTCTCTGTCCATGATGACCTTGATATTGTCCGCCTTTCCAAAATGGTTCTTGCAGGCATTGATGAGAGAATTCTCAATGGCATCCATCAGTGTATCCTTGCTGATGTCCTTTTCCTTTTCCAAAATATTCAACGCTTCCAGTAATTCTGTGTTCATGTGTCTTTCCTCCTAAATTAAAAATCGAATGACAGACGAATAAGCGCGATATCGCCTTTCTCAAATGTTTTTAAGCTTCCATCTTCCATTTCTATCGTTACAGTGTCCTTATCATAATCCTTCAGGATCCCGGTGAATTCTTTCCTCTTATCCACCATCCGGTACGTGCGGACATCCACCTCCTGGCCAAGGCTCCTCTTGAAATCCTTCTCCTTTTTCAGCGGGCGTCCAAGTCCCGGCGAGCTGACCTCCAGGATGTAGGCCTCGTCAATAAAGTCCTTCTCGTCCAGTATATCTGACAGCTCTCTGCTGACCATCTCACAGTCATCCACATTGATACCGCCCGGCTTGTCGATATAGGCCCTCAAGTACCAGTTGCCGCCCTCCTTGACATACTCTACGTCCACCAGTTCAAATCCGTTCCTCTCCATAATAGGAAGAAGGATTTCCTCGGTCTTCTGTTCATACGCTTCTCTCTTCGCCAATGTAAAACCTCCTATCGTACCTGTGCGCCTCCCCGGCGCTGATAAAGACATAGATCCAGCGGAAAATATATGAAAAATGGAAAAGCTCCCTATCATATAAAGAAGAGTGAACTTTCGTCCACTCTTCTGCCGCATGCTTATGTAACTGGCATATAGTATAGCACTCCTTTTTCGGGAAATCAAGGGGTTTTACACAGATTTTTCCTAATCATCCCCGGTTTTTCACTCCCTGGGTGTCTCTCTTCCCGATCCGCAGCCGGTTCAGGGCCACCTCCTTCTCCCTGTAGATGGCCTTCGGGTCCTCCCCGTCCTCAAAGAGATAGGCGGCCTCCAGCTCGTCGTTCTTCCGAAGCTTGATGCCCCGGACGCCGACGGCGCCCTTCTTCTTCTCGGAGACCTCCTCCGCGTGGAAACGCAGGAAATAGCCGTCCTTTGTCTGCAACACCACGTACTGGTTGTCGTTGATCACAGCCACAGTGACAAGGGCATCTCCCTCCTGCAGCTTGGTGGCGGCTATGGTCCGCTTGGACACCTGGAACTCGGTTCCGGCCACCTTCTTGACCATTCCCTGCCTTGTGGCAAAGAAAAGCATGGCAAAGCGCATCTGCTCCGCGTCGCACATGTAGACGATCTCCTCGGCGGTGCTGTCAAAGTTGCTCATATTGTCTATGGGCTGGCCCTTATCCCGGAATTTTCCGTAGGGCACATCCAGCACCTTCACCTGGTGCATTTTTCCCGTATCTGTAAAGATACAGATTTTTCCTGTGTTGAGGCAGGTGAGGACGAACTTGTTCTCGCTGTCCGCCGCCTCCCGGTTTCTCTCATAAGTGGAGGTGTCCACGCATCTGGCGTAGCCAAAGCGGTCCATAAGGAAGACTACCTCCTGCTCCTCGATCTTCTTCTCCTCAAAGACTGCCTCTTCCCCGTTTTCCACGACGGTTCTGCGGGGCACGGCAAACTCCTTTTTGAAGGCGTCCAGCTCCTGGATGATCACGTCCGCCATGGAGTCGTAATTGTTCAGGATGTCCTCATACCGGGCAATGTTGGCAAGCGTCTCCTCGTGCTCCTTCATGAGGGCATCGATCTCCAGTCCGATGAGCCGGTACAGGCGCATCTGCAAAATAGCGTCCGCCTGCCGCTCCGTAAACCGGAGCATGGAGGCCATCTTTTTCGAGATCTTTGACTTGAATGTGATGTTCTCCGTGATCCCCTGGGTGAGGCAGGCCTTGGCGTCCTGGACATTCCGGCTGCCCCGGAGGATCTCGATGATCAGGTCAATGACGTCGCAGGCCTTGATGAGGCCTTCCTGGATCTCCTTTTTCTCCTGCTCCTTAGCCAGAAGCGTCTTGTATTTTCTGGTGGCCAGCTCGAACTGGAAGTCCACATGGTGCTCGATGATCTTCTTAAGGCCCATGGTCTCCGGACGGCCGTCCGCCACAGCCAGCATGTTGACGCCAAAGGTGTCCTCCAGCCGGGTTTTCTTGTAGAGCATGTTGGTCAGATTTTTCACATCCGCACCTTTTTTCAGCTCAATGACAATGCGGATGCCCTCCTTGGAGGACTGGTTGGAAATGTCCACAATGTCCCCGGTCTTCTTTGTCTCCACCAGGGCGCACACATCATTTAGGAACTTCCCGATGCCGGAGCCGATCATGGTGTAGGGGATCTCTGTGATGACAAGTCGCTGCTTGCCGCCCTTCATGTCCTCCACTTCCACCTTTCCCCGGATCTTGATCTTACCCACGCCGGTCTCGTAGATGTCCGGCAGGTCGTCCTTGTTGACCACGATCCCTCCGGTGGGGAAATCCGGTCCCTTCACGTATTTCATCAGCTGTCTTGTGCTGATGTCGCTGTTTTTCATGTAGGCCTTGACCGCGTCAATGACCTCCCCCAGATTGTGGGTGGGGATGCTGGTGGCCATACCCACCGCAATTCCCTCCGCTCCGTTGACAAGAAGGTTGGGGACGCGCACCGGCAGCACCTCAGGCTCCTTCTCCGTCTCGTCGAAATTGGGGACAAAATTGATCACGTCCTTGTCCAGGTCCTGGAGAAAGGCCATCTGGGTAAATTTGGCCAGCCTGGCCTCCGTGTACCTCATGGCCGCGGCTCCGTCCCCCTCGATGGAGCCGAAGTTTCCGTGACCGTCCACCAGCACCATGCCCTTCTTGAAATCCTGGGCCATGACTACCAGCGCCTCGTAGATGGAGCTGTCCCCGTGAGGGTGGTATTTACCCATGGTATCTCCCACAATACGGGCGCATTTCCTGTAGGGCCTGTCCCAGCGGATGCCCAGCTCATGCATATCGTAGAGAGTACGCCTCTGGACAGGCTTCAGGCCGTCCCGGACATCCGGGAGAGCTCTGGCAATGATCACGCTCATGGCGTAGTCAATATATGATTTTTTCATCAGGTCGGAATATTCTGTCCGTATGATCTGTTCTTCCGGCATCTTTCTTTACTCCCTTCTATATATCCAGCTCCGCCTCTGTCGCGTTTTCGTAGATAAATGCCCGGCGGGGCGGAACCTCGTTGCCCATCAGCATCTCCGTCACGCCGGAGGCCATCCTGGCGTCCTCAATCTCCACCAGCTTCAGGATCCGGGTCTCAGGGTTCAGCGTTGTCTCCCAGAGCTGCTCCGCGTCCATCTCTCCCAGTCCCTTGTACCTCTGCAAAGTAAAGGGGCCGTCGTGGGTCTTTCTGTATCGTTCCAGCGCCTTGTCATCGTAGAGGTACTCCTCCTCCCCCTTCCCCGGCATAGCCTTGTAGAGGGGCGGCATGGCGATATACACATGTCCCTCGTAGATGAGCTCCGGCATGAAGCGGTAAAAGAGCGTCAGAAGCAGGGTGGAGATATGCGCTCCGTCCACGTCCGCATCGGCCATAATAATGATCTTGTCGTATCTCAGCTTGGAAATGTCAAAATCGTTTCCGTACCCTTCCGAAAATCCGCAGCCAAAGGCATTGATCATGGTCTTGATCTCCGCGTTGGCCAGGATCTTGTCAATGCTGGCCTTCTCCACATTCAGGATCTTTCCCCTAATGGGAAGAATGGCCTGGAACATTCTGTCTCTGGCCGTCTTTGCCGAGCCCCCGGCAGAGTCCCCCTCCACGATAAAGATCTCGCATTTGGAGGCGTCCCTGCTCTCACAGTTGGCCAGCTTTCCGTTGCTGTCAAAGGAATATTTCTGCTTCGTGAGAAGGTTCGTCTTTGCCCTCTCCTCCGTCTTCCTGATCTTGGCCGCCTTCTCCGCGCAGGAAAGAACCTTTTTCAGGTTGTCCAGATTTCTGTCAAAATACCGGACAATCTCGTCGCCTGTCACCTTGCTGACTGCCTTGGCGGCATCCGGATTGTCCAGCTTAGTCTTTGTCTGTCCCTCAAATCTTGGATCCGGGTGCTTGATGGAAATGATGGCAGTCATACCGTTGCGGATATCCGCCCCGGTAAAGTTGGCGTCCTTCTCCTTCAGAATACCCAGCTCTCTGGCATACTGGTTCATAACTGTGGTGAAGGTTGTCTTAAAGCCGGTCAGGTGGGTTCCCCCCTCTGCATTGTAGATGTTATTACAAAATCCCAGCACATTCTCGTGAAATTCATTGACGTACTGGAAGGCCGCCTCCACCTCGATGCCGTCAGCCTCTCCTTTAAAGTAGACCGGCTCGTGGACCGCCTCCTTCTTCTCGTTCAGCTCCCGGATAAATCCAAGGATACCGTCCGGCTCGTGATAGGTGATCTTCTCCGGCTCAGCCCCCCGCTTGTCTTCATATATAATAGTAAGGGATGGATTGAGGTAGGCGGTCTCGTGCATACGGCTCTTGACCTCTTCCCCCCGGAATCTGGTCTTCTCAAAGATGGTGTCATCCGGGAGGAAATTCACCTTAGTCCCTGTCCTTTTCGTTTTTCCAATTTTGGGAAGAAGGCCGTCCTCCAGCTCCACCACCGGAATTCCTCTCTCGTAGCGGTCATGGTGGATATAGCCGTCCCTGCTGATCTCCACATCCATATAGGCAGAGAGGGCGTTGACTACCGATGAGCCCACGCCGTGTAGACCGCCGCTTGTCTTGTAGGCGGAGTCGTCAAATTTTCCACCGGCATGGAGAGTCGTGTAGACAAGTCTCGCTGCCGGGACGCCTTTCGCGTGCATACCCACAGGGACGCCGCGCCCGTTGTCGCTGACCGTACAGGATCCGTCCTTCTCCAGTGTGACCCGGATTTCACTGCAGTAGCCGGCCAGATGTTCGTCCACTGAGTTGTCCACGATCTCGTAGATCAGGTGGTTCAGCCCCTTTGTGGAGACGCTTCCTATATACATGCCCGGGCGCTTCCGGACCGCCTCCAGTCCCTCCAGCACAGCAATGCTGTCTGCATCATACGTGTTTTTGTTCGCCATGTTGCTCCTAATCCTTCCTCTCCAATTTCTGGTATTTTTCTACGCACTGTTTCAATATTAGCACAAAATGTAGGGGCTTGCAAACAGAAAAAGGACGCTTACCCCACCAGCACTGTGTGCAGCAGGTCTGCCAGCACCTCCATGGCGTTTCTCATCTCCTCCACCGTGTTGGTCTGGGCCCCCGCCTCCACAAGGAGGCTCTTGGGCTTAAAGTGCATGTTATAGCGGTATCCTCTCAGGTAGATCCGCCTGGTAAATCCCGGGTACTCATTGTTAGCCGCCACCTGCATCTGCAGAGAGAAAGCCAGGTTATCCTGTATGTACGGATTGGCCAGATAGTCGATCTCCCCGTTGGCCCTGGTCTTACTCAGCCCGTTAAAAAACATGATCTGAGCAGTGGGTTTCCCGTTCACCTCTGTCACCAGATGGGTTCCCTCGTTCACCCCATCTCTGTGCAGGTCGATCACAACCTCAATGCTCGGGTTTTCATCCAATATCTTCTGAAGATCCGGCTTTGCCAGGTCGTAGGCAAGGCTCCTGTCCAGCTTCCCGTCTATCAGGTCGTAGACAGCTGTATGGTGCATGGTAGGAATGTGATACGTGTCGTTTAGGAGCGCAGTCAGATAATCCCCGATCCCCACGATGGAGGTGGACGCATCCCCCTCCACCGAATCGGCGAACATCTCCTGGGAGTGGGTGTGGTAGATCAGGATCTTCGGCCCCTCCGTGCTCTGGTCTATCTTCATATTTTTGCTCAGGAGCTCTGCCCCGTTCAGCTCATCCGGCCGGATCATAGTGGTGCTGTCCACTGTGTAAAAATTGCCGATCAGATAGTCAAAGCTGCTCATCTTTTCTATGGAAGTATCAATCGGTGTCCCCGAGGTATGTATGGTCGTCTGGTCAGAGTCGTCTGTGCCGCTGACCAGAGTGCCGTCGGCGCCCACCTCATTTTCATCACTGGCCTGCTGGGACAGGATCATCTGGTAGGTTGCCGCATCCTCCACATCGGTCTCCTCACTCTCCTGCCCATCCACGTAGGTGCCGATGGGGGCCAGAAGACTGATGCCCTTCGCCAGCAGATCCGCTGCGGAGAGCTCCGCCCCGTTCTCTATGTAAAAGGCTCCCGGCAAAAACATTTTCTCCGAGTTCCCCAGAAGGGCCTCCGCCAGATGTCCTCCCACGCTGCCCACAGGACGAAATCCTGCCTGTACTGACCCGTAGGCGGTCAGCAGAAGCAGGATCACCCCGATTCCTATTCTGTTTAATCTCCATCTCTTTCTCAACAGCTCTTCCACCTGCTCGTCTCATATTCTCCGGTCCATTCTGCCGCTTTTACACTATATGAGATTTCCGCCTGCATTATGCGAAAAGCCGGTTCAGTGCCTCTGATATAGTGAAGCTGATCCGCTTGACTGTCTCGTCCACATCCTTCGGCGTCACAAACATGCCGTTCAGGTGCGGGGCAATCAGCTCCTTGACAAGCTCATACTTTTCGGCCGCATTGTACCCCTGGAGAACAACCCCCACGCCCTTCATAGTCTCCGAGCGCTCCATCTGGGCGATCAGGTTTTCCATGGCGTCGCCTACGATCGTGGCGGCGTCCACCACTGTGGGTACACCGATAGCGACGACCGGGACTCCTACTGTCTCCTCTGTGATAGCGCTTCTCTGATTCCCGATCCCCGAGCCCGGACTGATCCCTGTGTCTGAGATCTGCACGGTCCGGTTCAGCCTCCTGGAATTCCTGGCCGCCAGCGCGTCAATGGCGATGACCGCGTCCGGCTTTGTCTCTCTCACCACGCCCCTTATGATCTCCACAGTCTCCATCCCGGTCTGTCCCATGACCCCGGGCACAATGGCGCTCAGAAGCCGCACCTGGTCCTTCCCCATGGCATATTTGCCGTACTCCTTCACGATGTGCCTGGTAATGTTCAGATTGTCCGCCACATAAGGCCCCAGCGCATCCGGCGTCACCTGTCGGTTTCCAAGGCCGACCACAAGGACAGAGTAATCCTCTTTCCCCATATCAAGAAGCCGCCTGAGAAAGCGGAGGATCTCCTCCGAGACCTCCCTGTGGTATCCCTCGTCCGGCACTGCCAGCTCCGGGGCCTCCAGGGTAATGTAGGTCCCTACCGGCTTTCCCATCGTCCTGGCTCCGTTTTCCGTCTCGATCCTGACAGTCGTGACTTTGATGTCCCTCTCCTCATCATACTTTTCCTCCAGCACCACCCCGGAAATTTCCACATTGTCCGCCTCAAAGCGCTCCTTCTGCTCCAGGGCCAGGTCTGTTCGGATACTGTACTTCTCGATCATGTCTGATAACCTCACTTCAGTCTTTTGGTTTACCGATAGTTTTTGCAATATTTTCAGAAATATGTATTGACATCCGGGAAACCTTGGCATAAAATACAATAGTATGTTTCGTTAGAACGTCCGTGTCCGGCTCTAACGAACGGTCATCGATTAATTCGAAATAGTTTTAATGGAGGTGGACAAGTTGGCTAACATCAAATCTGCTAAAAAAAGAATTTTAGTAAACGAAACAAAGGCTGCTAGAAATAAGGCAATCAAATCTAAAGTTAAGACCTGCGTAAAGAAAGTTGAGACAGCCGTTGCGCACAAGGATGCCGCTGCTGCTGCAGAAGCTCTGAGAGTTGCTACAATCGAGATCAACAAAGCAGGAAGCAAGGGTGTTTATCACAAGAACACTTGCGCAAGAAAGATTTCCCGTTTAGCAAAAGCTGTTAACGGAATTGCTTAATAATAAAGTGAAGACAAAAAAGACAACCATACCGTCAGTGGTTGTCTTTTTTTGTCCTCAAAACTCTCTCTGAAACCACTTAGAGAGCCGAATATCCGTAGCTGTTTACAAAGGCATCTACCTTCTTCCCAGCCGCACACATGGGGCAGTCGCCGTCAGAGTACTTCTCGTACCCGAGCACCTCTTTCTGGGTAAACACCGCGTTGATGTCCATCCCCGCCACCTTGGAGACAAGGCTGAAAGCGGCGCAGATGCCGTTTACTATTCCGCCATAGTAGAGAACGCTCTCTATGGACTGCATCATAGTTTTTCCCGTTGTGATAAGACCTGCAACGATCAGGATCCTCTGGCCGTCGATCATGCGCTTCGTGTTGTCCCGAAAGATCATCTGGCCGGCCCTGTCTGTCTCCGGTGTGACAACGGAAATATTTTTTCCTGTGTTGATGGAGACGGTTCCGGGCCTGGACAGAATGTCCGCAATAAATGTTCCCACCACTTCCATGCCGTCCAGACACACGATCGTGTCGATCTCCGTGGATGCCAGATAGGGCTCAGCCATCACCTTGGCAGTCTCTCTGGCATTGTTGCACCTGGACTTCATGGTGGACAGGTCAATATATGTATTGACGTGTGAATGTGTGGTAACAAAATGCCCCTTCATGATTTTTACGCGCGCCTTCGGATTTTTCCATGAGCGCAGATCCTCAAAATTCGTATCCATTACACAATTCCTCCCTTCTGCCGCGGGCAGTTTTTTCTTTTTTTCTGCTAGTTCATATTTTAGCACAAATTAGCAAAAAATGGAATGTTGTCAGATATATTTTTGTATAGATTTTGTTCGGTACTCTTTAGCGAAAAAGGCTGTCTAAATATACATCCCTGGGAACCGCCAGAAAACGGATAAATAAATCCGTCTCATACCAGGGCGGGAGCAGGAAACGGCCAAAGAGGACAAACAGAAGGGCAACAGCCGCCGCAATATACCCGGCCTTCCCTTCCTTCTTCTCTTCTGCCTCTCCCGAAAATTCATAGTATCTGTACTGGTCCGGCGTATATTTTTTCAGCATAGCGCGCAGCCTGTCAAATTGTTCCGGGTCGTTGCCTTTTTCATATGTAAAAACGCATCCCACCCTCAGTTCCTCTTCTGTCTCGATGACAGGCCCGATATTGTCATACGGATAAAAAATGCCAGTCATCTGATCACAAATCCCCTCTTTGCCAAGACGGTATTCCTTTGCGGCATATTCATCCCGCTTTCTAATTGCCTCATAGAACGAAGGTATGCCGCACAGCCGGAGGAAGGCCCACATCAGACCACGCAGCGCCTGGCTATATCCAGTCAGAGCCAGACCTAACAGAGTGGCAAAGACAGCTAAAATGTGGGAAAAGTCTCCGCTTTCAAAGTAAGAAATCACGACTCCCATCGCGGTTATGGCCACTCCCCCTGCTATGAATGTCTGATCTTCCTTTATCTCCATTTCCCTTGTGAACCGGGCTGTATAGGCCCGAACCGCTTTCTTTGCCTCATCTGTGCGCAGCTTTCCACGGATCTTTGTCCACGTATCGCTGGAAATGGCCGGGATAGAGACTGAGATCTCCTCCACTTTTTCTTCTCCCTCCCGCACATATCTGTCCGGGCAATAGATTTTCGATAGTGTCTCCAGCTTTTCCATGCTCTCAAAGTCCAGATATTTTTTCAGAAATGTCTTTTCTCCCCTGTCCAACAGAATATGAAAAGCATCCCTCTCTTCGAGTATCTCCTTCACACCTTCATACGGGATATCTTTTGCTTCTCCTGTTTTCTTGGAGAAAAGACATATCCCTTCTTCTGAAAATGTCAGTATGCAGTCCTCCTGCTGTGCGCGTTCCATGCATCGGCATATCTTCTCCTGCCTCTTTCTCGCCTTCCGCCTGGCATATAAAAAGCCGACAAGGACGGGGAGAAGAGAAAGGATGAGCGAAAACACAAAATATCTCGCTTTGTAAAAGTAAAGATCTTCTCTGGGTATCTCAAGCCACTGGTCCACGCTCAAAAGAAATGGAACTACCGGGAAAAAAATCATATGGGCAATGTCGACAGGCTCCTTTAAATTTTCACTCTGCTCCCTCAGATTGTCCGGTATCTCACTGTAAATAATTTTGTTCTCCATATAATATATCCCCCTCTTTTTCTCTATGATATAATCAAACCATGAGAAACTCAATACTAGATTTTTTATAAAATATGAGGGGTCAATATGAACAGACAGAAAACACAAAGACATTTAAAGAGGCGCGTCCTCCCCGCCCTGCTCGCCGCTCTTCTCTCCTCCCTCCTCCTTGCCTCCTGCACCACCATTGACAGCGATGTGTACGGCGAGGAGGAGGTGCTGGACTACGTCCGCTCCGTCTGCCCGGATGAGGAGTTTGAGCTGGTCTCATCAGAGCAGGTGGAGGACCGTCCCAAAAATGCAGAGTACACCTTCCGCTCCAGGGAGCGGGACCTCACATTCACAGCCAACAGCTATCTGAAAAACGTCACGATTGACGGGAGCAGCACAATTCTTTACTCAAAGGAAATCTCCTGCACCTACGTGTCGGAGATCCATGACCTCTATTACGACAGGGCCGTCCGTATCCTGGAGGAGCTTCCCACCTACGACGACGGGTGGATCGGTCTTCTCTCCTTTGACGATCTCGGGCAGGTCGCTGAAGTCATGGCCCGCGCGGGGGATGTTTACCGGGAGGAGCTTGACTACAATGACGAGGACTTTCTCTGGAACAATCCCCTGACAAGCGTGCACCTGGCCTGGTACCCTTCGCAGGAGGATATGGAGGCCCACCAGAGCTGGATCAACATGGCGGACTTTGGGATCAACGGACTCCGCTCTCAGGAGGAGCTGTACCAGCGGCTTGCCGATGAGTATGCACAGATGTGCGTGGACAACCAGTTGGACGAGTTAGCCGCTATCCCCGAGGAATACACCCGCGGTAAGCACATGACCAGACTGGACTCGATTTATCTGGACGGTAAAAAAATGACCTACAACAGCCAGGAGGACTCCGTCAACCAGTGGTCCCTGATCACGGATCGTTTCTGCTACTGCTGGTACAGCCAGGAGACCGGCTCCTACATGCTTCCATGCGATATCGGATATGTCACCGACTCCGCCAGCGTGCCTCTGATCGTGCGGGAGTATGTCAGCGCCCTGGGTGGCAGCTACTGCCTGGAGCCGGAGGAGGGACTGTGGCTGTCATCCTGGAAGATCGAAGACGACACCTGGCAGATGGAGAGCCAGTTCTCCGATAATGCGATTATGGAATTCAACGTGATGAAAAATGGAGAGCCACTAAACCTTCCCTTTGTCACCGCGGATGAGGACACGGAGGTGGGTGCCCGCTTCTGCGTCGGCCTGAAGGTCGAGGATTTCGCCGGGCTCTTTGACCTGGACTATCGCATAGACGAAAGCACCAAGCGGATCGACTTCTATTCGTAGGCGCATAACGCATCTAAAAAAGGCATCCTCCGGAGCTTCCGCTCCGTAAGATGCCTTTTCTTCATCTCTTTTATATATGTAGGATTTCTGATTAGTTGTTGATCAGCTTGTCCTCGCCGTTCCAGCTGTAAAGCTTTCTGATCTCTTCTCCGACCTTCTCTGACGGATGCTCTGCAGCCAGCTTTCTCATGGCCTTGAAGTGAACCTGACGTCCGGCGTCTGACATATCCAGCAGGAACTCTTTTGCGAAGGAGCCGTCCTGGATATCGGAGAGGATCTTCTTCATAGCCTTCTTTGTATCCTCTGTGATGATCTTCGGTCCTGTGATGTAATCACCGTACTCTGCTGTGTTGGAGATGGAGTATCTCATTCCGGCAAAGCCGCTCTGGTAGATCAGGTCTACGATCAGCTTCATCTCGTGGATACACTCAAAGTATGCGTTTCTCGGATCATATCCTGCCTCGCACAGTGTCTCAAATCCAGCCTGCATCAGAGCGCATACGCCGCCGCAAAGAACAGCCTGCTCACCGAAGAGGTCTGTCTCTGTCTCAACACGGAAGGTTGTCTCCAGAAGTCCGGCTCTTGCTCCGCCGATAGCCAGTCCGTAAGCCAGTGCACGGTCCCAGGCCTTTCCTGTTGCGTCCTGCTCAACAGCGATCAGGCAGGGAGTTCCTTTTCCAGCCTGGTACTCGCTTCTTACTGTGTGGCCCGGAGCCTTCGGAGCGATCATAGTAACATCCACGTTCTTCGGCGGCTTGATGCATCCGAAATGGATGTTGAAGCCGTGTGCGAACATCAGCATGTTGCCCTCTTCCAGGTTCGGCTCGATGTCCTTCTTGTACATATCAGCCTGCTTCTCATCGTTGATCAGGATCATGATCACGTCAGCCTGCTTTGCGGCCTCTGCTGCTGTGTATACCTTAAATCCCTGTGCCTCAGCCTTGGCCCAGGACTTGCTTCCCTCGTAAAGTCCTACGATGACATCGCATCCGGACTCTTTCAGGTTCAGCGCGTGGGCATGTCCCTGGCTTCCGTATCCGATGATTGCGATCTTCTGTCCTTCCAGTGCTGATAAATTACAGTCTTCCTGGTAAAAAATTCTTGCTGCCATTTTTACATTCCTCCTAAAATATAATCTTTATATTGTTAAAGGCTTTAGTCCTTTAGCATGCACATTTTACTTGGCACCGTCGTCCGGGTTCCATGTCCTCTTCTGTCCGTTCTCGTCAATCACAGTGATGTTCTTGACTCCTCTGGACAGTCCGGTAATTCCGGTTCTCGCCAGCTCCAGTATCTCATAGCCGTCAAGGAGATTTAAGAAAGCCTCCAGCTTGGACTGATTTCCTGTCAGCTCCAGCATCAGGGACTCCTTCTCCACATCCACCACCTTGGCCCGGAAAATATCTGCCACGGAGATGATCTCCGCCCTCTGGGCCGCGTTGGCTCTCACCTTCACCATGATCAGCTCGCGGTAAACGGACTCGCCCTCTTTCAGCACCTTGATCTCAATGACATCCTCCAGCTTGCGTACCTGCTTCTCAATCTGAGAGAGGATCAGCTCGTCGCCACTTGACACGATCGTAATTCTTGTAAAGCGGGGATCGGCGGTCACACCTGCGGTAATGCTGTCGATACTGTAGCCCCGCCGGCTGAAAAGTCCTGAAATTCGACTCAGCACACCCGGCGTGTTGTCAACCAGCAGTGAAAATACCCTATTCATATCTGCACCTCTTTTCATTTGATTTTTCAAAAACAGAGTGCGTTCTGTTTTTTTATAATAGCAATTCTATATAGTTTTGTCAAGCAGTTTCCAGAAACTTTTATTTTCAGGAAATTTTGCTTCCGTAAATCCTACTTCTGCCCCTCTATTTTCTCGGCCAGCTCTGTCAGATAGACCCACCGTTCCATCTTCTCGTCCAGCTCTGCCTGCGCCTGCTCCTTTTTCTCCATCAGCTCCCCAAGCTTTGCCGAGTTGGTAGCGTTGGCCATAATCTCCCCGTCCAGCTCCTCCAGCTTCTCCTCCAGGGCCGCTATGTCCTCATCAATGGTCTCGTACTCTCTCTGTTCTTTGTAGGAGAATTTGAGCTTTGCGTTCCTGTGCTGCTTCCAGTCCTTCGCCCCGCTTTTATCCTGTGCTTCTGCCTCGCTCTTCTTTCCCGGAGCCTGACTGTGGATCCCGGCGGAAATCTCCTCCCGCCCCTTTGTCTCGATGTAGTCCGTATAGCCTCCCTCATACTGTCTGAGAGCTCCTCCTCCGCAGAACTCAAAGATCCGGTCCGCCACATTGTCCAGGAAATACCGATCATGAGAGACAGTCACTACGATCCCTGTAAAGGCGGACAGGTAGTCCTCCAGGATCGTCATGGTGGGGATGTCCAGGTCGTTGGTGCACTCGTCAAGGACGAGGAAATTGGGGTTTGACTGCAGGATCCCAAGCAGATAAAGGCGCTTCTTCTCTCCGCCGGACAGCTTTCCGACCGGAGAATACTGCATTTCCGGCGTAAAGAGAAAGCGCTCCAGCATCTGGGAGGCGCTTATCCTGCCCTCCTTTGTCTGCACATACTCGCCTATATCCTTCACATAGTCGATGACTCTCTGCTCTGTGTCCATCTGGGGCAGCTCCTGGGAGAAATAGGCTATCCGCACAGTCTCCCCCACTTCCACCTTTCCGCCATCCGGCTCCACCTCCCCGGCAATGATCTTCAGCAGGGTGGATTTTCCGCAGCCGTTGGGCCCCACGATCCCCACCTTCTGATTTTTCAGGAAAATGTAGTCAAAATCCCGGATAATCACATTTTCGCCATAGCTCTTGCTGATGTGGTGCAGCTCCACCGTCTTCCTGCCCATCCTCGTCTCCACCGAATCGATCTGGGCCGTCTCCTTAGCCACAGGGGCCGCCTGGCTCTTGAGCGCCTCCAGCCTCTCCAGCCGCGCTCTCTGCTTGGTGGATCTGGCGCGGCATCCCCTCCTGGCCCACTCCAGCTCCATCCGAAGGACGCTCTTTCTCTTTCTCTCCGAGGCAAGCTCACTCTCCTCCCTGGCCGCCTTCAGCTCAAGGAACTGTGAATAATTCGCCTCGTATCCGTAAATCTTTCCCCATTCAATTTCCAGAATTCTGTCTGTCACCTTGTCCAGAAAATACCGGTCGTGAGTCACCATCAGAACAGTGCCCCGGAAGGATTTCAGATAGTCCTCCAGCCAGTCGATCATCTCTTGGTCCAGGTGGTTGGTGGGCTCGTCCAAAAGCAGCACATCAAAGGAGTCCGCCAGCAGCCTGGCCATGGCGGTCCGCTTCTTCTGCCCGCCGGACAGGGTATCGATGGGGGCTTCCCAGTCCGTGATGCCCAGCTCATTGAGATTGCTCTGCACCTTCCAGTCCATATCCGGATCCCCGCTGAAGGCCCAGGAGGAGACCGTGGCCCCGTCCTCAAACTGAGGCGTCTGTGAGAGGTAGGCCATGCGGATGCCGCTGCGGGTCACGATCTGCCCCTCATCCGGTGTCTCCAGCCCTGCCACAAGGCGCAGGAGGGTGGTCTTTCCGGTCCCGTTGATGCCGATGATCCCCACCTTGTCCCCCTCCTGCACGCCGTAGGAGGCGTCCTCAAAAATCGTCTTGCCGCCAAAAACCTTGCTGATATGTTCAATGTTGATGATATTCATAAGTAAAACCTCTTTTCATTTTCCTTTGCCGCTGGCGAAAACACTTGCGGCAAACCACTGCACATGACGCTATTTTATAGGATTTCTTTTCTCCCGGCAAGTCCATAGGAGTAAAAATGGCCTCTGCAAACGCTGCCCATAAAAATATATCTCTAATTTCTATTGACTGTTCCCCGGGGGGCACATGCCATCTCTTGTCATGGTCATCCTTCCCTTTACCTCCGCTATGCGCAGCCGGGCAGAGTTTACCACCTGGAGGCCGCCCACAGACCTGCAGCCACGCCGGCAAGACAGCCCAGTACACTGAGCAGCATATAAGTCACGGCAAGGCCCGGATGCCCCTTCTCCAGGAGTTGCCATGCCTCCAGTGAGAAGGTGGAAAAGGTCGTAAACCCGCCGCACACTCCCGTCTTCAGAAAGAGCACCAGCCCCTCCGGGGCCTGCCTCCTAGCCGCCATACCAGCGATCACGCCGATGGCCAGGGCCCCCAGCAGATTGGTCGCAAGGGTCAGCACAGGGAAGGTACCCTTGTAGGGCAGAAGGCTGACAGCGTACCGAAGCATGGCTCCCACGGCCCCGCCCAGTCCCACAAAAACAAAGCTCGCAAGCTGCATCTCATTCACCTCTCTCAAAATCATTTCTCTTGTAAAATCATTTTCCGGCAAAGATCATTTCTTCGGGAAACTAAATTTTATCGCGCAGACAAAGGGCAGGACCGTCAAGGCCCTGCCCCTCTCTATGCAAAGTGTATATGGTTCTGTTACATTATGCGTTCTGCGCCTTGCGTGCCGCGCGCTTTTTGCCGTACCAGATAATGAGTGCGACATAAACGGCTGCTGCAATGACACCGATCACATAGGATGCGCCCCACGGTACATTGAAGCCGATCTTGGCGTTTACAATGTATGTAATTGTGACAAACGCATACCATGCGCCCGGGATCAGAGGCATCCAGACAAATTTTGCTTTTCCGTTCTCAAACATCCATACAGAGATGGCGATGAAGGCGAACAGCGACAGCGTCTGGTTGGACCATGCGAAGTAACGCCACAGGATGTTGAATCCTTCCGCATTGCTCTTTGCAAATACAAGGATGACAGCAACCAGGATAAAGATAACAGCTGCCAGGCCCAGACGTTTTTTCACATTTTTCTGATCAAGGTGAAGGGCATCAGAGATGGCCATACGCAGGGAGCGAAGGGCTGTATCTCCGGATGTGATGGGAAGTACGATGACGCCCAGAAGAGCGATCACGCCGCCCACAGGTCCAAGGATATCCTTGCAGACAACACCGATGGTAGCTGTGGCAAGTGAAGCGTCAGCAGCCTGCAGTCCCAGGTTGTAAACGCCCATGGCGCCTGCAGCCCAAACCATAGCGATGAATCCCTCCAGAACCATCATGTTGTAGAATGTCATGCGGCCCTGGCGCTCGCTCTTCATTGTACGGGAGATGATGGCTGTCTGTGTGGAGTGGAATCCAGACAGAATACCACATGCCACCGTGATGAAGAAGATCGGGATAAAGTGGTTTGCACTGAAATAGTCACCGTAGGATACAAGAGCGCCGTTCCAGTTGTCCCAGATGTTGATCAGCGGGTAGCCCTTTGCAAAAAGACCGATAAATACGCCGATGGCGGAGAACAGAAGGATTGCTCCGAAGATCGGGTAGATACGTCCGATGATCTTGTCGATGGGGAATACAGTAGCGATCAGGTAGTAAACAAAGATCACACCGTAAATCACCCATGTGGAAACGGAGGTTGCCTTTCCGTCAAAGCCGAACACCTGTGTCGCAGCAATGTCGCCAGGTGTGTAGATAAATACAGCGCCTACCAGAAGAAGCAGCAGACTGCAGAAAATCTGGTAAACAGTGTACACGCCTTTGTTGCTGTATCTGCGGATCATATCCGGCATCTGTGTACCTCCGTCACGCAGACAGATCATACCGGAAAAGTAATCGTGCATAGCGCCGCCGATAATATTTCCGATAGGGATCGTGATAAATGCGATAGGTCCGAAAAGAATTCCCTGGATAGGTCCAAGGATCGGGCCTGTACCTGCAATGTTCAGCAGGTTGATCAGACTGTTCTTCCACTCTCTCATGGGAACATAGTCCAGACCGTCCTGCTTTGTGTAGGCAGGAGTCTTCCTGTCATCAGGCCCAAATACATGCTCGCAGAATTTGCCGTACAGCGCAGCGCCGACGAACAGGATCACGAGACCGATAATAAAAGTTGCCATATGTTTCCCTCCTTTTTCTCATTCCATAAACTACACTTTTACGCACTAATTTAGTATAACAGTGCGAATTTTAAAAGTAAAGAAACTTTTTTAATCAATATCTCTTGATCTATTTTAATATTTTTTTCAGTATTCCGACTATTCTTCTCATTTTTTTACCAAAGTGATATAATACACCTGTCAATTTATGAGGAAGCGAGGGATCATTGTGCTGAAATTTTTAGAGGAAGAACAGATCGATCCACAGGTGATCAATGGGATAAAGGAATTCAGGAAAGCCTATGCGCCGGAGACGGAGGCTGCGGAAACGCCCCGCTATTTTTATTATGGAAGGAACGTGTGGGAACAGGCTGCCCAGGCTCTTCTGGCCGGCGAAAACCTGCTCCTGGCGGGGGCCAAAGCCACCGGGAAAAACGTGCTGGCGGAAAATCTGGCTGCCGCCTTCGGGCGGCCGGTATACAACGTCTCCCTCCACATCAACGCCGACGCGGCGTCCATGCTGGGGACAGACACATTTAAAAACGGGGAGGTCACCTTCCGCCCCGGCCCGGTCAGCGAGGCTGCCGCAGGGGGAGGCTTCTGTGTGCTGGATGAGATCAACATGGCCAGGAATGAGGCTCTGGCAGTCCTCCACTCAGTCCTGGACTTCCGCCGCTTTGTTCAGATCCCCGGATATAAAAAAATCCGGATCCACGGCGCCACCCGGTTCATCGCCACTATGAACTACGGCTATGCCGGGACGAGGGAACTGAACGAGGCGCTCTCCTCCCGCTTTATGATCCTTATCATGCCGGAAATCGCAAAGGAGGATCTCTCCCGTCTGCTCACCAGAGAGTTTCCCGCCATGAAGCCTGAGTATGTCCGGCAGTTCACCTCTCTTTTCATTGATATAAGGGATAAATGCAGGAGCGGTGAGCTGACGGAGAAGGTACTGGATCTGCGGGGACTCACCGGTGCTCTGCGGATGATGCAGGGAGGGCTGGCCCCCTGTCAGGCTCTGGACATGGGCCTGACAAACAAGACCCCGGACGAGTACGAGCAGTCCCTTGTTCGGGATATCATCGCATCCAGGATTTCCAAAAAGACAGATGCACAGGCCATCTTCCGGCCGTAGCAGAGAGGCGGTATACCAGAACATGCAAGAAAAGAAGCTGCCCCGCCCTCAGAGGCGGGCTCTAAATATCATATGGACTGCCGCCGGCGACTACTCCTTCACCCCTTCCTTCACCGCCTTCTGGCAGGACGGGGAGCCGGACTTTTACATGAACTCCATCATCGGATATGTACACAAGTGGTATGATCCGGACATCATGGGAGAGCTCTTTGACCAGATCAACCGCTCTTTCCTCCGGGAAACGCTGGACGGCCTTCTCTGGGTCGCCCTGGAAAGCTGCGCCTATGAGAGGGAATCGGCCCAGCGGCCTGTGCTGTCCGAAATGCGCCTGCGCCATGCGGAAACATTCTTCGCCCAGGAGCTGTCCCGGTCCCGGCAGCAGTGGATGGCCCAGAACAGTCTTGTCTACGCTCTCCAGGCAGCCCGGTGCCGCCTGGTCCTGGGAAAGGAGGCGGGCCTTGTGAACCCCTGGGAGAGGCGACTCTTTGCAGACCTCCAGTACAATGGGGCCATGACAGCGCAGGAGATCAGAGAGCGGACCCTTCAGGTCTTCCGCAGATATTTCCCGATCCTCTCCTCCCCCGGACGTCCCTCTGTCCTGGCCGGCCTTCGCCAAAAGTTCCGCCGCTTCCTTCTTCGCAGACTCCCCTCCCGCCTGGTCCGCACGGACACGCTCCTCATGACCGGCGTCCTCCCCGGGGAGGGCCGGGTCGCCGAAGGACGCAGAGGCCTGGATGTAGGCCGCCAGAACCCGGCTGTCCAGAAGGCGGATCTCCTCTATATAGAGGGCTGCTTTGGAAAGCCTCTGTACACGGAGGAGGAATGGCGGCGGATCGAGGATGAGCTGTGCCGGGACGCCCACGCCAGATGCCATCTCTATTTTACAGACGGCCAGCAGGGAGCCGCCCCCTCCCCGGACGCCGCGGTGCAGAAGGTTCGGCGGGACGCCGCCGCCCAGATGTACAGGAATAAAGCACATTTCCAGGGCAGATACAGGCTCTACAGGGCCAGCATCACCCGGCTCTCGGAACAGATACGAAGCAGTCTTCTGGTCTATCCCCAGCCCATCCGGGTCCGCAGCCGGTCCGGCGTCCTCTTCCCCTCCCAGATCTGGAGGGGACTCTACCTGGACGATCCACGGGTCTTCATGGACACGCTGGATGAGTCGGAGGCAGACTTCTCTGTGGATCTGATGCTGGACGCCTCCGCCTCACGGCTTCAGAGCCAGGAGATCATCGCGGCCCAGGGCTATGTCATCGCCCGAAGCCTGCAGCTTTGCCGCATACCGGTACAGGTCTTCTCCTTTCTCAGCGTCCGGGGCTACACGGTCCTACAGAGGTTTGTGGACTACAGCCAGACAGATCCGGGACAGGCGGAGCACATCTTCCGATATTTCGCGGCCGGATGGAACAGGGACGGCCTGGCCCTCCGGAGCGCCGGGCGCCTGATGGAGGACTCTCCTGCAAGGAATCGCCTTCTCATCGTCCTCACCGACGCCAGCCCTAACGACGACCGGCGGATCCCCGCCACCCCAGCCGGTTCCTCCAGGAGTCTGGTGAGCCAGGACTACTCCGGTCAGGCCGGCGTGAAGGACACTGCCGCCGAGGTCCGGGCCCTGCGGAAAAAGGATGTATACGTGTGCGGCATCCTGACCGGCGCCGACGGGGACACCAGAGCCGCCCGAGAGATCTTTGGCAATGATTTTGTCCGCATAGAGAAAATGGAGCGTTTCAGCGAGGCCGCCGGGGTGCTCATACAGCAGCAGATACAAAAGCTGACCCTGCGCTAGAGGCCTTTGTCGCCTCGGCAGGGTCAGCTTTTTGCCGTCTGTCTCACTTTATAATCATTGTGTCCTCTATTTCACTTCGATCAGCTCATACTCCCTTGTGCCGATGCCGATCTTCTCCGCATGGGCCAGACAGGTCTCCCACTCGCTCTCCGGCGTGGTGTTGACAAAGTGGTCGTGGTGATCGCAGAAATCGCGCTCGTGCATCCGGTCGTCCAGAAGGCTTCCCGGTATAGGCTGCTGCGCGTTGCAGGCGTCCGCGCAGGCCTGGTCAAGCGCCACCGGATCAAAGCTGGCGAACATGCCCACATCCGGTAGGATGGGAAGATCGTTCTCCGCATGGCAGTCACAGTAGGGCGATACATCGATGACCAGGTTGATGTGGAAATTCGGTCTGCCGTCCAGCACCGCCTTGGAGTACTCCGCAATCTTCATATCCAGGTCCTTCACCGCGGAGCTGTTCTCGTTGTAGATGGCGTCAAAGTTGCAGGCTCCCAGGCACCGTCCGCAGCCCACGCATTTGTCGTGGTCAATGCTGGCCTTCTTCTCCGGGAAGGAAATAGCGCCGTGGGCGCAGTTCTTTGAACAGACGCGGCAGCCCACACAGTGCTCCCTGTCCACAGTCGGCTTGCCGCTATTGTGCTGCTCCATCTTGCCGGCTCTGCTCCCGCAGCCCATGCCGATGTTCTTGAGGGCTCCGCCGAATCCGGTGGCCTCATGCCCTTTAAAATGGTTGAGGCTGATGAAGATGTCCGCGTCCATAATGGCCCGGCCGATCTTCGCCTCCTTGACCAGCTCTCCCCCCCGCACCGGCACATAGGCCTCATCTGTCCCCTTCAGGCCGTCGGCAATAATAATATGGCAGCCTGTGGATAGGATGTTAAACCCGTTCTCATAGGCTGCGGAAAGGTGCTCCAGCGCATCCTTTCTTCTGCCCACATAGAGTGTGTTGCAGTCTGTCAGGAAGGGACGTCCTCCCAGCTCCTTGATCACGTCTGCCACCGCCTTGGCATAGTTTGGCCGAAGGAAAGACAGATTGCCCGGCTCTCCGAAATGGATCTTGATGGCCGTCATCTTCTTCTCAAAATCAATCTCCCCGATGCCCGCCTTTTTGATCAGCTTCTGCAGCTTCCGGGGAAGGTTGGTTCCGGGCAGAGCCCGGAGGTCAGTAAAATACACTTTTGATTTTTCCATTGCTTTCTCCTCTTTATTCTTTATATTTTTTCTGGATTTCTCTGTATCTTTCCATCACCTGTCTTTTTTCAGTCCCGGCAGAGATAAAAGGAGCACCGCGGCCAAAATGCACAGGATGCCAGCCACATCTATCCCCGCAAACACAACATGCATGATAAGGGCCGATGCCACAGTGGCTGTGACAGGCTCCACAGATGCCAGCAGGCTGGCCTTTGCCGCCCCGATCATACGCACTCCCTCCATATAGAAGGAGAAGGACAGCACTGTTCCCACGACGATGACCACCGCCAGAGCTCCCACCGCCTCCAGATCCCAGTGCCCGGCCACATGCCAGGGGTGGGTAAAGGCGGACAGCACAATGCCGCCCACCAGCATGCCCCAGCCGATGACGCAGAAGGTGCCGTACTTTTTCATAAGCTTTGTTGGGAGCAGATTATACACAGCCATCATGACCGCGGACAAAAGCCCCCAGGCCAGAGCCTCCCCGGAAAGGGCCATGGTTCGGACATTTCCGTGGGTGGCCAGAAGAAACGTCCCTCCCAGCGCCAGGATCAGGGCTGCAATCTCAAAGCCCTTCGGGCACCTCCTCATGCGGACGGACTCATACCCCAGGATCAGCACCGGCGCTGTGTACTGCAGCACCGTGGCTGTCCCCGCGTTGGAGAGCTCCACCGCCGTGTAGTAGGAGAGCTGGCAGCCAGCCATCCCGAAGATGGCAAAGAGGACAAGGATAAGAGCGTCCCTTTTGTCTGTCCAGATCTTCCAGAAGGTATTCCTCTGCTTGACAAGCACTGTGGACAGGAGCAGGATGCCCGCGATCACAAGCCGGACGCTGACAAGCCACCTGGCGTTTGTCCCCTTGTACTCAAATAAGAACTGTCCAAAGACGCCTGCCAATCCCCAGAATATCCCTCCAATGAGGGCGATGGACATCCCTCTCATCGCCTCTCTTCTTTCCATATTTGTCATAATACTGAATGCCTCTTCCTATGCTTTTTAGCTGCCTTTGCATTTAAGCAGAAAAAAATCCCATATCCGTCTTTTCCTTCCGGACTGATATGGGATACTCTCAGGATCTGTACCGCATGCCATCTCTAGTGCGCCGCCGTGTAGGGCTTTCTCTTAAACACTTCCCTTGCCTTGGCGTCCACCTTTGATTCCATGCTGTAGTAGGATCTCATCAGATCAGCTTTAATCCTTTTGCGGCTTCTTCTCTCTTTTCTCATCTTCCTCATCCTCACTGTCCTAAAATGTTGATATAGAAAGATTAACATACAATTGTCACAAAAGGATTAAGCCTTTGTCAAATCCAGGTAAAGCCTCTGCTATCGTACCCTTACTGTACTGTTTTCCCATAAAAGATCAGTCCCACCACACCGGGGCCCGCGTGGGTGCCGATGCTTGGGCTCACATCATTGATCACGATATTTTCAAAGCCCAGCGCCGCTACCTGCTCCTCCACAGCCCTAGCGTCCTCCAGGCAGTCTCCGTGCACGATGGCTACAGGCCTGTCCTTGCCGAAGCGCTCCGTGTCAAGGGACTGCTCCATCTTTGTCACCAAAGTCTTCAGGGCTTTCTTCCTGCCCCGCACCGTACCGTCAGACTTCAGCTCCCCGGAGGCCGTCACCGTAAGAAGGGGCTTGATATTGATCATGCTGCCCACCACAGCCGTTGTCTTGGAGACGCGCCCGCCCCTCTGGAGATGGTGAAGATCATCCACCGTGAAATACACATTTATGTGGTCCCTCTCCTCTGTCAGCGTGTCATAGATTTCCTCCATGGACTGCCCGTCCTCCTTGAGCTGTGCTGCCCGCATGACGGACACACCCTCTCCCAGGGAAGCGTTGAGTGAGTCGAACACAAGGATCCTTCTGCCCGGGAAGTCCTCCATCAGATCCCTGGCCGCCACCTGCACATTCTGGCAGCTGCCGCTGAGAGCGCTGGAAAAGGCGATGTGAAGGATATCCTTTCCTTCTTTTAATATAGCTGTAAACTTTTCACGGATCACCTCCGGATTGTTTGCCATGGATTTGGGAAGCTCTCCCTTCCTCATGGTCTCATAAAATTCTGACGGCTCCATCTTGATCTCATCCCCGTATACAGTGTCCCCGAACATGTAGTACTGGGGGATAACGGGAATTTTGTACTGCTCCAGAAATTCTTCCGGGACATCCGAGTTGGAGTCTGTTGTGATCACAAAATCTGCCATGCCAAAAACCTCCTTGTAAAATACCGCTTTGCCCATTATATCGCATTGCATAGGAATTTACCAGTGATTTGATTTTCTTCTTTGCAATTCGCCCGTTTAGTGATAAAGTAGTATGGTAGTTTGCTGTGCGGCCTGCCCGCACAGTGGAAAAAGGTAAATCTATATAGTACATAGGAGGAAATTATGTCTGGTTCAAATTCATCTGTCAAGAAAACACATGCGTCTGTTTTTGAACTGAACGGTGTGCCGTCCTTCGGGCAGGCTCTGCCCCTGGCTCTGCAGCATGTAGTCGCCATGATCGTGGGATGCGTCACGCCGTCCATCATTGTTGCAGGTGTGGCCGGGATCAGCGGCAGCGACAGGGTCATTCTCATACAGGCCGCCCTGTTCTGCTCCGCTATCAGCACACTGCTCCAGCTTTTCCCGTTTATTAAATTTGGAAATTTCCAGTTCGGAAGCGCCCTGCCTGTCATCATGGGCATCAGCTTTGCCTACGTGCCCAGCATGCAGGCTATTGCAGGCGCCTACGACATCGCCACCATTCTGGGCGCACAGGTAGTAGGCGGCGTTGTCGCCATCATTGTGGGCTTCTGCATAAGGAAGATCCGTATCCTGTTCCCGCCCCTTGTGACGGGGACCGTGGTCTTCACCATCGGCCTTTCTCTGTACCCCACCGCTGTCAACTATATGGCGGGCGGTACCTCCAGCGATGCCTACGGCTCCTGGCAGAACTGGCTTGTAGCCTTTTTTACACTGGCTGTTGTGACAGGCCTCAATCACTTTGCCAGAGGCTTCCTTAAGCTGGCCTCCATCCTGATCGGTATTGTGGCCGGCTATATTCTGGCTATCCCCTTTGGCCTTGTGGATCTGTCCGGTGTCCAGTCCGCCGGGCTCTTCCAGCTTCCGCAGCCGCTGCACTTTTCCATGAGCTTTGAGCCCTCCGCCTGCATAGCCATCGGACTTCTGTTCGCCATCAACTCCATTCAGGCCATCGGAGACTTCTCCGCCACAACATCCGGCAGCATGAACCGGATGCCTGAGAACAAGGAGCTGCAGGGAGGCATTGTCATGTACGGCATCAGCAACATCCTGTGCGCCTTCCTGGGGGGACTTCCCACAGCCACCTACAGCCAGAACGTGGGCATTGTGACCACTACAAAGGTCATCAACCGCTGCGTGCTGGGACTGGCCGCCATCATCCTGATGATCGCCGGCTTTGTGCCCAAGTTCTCCGGTCTTCTGACCACCATTCCCCAGTGTGTGCTGGGCGGCGCCACCATATCCGTGTTCGCCTCCATCGCCATGACCGGCATCAAGCTCATCTTCCAGCAGGAGATGAACTTCCGGAACACCTCCATTGTGGGGCTTTCCGTGGCTCTCGGCATGGGAATTACCCAGGCCTCCGGCTCACTGGCCGCCTTCCCCGAGTGGGTGACTACCGTATTTGGAAGCTCACCGGTTGTTGTTGCCACACTGATGGCCATTCTTCTGAACGTCATACTCCCAAAGGAGGAGAAAAAAGAAGAAGGGACAAAATAAGAAAAAATCCGAGTGAACTGTAAGAAGGAGAATGCCTTGTGGCATCCTCCTTTTTTATTCTTGACTTTTCCTTTCCACATAATTATAATTCTAACTGTTTGAATTCTAATATTTTATCCATAGTATCCGCCCGCAGCGCGATGCTGCCTGTGCGTACAGCATGGACACTGCCGGCGAGGCACAAAAGGAGGAACATTCCCATGTATGCTCAGAAGCTTTCTTTCCACTATCTCAGCATGTCCGTCCACGCCATGTTTCACAGGCGTCTCCTGGACAGCCTGAAGTGCCGTCAGCTCACAGCCGGCCAGCCCAAGGTACTGGACTATCTCCAGGACCACAACGGAGCCACCCAGAAAGAAATCGCGGCGGCCTGCCACATAGAGCCCGGATCTCTGACCGCCGTTCTGAACCGGATGGAACAGAAAAATATGATCCAGCGCAGGATGCTTGGCGGCAACCGGCGTTCTCTCCATGTCTTTTTAACCCCCTCCGGCAGAAGAGACCAGGAGGCAGTCCGGGACGCCTTTCTGCGCCTGGAGGAACAGGTTTTTCAGGGCATAGCAGAAGAGGATCGGGAGGTATTCATGAGAATTTTCCAGAGAATCTACGATAATCTTTCAGAAGGAGGCAGATAAAATTTGGAAAAATTAAAACGCTATATCTTATTTTTTATCGGACTTTTTATCAATGCATTCGGGGTGAGCCTGATCACAAAGGCGGATCTTGGCACCTCTCCTATTTCTTCCATCCCCTATGTGCTTAGTCTGCACTTCCCCATGACACTGGGAACCTTCACTGTCATATTCAGCCTGTTTCTCATTGCGCTGCAGCTTATATCATGTCACGAGAGGGACTGACTGAGGAGAAGGCACGCCAGAAAATCCGTCAGACAGACCAGCACCGGGCGGAGTACTATCACTACTACACTCGGCGTCCCTGGGGATCTGCCCCCAACTACCACCTCTGTCTGGACACCCGGATGGGAGAGGCTTTCATCCAGGATACTGTCATAAAGGCGGCCCACACGCTCGGCCAGATCTGAGAGCGCCGGCTGCCCTCAAACAGGAGCACATTTAATCTGCTATTCTTACTCGATATTTTCATCGTCCAGTCTGTGGAAGTCACGGTTGTTCCCAAATACGTGAATCAGGGGAATGACCTTGATAAAGCAGTCGTAGCTTCCCTCCTTGATAAACTCCCGGAGCTGCACGTACTCCCTGGAATTACACACGCAGCTCATCTGGACCTTAGGCTCCTTTGAGTAGCCTCCCATGGCATCGTGGTAGATGGTCACACTTTTGTGTATGGTGTTGATGACGAAATCCTCGATCTTCTCCATATTCTTCCCGATCATCTGCACGTCGTACAGCTTTGGTCCCAGGTTAAACACCACATAGTTCATACTGTTCACATAGATGAGCTGTCCCGCAAAGGCGTAGGCCAGCTGATCCAGGCTGAAAGCCAGTGTCATGAAAAGAAGGATGATGACCTCCTCAAAGGAGTAGATCTTCTTTAGCTCCGTGGACTTCCAGATTGTCTTCTTCAGTATCTTTGCCACCGTGTCATCCCCGCCATAAGAAAATCCGATCCGGTAGGGAATACCGATCCCCACGCCGTAGAGGACTCCAAACGCCGCCAGGGCGATGAGCTTCTCCTCAAAGATGATCTGCACATCCACAAAGCTCAGCACCCACAGGACCATGGGGTAAAGGATAGAGAGGATGACGATATTGGACGCATCCTTTCTCCCCAGCGTCAGCCATGTGATGATCAAAATAACAATGGTGATGGCATAGTAGATCAGCGCGTAATTGATCCCCGTGAAATGTTCAATGGTCATGGAAATACCCGTGATCCCCGGCGCTGCCAGGCCGTTGGGAATCATGATCCAGTTGGTCGCGATGCTGCAGCACAGACAGCCAAGGATCAGAAGAAACGCTTTAAAAACCGGTGATTTTTTCATAGTGCTCTATGCAGGACCCCCGCATCCCGCTTACCTCCTCATCCGTAATGATATACCTTTCTTCCATGTTATTCTGAACGTCCCTCTTTGTCAAGATGAGCGCTTTTCCATTTCTTGATCTTTTCCAGTCTGTCTCTCACCTGGCTCTCCTGCCCCTCCCCGGTGGGCTGGTAGTAGACGGTTCCCCTCATGGACTCGGGGAAACACTCCATGGCGGTCAGCTTCTCCTCCCTATCATGGGCGTACTCGTAGCCCTTACCGTAATCCAGCTCCCGCATAAGAGATGTGGGCGCGTTGCGGAGCTGCAGCGGAACCGGCTCGGCCTTTCCTATCCGCACATCTCTTTTGCAGGTCTGGCAGGCCGTGTAGAGAGCGTTGGACTTGGGGGCCATAGCCAGATAGACCACCGCGTGAGTCAGATGCACATCGCACTCCGGCATTCCCAGAAAATGGCAGGCCTGGTAGGCGGCCACAGCCACCTGCAGGGCCTGGCTGTCCGCCATCCCCACATCCTCGCTGGCAAAGCGGATCAGTCTCCTCGCAATGTACAGAGGATTTTCACCTCCCTCCAGCATCCGGCACATCCAGTAGATAGCCGCGTCCGGATCGCTGTTCCGCATGGACTTGTGGAGAGCTGAGATCATGTTGTAGTGCTCCTCCCCTGTCTTGTCGTAGAGAAGGGACTTTCTGCTGATGCACTGCTCCATCCCCTCCCGGGTGACCAGGATGCCGTCCTCCTTTATCTCTCCATTGAGGACCGCCATCTCCAGGGTGTTCAGCGCCGTCCTTGCATCGCCTCCGGCGAAGGCGGCGATGGCCTGGAGCTGCTCTTTTGTGATCTGCACGTTCTGTCCCCCAAAGCCTCTGGGATTTGTCAGGGCATTCTCGAGGAGGCGGAGCAGATCCTTCTCCTCCAGCGCCTTCAGCACAAAGACCCGGCATCTGGACAGAAGCGCCGCATTGATCTCAAAGGAAGGATTTTCCGTGGTGGCGCCTATGAGGATGATGCTGCCCTTCTCAACAAAGGGCAGGAAAGCATCCTGCTGTGCCTTGTTGAACCTATGGATCTCATCCACAAAGAGCAGTGTCCTTCTCCCGGCCCTGCGGCTCATCTCCGCCGCCTCCATCACCGAGCGGATCTCCTTGATGCCGCTGGTGACCGCACTGAAATTGATAAACTCCGCATTGGTCCGCCCGGCGATGATACTGGCCAGGGTCGTCTTTCCCACACCCGGAGGTCCCCAGAAGATCATGGAGGAGATCTGATCCCTCTCTATGATCTGCCGGAGCATCTTCCCCGGTCCCAGCAGATGCTCCTGCCCCACAAAATCATCCAGCGTGTCCGGCCGCAGCCGGTTGGCCAGAGGAGTCATCTCCTTCCTCTGGTCAAACAATGTCATCTGTTCCATATGATAAATCGTCACCTCGTTTGTCTCTCATCTGGTATCTCAATACTCCACCATGTTTATCATAACAAACATGTGTTCGCTTTGCAACTGCCTTTTTCTCCTCCCCTTCCGATGTGGCATTTTCCGGCGGGCAGCATAGGATAAAGTAACAACTCTCTGTCTTCTCAAGGTGAGCTTATCATGAACAGTACGCCATCCTATACAGTTCCTTCCTCCGCGGCAGGCTCCCTGGCCGATCTGCATCCGGGAATGGAGGGCCGGATCCTGGGTTTCCGGGAAGGCTGCCGTCTGCGCCTTCGCCTGCTGGATCTGGGCTTTGTGCCCGGAACCCTGGTAAAATGCACGGCCAGAAGTCCCCTTGGAGACCCCTGTGCCTACCTGATCCGCCAGACGGTCATCGCTCTGCGCAACGCGGACGCTGCCCAGGTGGACATAGCATTTGGGATATCGGCTACTGTCTCCGTAAACAGTGATCAAAAAGGAGGAAACAACAATTGAATCAGAATGAAAAGTGGACGAAAAAAACGATTGCTCTTGTAGGAAATCCCAATGTAGGGAAAAGTACACTCTTCAACTCTCTGACCGGCCTGCATCAACACACGGGCAACTGGCCCGGAAAGACGGTAGAGCTGGCCCGGGGCACAGTCCGCCATAAAGGCGTACTCTATCAGATCACGGATCTTCCCGGCTGCTATTCTCTTTCCTCCTGCTCGCAGGAGGAGGAGATTGCGCGGGACTTCCTCCTCACCCAGCCTCCTGATCTGGTGATAGCAGTCTGTGATGCCTGCTGCCTGGAGCGAGGGCTTCTCCTTGTTCTGCAGCTCATGGCTCTGTCTGACCATGTGATCCTCTGCGTCAATCTCATGGACGAGGCCGAAAAGCGAGGGATACATATCCGAACCGATATTCTCACTTCCCTTCTTGGCATCCCGGTGGCTGCCTGCTCTGCCAGAAACCGGGGAGGGACAGCTCCTCTTCTCATTGCTCTTGAAAAGGCCGCCAAAAGTGCCGACACGAAAATCACTCTCCCCGAGCCCGGAAACGGTCTGGTATCATCTGCTGACCTTGTGCGTCTTTCAGAGGAGATCTGCAGCCAGGCAGTGGATTTTGACAATGCTGCCTATGACAGAAAAGACCGAAAGCTGGACGCTCTGTTCACTGGCCGTCTCACCGGATTTCCCATCCTTTTTCTTCTCCTTTTGTTCCTCTTCTGGATCACTGTCAGCGGCGCCTCGCTGCCCTCTGCCCTGCTGTCAGACTGCCTATCCTCTCTGGAGGGCAGACTTCTCGGGGCGGCACAGAACCTGGGACTGCCTGCTGCCCTGTACGAGCCGGTCATCTGCGGAGTCTACAGGATCTCCTCCTGGGTTGTATCCGTCATGCTGCCTCCCATGGCCATCTTCTTTCCTCTCTTCACTCTGCTGGAGGACAGCGGCTACCTGCCCAGGATTGCCTTCAACCTGGACCGGTGCTTTCAGAAATGCTGTACCTGCGGGAAGCAGGCTCTGACCATGTGCATGAGCCTTGGCTGCAGCGCCGTGGGCGTCACAGGCTGCCGCATCATCGACTCCCCGAGGGAGAAGCTGATCGCAGTCCTGACATCCTGTCTGATCCCCTGCAACGGAAAGTTCCCCGCCTTCCTGACACTGATCACCCTGTTCGCCGCAGGCGGGCGCAGAGGCCCTGCCGCCTCCCTTCTGACCGCCTTCTGTCTGGCCGGCACTCTTTTGTTCTGCACAGGGACAGCTCTCTTCGCCTCCTTTCTTCTGTCCAGGACGCTCCTTAGAGGCATGCCCTCCTCCTTCACTCTGGAGCTGCCACCCTACCGTAGGCCTAAAATCGGTCAGGTGATCCTCCGCTCCATGCTCGACAGAACCCTCTTTGTACTTGGCCGGGCTCTCACCATAGCAGCTCCGGCCGGACTCCTCATCTGGGCTCTGGCAAATGTGCGGACGGGGGATGTCTCCCTCCTGGCCCGCCTGGTCGCCCTCCTGGATCCTCTGGCCCGGATTTTCGGACTGGACGGGACAATTCTCACAGCCTTTATCCTGAGTCTTCCGGCAAACGAAATCCTGATCCCCCTCATGCTCATGATCTACATGGGAAACAGCTCCCTGCTGGACATCGCAGACCCTCAGATCATTTTCTACGTATTTGCCGAAAACGGCTGGACTTGGCAGACCGCTCTTTGCACGGCCCTCTTCCTCCTCATGCACTGGCCCTGCGCCGCCACCTGCCTGACCATACACAAAGAGACAGGCAGCCTGAAATGGACGCTGGCGGCCGTCCTTCTACCTACCGGGATGGGGCTCCTGGCCTGCCTTCTGTGCCGACTGCTCTTTGACTGCCTGCCATATCCTATATAATCCGGAACTCCTTCCACCTCCCCCGGCAGAATTTTTGCCAGTAAAAGGCAGCCCGGAAAGAGGATTTCTCCTCTCCCGGGCTTTTCCCTTCATATTTTATTCTTCTGCTACCTCACAAAATTGGTGAACTGGCTGGCTTCCTTCTCCGGCAGGCCGTACTCCTTTTTGCCGAGGGCGATGCTCTTTATGAGGAAGGACATATTCCTGGCCAGGGTGCGCATGGTCTGCAGCCCCTCCGGATCCTGGGCAGCCTCACCGGGCACCTGCCCATGGACACTGTTCCAGTACTGGCTGGAGGCCACCGGCATGCCGCAGATAGTGAAATACTTATTCAGCTCGTCAAAAGTGGCTGACAGGCCGCCTCTTCTTGCCACCACCACGCTGGCTCCCACCTTCATGGTCTTGTCAAAGCGAGTACTGTAGAACAGCCGGTCCAGAAAGGCAATGAGTGTGGCGTTGGCTGACGCATAGTACACAGGGCTTCCCACCACGAGGCCGTCACATTCCTCAAATTTGGAGGCCGCTGCATTGACCTCGTCGTCAAAGACACATTTGCCCTTGTCACCGCAGAAGCCGCAGGCAATGCAGCCCCTGATATCTTTATTTCCGATATGGAGGATCTCCGTATCAATGCCCTCCACGCCAAAAATCTTCTTCATCTCTTCCAGGGCAGCAGCCGTATTTCCCTCTGCGTGGGGGCTGCCATTGATCATTAAAACGTTCATGTCTCATTTTCCTCCTCTGTCTTAATCCGCGTTGCTGGCCGCGATCTTCACGCGGCTCCACAGGTCGCTGATGATCTTCTTTGTGCTCTCATTGTACACGAACACCTCGTCATTTTCGTTGTCCGTCCTGGGGATGTAGGCGTTGATGCCCTCATAATCCCCGCCCTCTCCGGACAACACTTCCGTGACTTCTTGATTGGCGGATGTGTAGCCCACATAGCTGGAATTGTCATAGGCCCCGTCATAGTCGCTGGCAAAATTGATGAAGGCGTGGGCCAGATCCGGGTTTTTGGCGTTCTTGGGAATGACCATTGCGTCGGACCACAGGTTTGTCCCTGTCTCCGGCATGAAGTAACCCATATCCTCGTTCTCTGCCATGACATAGGTAGCGTCTCCTGAGTAGATCAGTCCCAGCGCCTTGCGCCCCTGGGCCATGTTGTCGATGATCTCATCGGTGACGATCTCCGTGTCCATGGTCTCCACGCACTGCACCAGCCAGTCGTAGGCCTCCTGGAGCTCCGATTCGTTCTCCGTGTTCATCGAGTATCCCAGGGCCTTCAGCGCCATCATGAAGGAATCCCGCTCTGAGTCATACAGGTACACATCCCCCTTGTACTTCTCGTCCAGGAAAATGTTGTATCCCTCTCGTTCCAGATCCTCTATATCCACCTTTGTCTTGTCGTACACAATCCCCACGGTGCCCCAGAAATAAGGGACAGAGTAGTCGTTGTTCGGGTCGTAGGGCAGTCCCAGTACCGCGTCGGAGAGCTTGTCAAAGCAGTCCAGCTTGGATTTGTCCAGCTTCTGCAGGTATCCCTCCTCGATCAGCCTCTGGATCATATAGTCGCTGGGGACAAGGAGATCATAGGACTCCCCGTTTGCCACCTTGATGTACATCTGCTCATTGGAGTCAAAGTTCTCCATGACAACCGTGGCTCCCGTCTCCTCCTCAAAGTCGCCGATAATATTCTCGCCTGTGTATTCACCCCAGTTGTAGATGTGGAGGGTCTGCCCCTCAAAGGGCCGATCTCCTCCGGCTCCCCCTCCTGCCCGGAAGGCAAAGAGGCCGACCACAAGGGCGAAGCACACAGCCAGCGCAGGCACAAACCTTCTGCGCCTTCCCAGCTCCGCCTTCCTGCTCCTTTTGGCCGCCAGGACAGGAGCTACATTGATGACCACGAGCACGATGGTGATGATCACCACCACCAGAGTGGACACGGCGTTGATGCTGGGGTTTACCCGCTTGCTCATGGTGTACACCACAATACTCAGGTTCTTGACCCCCCGCCCGGTCACAAAGTAGGAGATGATAAAATCATCCACCGACATGGTGAAGGCGATGAGCGCTCCCGATACAATACCCGGAGTGATCTGGGGCACGATCACCTTGGTCAGGGCCCGGAATGGGGTAGCTCCAAGATCCATGGCCGCATCCGCCAGGTTGGGATCCAGGGACCGGATCTTCGGCATGACAGACAGCATGACGTAGGGGATACAGAAGGCGATGTGTGCCAGCAGCATTGTCATGTAGCCCTTCTCCACATTGAAGGTGATAAAGAGGAGCATAAAGCCGATGGCTGTCACGATCTCCGGGTTCATCATGGGCAGATTGTTCACCTGCTCCATGATATTTCTCACGATCTTTTTCGAGCTGGAAAGTCCGATGGCTGCCACCGTGCCCACCACCGTGGAGATCAGCGTGGCAATAATGGCTACGCTGAAAGTGGTGTAGAGAGCGGTCATCATGTCGCTGGACTCCATCATATGCTGATACCAGCGCAGGGAGAAGCCTGTAAAGCTGGTCAGGGATTTTCCATCATTGAAGGAAAAGACGATCATATAAAGAATGGGGAGATAAAAAAACGCGATCATAAGGATCATCAGTATCTTCCCGAAAGGGCGTCTGTTCTTTTTCATGCTCTCTCCCCCTTTCCTCCCTGGTTGTGGATCTCAATCTTGCGCACCGCCATCATGAGCAGCATCATGATCACGGCCATGATCATGGAAATGGCGCTTCCGAAGTTCCACTCACCGACTGTGATAAACTGGTTCTCTATCATATTTCCGATGAGGAAATACTGTCCGCCGCCCAGCAGTTTCGGGATGAAGAAGGAGCTGACCGCCGGCAGGAACACCAGGGTGATGCCGTTGATGACGCCCGGCAGGGACAGCGGCAGGGTCACCCGCCTAAAGGTTTGCGCCGGACTGGCTCCCAGGTCCGCGCTGGCCTCCAGCAGGGAATGGTCCATCTTGGACAGGGAGGTCTGGATCTGCAGGATCATAAATGGCAGGAAATTATAGACCATGCCCAGCAGGACAGACCCCTCCGTGTAGAGGAGCTCCACATCCCCAAGGCCAAAGAGGCCCAGGATCCTCTGGATGATGCCCCCCTCGCTGAGAAGTCCGATCCAGGCGTAGGTCCTCACCAGCATATTGATCCACATGGGAATCGTGATGCACAAAATCAGTATGTTCTGCACCTTCTCCCGGCTCCTGGCTATAAAGTATGCCACAGGATAGCCAAGGATCAGGCAGATGATAGTTGTCTTCACAGCGATCACAAGGGAGCGCCACAAAATAAGCAGGAAATCCGGATCCGTGAAGAACTTCACATAGTGTTCCAATGTAAAGGAAAAGGATATGATGCTGTTTCCCGGCTCCATAAAGGAGTACATGGCGATCAGCGCCATGGGGAGCACCAGCATCAGCGCAGCCCACACAATGTAGGGCACTGCCAGTGTTGAAAATCTTTTCATCTAAAATACCTCCCTGGACATAACGTGGATATCCTCCGGGAAGAAGGTGAGTCCCACCTCCTGTCCCTCCCGAGTGTAGTCTGTGGTGTGTATCTTGAACTCCCGGCCTGTTGTGGAGAAGGTGATCTGGTAAACACCCTCCTTCACATTCTCCGGCTCGAAATCGTAGTCTACGCCAAGGTCCACGGACTCGTCCTCGTTGCTCAGCTTCCATCCCTGGGCGCCGGCCCAGGTCTTCAGATCCGTGTCCAGGGCCTGGGACTCTGTGATCTCATCTACCGTCTTGAAGAAGTTGAAGGCCATAACACCCTCGTTCGCCTTCTCGTTCTTGACAAAGGGCTGGTCCACCACGTAGATCGTCTTCTCGATGCTGGTACCCCCTGATGTAGTAAAGGTGACAGGATATTTTCCCTCCTCCTTTTCCAGGCTGTACTCCACCTTTGCGATGGAAATGTACTCATCCGTCTCGGGATCCCAGGCCTGGGCGTTGGACAGGGCGATGATCTCCTTGTCGTCCAGCCCCTCCACGTCGTCGATGTCCACGTAGAAATCGTTGGCGCTGATCATCTCTTTTCCGTCCTCGCTCTTCACATCCTGGTTCCTGATGACGCGCATGTTGACAGTCACGCTTGTTCCGGGGACAGTCTCCACCATGATCTCATAGTGGACGCCCTTAAAGAGCACGCTTAACACCTCCCCTGTCATCTTGCCGTCCTTCACATCCACAATGTCGATATCCTCCGGCCGGATGACCACGTCCACGGGCTCGTTTTCCTTAAATCCAAAATCCACGCAGTCAAAAGTGATGTCGTCGAACCGCACCTTGTAGTCCTCCACCATGACCGCCGGGATGATGTTGCTCTCCCCGATGAAATTGGCCACGTACCGGTTGGCGGGCTCGTTGTATATGTCCTGGGGGCTTCCCACCTGCTGGATCTCGCCGTTCTTCATAACCACGATCTTGTCGGACATGGTCAGAGCCTCCTCCTGGTCGTGGGTGACAAAGATAAAGGTGATACCCACCTCCTGCTGGATCCTCTTCAGCTCATACTGCATTTCCTTTCGAAGCTTTAAGTCCAGAGCGGCCAGAGGCTCGTCCAGAAGCAGCACCTTGGGCTCGTTGACAAGGGCCCTGGCAATGGCCACCCGCTGCTGCTGCCCGCCGGACAGAAGGGTGGTGTTCTTGTTTTCAAACCCCTCCAGGCCGATGAGCTTTAACATCTTCATCACCTTCTGGTCGATGACATCCTTGCTCATCTTCTTGATCTTCAGCCCGAAGGCGATGTTCTCGTAGACGCTGAGATGGGGGAATAGGGCGTATTTCTGGAACACCGTGTTCAGCTCCCGCTCATAGGGCGGCTTCCTGCTGATCTCCTCCCCGTCGAAGATGACAGATCCCTCGTCCGCGTCCAGAAATCCTCCCAGGATACGCAGCAGGGTGGTCTTTCCGCAGCCGCTGGGGCCCAGCAGAGTGACAAACTCATTTTCATATATGTCCAGATTAATCCCCTTCAGCACGATCTGCCCGTCGAAATTTTTCACAATTCCCCGGAACTCTATCAGTTTTTTCTCTTCCATCTCACTTCTCCTTCCTGTAAGAACATACTAGAACATGGGCGGCGTCGTGATCCAGAGCACTCTGGCATCACTGCTGCCGTGGTTGTACAGATAGTGGCTTGTAGTCCCGTCCAGGTAAAAGGTCTCCTTTGCCTTCACTCTGTACTTCTTGCTCCCCTGTACAATGGTCACGCTTCCCTTGAGCACATATCCAAATTCCTGCCCCTGGTAGGCGGACATGATCTGGCTCTTCTTGCGCGGGTGCAGGGTCAGGATAATGGGCTCCATCTGGTTTTTCTGGGCGTTGGGGACAATCCACTCGATGGTGCAGTCCTCCCGCTCGTCCACGAAGAAGTCCTCCACGGGGAAGACGATCTGCTTTTCCTCCTCCTCCCGGAAGAATTCAGACAGACTGCTGCCCAGGGCTTCCAGGATGTCCTCCAGCGTCGCGATACTGGGGGCCGTCAGGTTTCTCTCCACCTGGGACAAAAAGCCCTTTGTCAACTCGCTCCTGGAGGCCAGATCCCCCAGAGTCAGGTCGTTCTGCAGCCGCAGCTCCTTTAGTTTCTTTCCGATATCCACACCGCACCTCCTGTTTTCTAATACTATACTTTTCGTTAAAAATTAATGAACCTTTTTTATTATACATAGTCCTGACCAAAATGCAAGAACTTTTGATAAATTATTCTCCCTTTTCCACGCTTGACGCCCTCCCCCGCCGGGGCTAGAATAAGAGAGTCCCATTAAGGGACCGGAAAGGAAGGAACAACGAACTATGAAAGCCTATGAAAGACTCTTAAAATACGCGGTCATCCCCACCCCCAGCGACGAGGGGAGCTCCTCCTCCCCCTCCAGCGCCTGCCAGTTTGACCTGGCAAACATCCTGACAGAGGAGATGACTGCTCTCGGCATCCAGGACGTGCGCCTGGATGAGCACTGCTACGTGTACGGCCGCATCCCCGCTACACCGGGATATGAGAGCTGCCCGAAGCTTGGGTTCATCGCCCACATGGACACGGTCAGCGACTACTGCAGCGCTCCCATCCGTCCCGTCCTCCACGAGAACTACGACGGGAAGGATCTGCCCCTGGGCACGAGCGGACGCACGCTTACTGTGAAAGATTTTCCTCACCTGCCGGACCTGGCAGGGCGCACTCTCATCACCTCGGACGGAAATACGGTGCTGGGTGTGGACGACAAGGCCGGGATCGCTGAAATCCTCACCATGGCAGAGCGTCTGCGGGATGAAAGCATCCCCCACGGCGCCATCGCCATCGCTTTCACCCCTGATGAGGAGATCGGCACAGGAGCCTCCCATTTTGACGTGGAAGGCTTTGGGGCGGACTACGCCTACACTCTGGACGGGGACACAGAAGGGGAGATACAGTACGAGAACTTTAACGCCTGCAAAGCCGACTTTGAGATCACCGGCTTTGCGGTCCACCCCGGCTCCTCCAAGGACACCATGATCAACGCTTCCCTGGTGGCCATGGAGATCAACCAGCTTCTTCCCGGCATGGAGACTCCCAGGGGCACGGAGGATTACGAGGGCTTCTACCACCTCACGGGCATGTCCGGGGACGTGGCCTCCGCCCGGCTCCACTACATTGTCCGGGATCACGACGAGCACCTCTTCGAGGCAAAAAAACAGACCCTCCGTCTGATCGAGAAGGATCTCAATGAAAAGTGGGGTCCGGGGACGGTCCGGCTCACCATCACGGACCAGTACAAGAACATGGCAGGCGTCATCGCGGACTGTATGCACCTCATTGAGAATGCCAGGAAGGCCTGCCAGCTTGCGGGAGTCACGCCCCGGATCCTGCCCATCCGGGGCGGCACGGACGGGTGCCAGCTCAGCTTCATGGGGCTGCCCTGCCCCAACCTGGGAACCGGCGGCCACGCCTACCACGGTCCCTACGAGCACACCACCGTGGAGGGCATGGACCAGGCCGTGGCTGTACTCACGGAGCTGGTGAAGCTGTATGGGCAGATGCGGTAGCTTTGAGGGTGTAAAGTCAAACGCCACATATGTATACTCTTCCACACGCAAAGCGAAAACCCCGGAGGCGTGCTAGACCTCCGGGTTTTTCCTGGCTCATTATTAATCATTTCCTACAATCTGCAGGTCTTTTGGATATTTGGTCAACACTTCGCATCCATCCTCTGTCACGATGACAAGATCCTCTATCCTTACACCAACATCATCCTTTAAGTAGATACCTGGCTCAATAGAGAAGCACATGCCCGGCTCAGCGATGAGGTCGCATGAAGCACTTGCCTCCGGCGGCTCATGGACGGTCATGCCAACGCCATGACCTGTACGTGTGAGGAATTTATCTCCATATCCGGCATCAGATATGACTTTCCTGGCAACCGCATCAATGTCAGACATTTTCACACCCGGCTTTACAAAATCTATTGCAGCCTGCTGGGCCTTCTTGACAATTTCGTATACCTTCCTGTGTTCTTCTGTGACAGATTTATAAAATACGGTTCTTGTCATATCGCACCAGTAATTATTGATCGGAGCCCACAGATCAAACAGAACGGCATCGCCTTCCTTTAACGTTTCTCCTGCCACTGCTCCGTGATGCGGCTCAGCCGCATTTTTCCCGTAGCATACATATTGAAGCTGCATGTCCTGCACAGCACCATGCTCTTCAAAGAACTCCTCGATCATGTCGGAAAGCTGTTTTTCATCTAAGGCGGGATCAATATGGTTGATGGCAAACTCAACAGCCATATCATTTACATGAGCGGCCTGCCTCAGAAGCTCTCTCTCCTTCTCGTCCTTCCTGGCCTTGCACCAGTCTACACAATCTGACCCAATTACAGGGATGAGGTCGTCTCTTTCCTGCAGAACAGAAATCGTATGTTTCGAGGCCCAGTTTTTATCAAATCCAACCTTTCCCGGCTCCAGTTCCTTCGCTATAAGCGCATACGGATTTTCCCCGTCCGCATAGTAATGCATTGTCATTCCGTCCATCGGATCAAAGCAGAACAGGTTATTCATAAAAGCATGGATTTCCCCATTGTCCTTGATCAAAATGGCTCCGCATCTTTCCATAGGATTTACGAAGCGCCCGGTCAGATAGAAAATAGACGGATCATCACCCACCAGGATCTGTTTTAATCCTACTGTTTTCATGTTGCTGATTACGTTCTGTACTCTCTGTTGATCTAACATTTTTCTTTCCTCCAATCCTTTCCAGATACAAGACGTTCAAAAGTTACTTATTTTTGTCTTCTTTTCTCAGCCGTGCAAGCTCAGCTCTACGCTCCTTTGTACATGCTCTGAAAATGAGACAGGCGATAAATCCAATAGCTAGAAGTACCAAAAAACCGCCAAACATGTAACGGTATCCAAGCACGCCGTCAAATGTAGAAAGGCACCATCCGTTAAACAGAGGCATCACACTTTCAGCGCCATAGCCAAGCGGCGTTATGATAAATGTTGCCGCGCCCATCGTCTCAACCGGATAACTTCCTTCCTCCATAACGGCATAATGCAGAGCCTGAGCTGAATACATGGACATACACAAAATGGCAATAAACAAGATCAGCAGCCACATAAAATTCATGGACTGGGGCATCAGCATCAGACCGGCCACACCAACCATCATCAGTGCTATATCTGCCAGCATCATGGCGGATAATCCTTTTCGGTCCGCTATCTGGCCGCCAATCCAACAGCCCGCAAATCGAAATCCATTTGCCGCATATCCCATAATACCTGCCAAAGCTGCTGACATACCGAAGGCCGCTGTACAGTAAGGCACAACATATGTATAGCTTATAATAACACCGTATGTAGCAAACATGATGATGACCAGCATCCAGGTTGTAGGCATTTTAAGCGCATGAAGCACTTCCCGTCCAAAGTTGGATTTTTTCCCGCCTTTCTCCTTTGTAAAGTCAGGCAGTCTGTTCCTGAGTGCGAAATAGCAGATAATACCTACGATAATAGCCTCTAAATCATAAAATATGATAAGTCCGGTCATACCTGCATGATCACCTACAACGCGGCAGGCCGCAGTAAAAGCTGCCATGATTACAATACCGGATGCGAAGTTTAAAATACCACGCCCCATGTCAAACAGAGCATATCCTCTTGCCTGCTCTTCCGGCCGGCTTAAGCTTCGCAGAACCTTCATAAGGGGATTCCAGAAGGTCAGTATTGTCGTGATTCCCCATATTGCGTAAACAGCTACATGTACAGGAAATGGCGGTTTTAAAAGAAGAATTAATCCAGCTACTCCTGTTACGATCAGAGATCCAGGGACAACAATCTTCAGCGGAGCCCGGTCTGCCACCCAGCCTCCTAAACAGTATCCCACGATTGCCAATGCTCCATATGCGCTTCCCAGCATACCCATCTGCATATCATTAATACCAAAGTATGCTAAATATGCGTCATAATAGTAGCTGCGAAAATATGGCAAAAGATAAACACTCATTCCTGCCAGAGCAATCAACAGAATGATAATTCTGTTTTTCTTATATCCTGCCTGGGTGTTCTGCTCCATATCACATTCCTCCTTCTCTCGTATCTTGCTTTCCTTTTCTGTGTTGCGATTCCTCTTTACATATCTGCAGGTATACTTTTTAAAAGGATGTTTTAAAGATCTTTGTTATATTATAAACAAACTTTTATCCCTTTTCTATTCATCGGAATTCTCCTCAAAATCCAATTTATTTATTATTTTTTTCTCTAAACGAAATTTTTTATTGTTTTTGTCTATTAAAATTTAAAATAAACCTATTTTTTAATTATTTTCACTTTCATAAGCATTTTAAATCAATCTTTGTTGTATTTTTTTCAATTAACAGATAAAATAATAAAATACATCAATGTTCCAGCAAAAACCAGATATTATTGTTGAAAAGGGGGATTTTTGTGTCAGTAAGTCAGAAAATTGGAGAAAGAATTAAATTTTTCCGCAGGCAGCGTCATCTTTCGTTAGAAGAATTTTCCAAGCTTATATTAAAAAGTCCTTCCACATTATCCAAATATGAATCCGGAAAAATTGTATTAGATATAGAAACTCTTTTTGAAATAGCAGACGCTTTGAACATAACAGTAAATCAGCTTGTGGATTTCGACAGGTCAGCAGCTCCGACGAATACCAATTTTCTTTCATCCGGCAATTTCTTTCAGCAGTCGGATCTCTTTTATATGTATTCCTATTTCGGAGTGGACAAAAAATTTTATGTATGTGCTCTGAAAATTGTAAAGGACAAATATGAAACAGAAAAAGCCAGTGACAAAATCATTTTATATTACGATATTGAAAGCACAAAAAACTATTCGAAATCAGCTTTCATTTACTATGGCAGTATAAACTATTATGATTCACATGTCACAATGCGACTGGATAATCCCCACAATGTTTCGGATCAGATCTATATTTATGCGAAATCTCCCTTTCATACCCATGGGACATCCAATGGACTTTTATTGGGACTTTCCGAGTCGCTCCGCAGTCCCACCTCTTTTAAGGTTATCTTTTCCTTAAGTCCCTTAAAAGAAGATTCCAAGCTGAAAAGTGAACTGACCATCTCCACCAAAGACATTCTTTCAGAAATCCGGCGCACCAATTGTCTGCTGATATATTGATCGAATATGGTTGAGATATGGTGAAAGAGGAAATAATAAAATGGACGGCTGACAAATGAACCCCCGGCAACTATCCGGGGGTTCTCTCCAATCATTTTCTTCCTTAAGCCTCCAGGGCGCTCTTCCGCCCGGCCGCCTTCTCTCCTGTCAGGGTCTTCGCTCTAACAGGCTCGCCATTCTCCCCCTCAAAATCTCTGCCCCATCCTGTGATGACAGAAAAAAGAAGGACGAGAAACAGCATCATGCTGTAGAACATGCTGCCTCCCACCTGTGTGACGGTGAGGGGCGCCGCTATGTCGTAGCCCTCTGTCAGGGAGGTGCCTATGAAGACAAACACGCTCAGGAAGGGCACATTCAGCACAATGGCATTGGCAAAGCCGTCCAGCAGGTTGGCCCGGCGGTATGGATGAAGCCCGGCCCGCTTGCCGATCTCATTCTGGATCTTTCCAAAGGTCGCCATGGATGCGCTGGTCACCCCGCCGAAGATCAGAGTGGTGACGGAGATGCCAAGCATCATGGCCACCTCCGCGCCTCTTGCGCTCTTTCCGAGGCGGCTCGACAGGATTGTCTCCGCGATCCGGTCCAGGACGCCTGCCGCTGTGAGCACACCCATGATGCCGTACACGGAGAGCACCAGAACTACCGTAGCCATCATACCGCTGATGCCGTCTGTCAGAAATCCTGCCGGGGCCCCGTCCTGAATGGAGATCACGTCACCAAAGGTGAGAAGTCTGAATGCCAGGCCGATCACTGTGCCCAGAAGGATGCCGGCTGTGATGGCCTTGTAAATGTTTCTCGTCTTCACCGCGAGCACCAGCATCACCGCCACAGGTATGAGCATGATCAGGGTGGACGGGTTCATATTTCCGGCCAATATCTCCTCCCCTCCTGTCCCTGCTGTTCCGCCTCCGCCAAAGGCCCAGAACAGAGCGAAGGACAGAGTGGCTGCCACAAGGGAATATTTCAGGCGGGTGGACACGCATCCTCCCACATCCGCGGTTCCCGGCCGGTTCCTGTACTCCTGGGTTCCGGCTGAGATGATGGTGGTATCCGAGATAGGCGCCAGATTATCGCCGAAGATGGCGCCGCCCACAATGGCTCCGGCCAGCACTGGTGCATTGCTTCCCAGCAGGATGCCTGCCGGGTAAAAGATAGGGAAGCAGGTAAACATGGTTCCCAGGGAGGATCCTGTGGCCGTGGCTATGACACAGACGGCAAAAAAGGTAAATGCCGTAAAGAGCCCGCCGCTAACATGAAAGTAGTCTGCCAGCCATACAAAGCCGGAAGAAATATCAGCGGCCTTGATCATAGAAGCGAACATGCCGATGATCAGAAGAAGGATGCCGATGGACACCGCCTCCTTCGCTCCCTCGTAGACCGCCTCCCAGAAACGGTCATACTGTCCTTTCTTAACAAACACAGCGCCCACGAGAAGCCCCACAAAGGCTCCCATGGCAAGCGCGTACATCTCAAACGCCTTAAAGACGACAAAGTACAGGATACAGAAAAAGAGGAAGATCGCCACCGGCAGAAAAGCCATGCCCCATCCGCCGCGAAATTCCAGTCTTTCCCTTGTCTGCGTGTTTCTCTGCTGCTCCATGATAATACCTCCTGTTCCTATGATCTGTATGTCTGTGTGTATCTCTCTCCTACTCTTCCTCGCTTAAGTTCATCCACATGATGCTCCTGTACTTGGAGCCCACGGTCCTCTCCTGCTGGAAGGGCTCCCCCTCTACTGTGGGGTACTGCTCAAGGAAGCTCCGGATCCTCTGTATATCTTCCCCGGAGAGTTCAAAAGAAAAGATCCGCATATTGTCTTCCACGTGGCGGCTGTTCCTGACGCCAATGATGGCTGCTCCCACACCCTCCTGGCTCAAAATGTACCGGGACGCCACCTGGGAGATGCCTACACCGTATTTCTCCGCGATATCCTTCAGTATGAGAAGAAGCTGCTGGTAGCCGTCCCAGCCAAGGGAGTCCTCGATGACCTGCATATATTTCACCTGGGACCTTGTCTCCGGCTCCTCCATCTTCTTCCCGATCCATCTCTCTGCCAGGAATCCGCCGGACAGGGTTCCGTAGCAGAGCATAGGAATGTGATGCTGCTTCAGGTAATCCAGATATCCCTTCTCCGGCCTTCTGTCAAACACGGAGTATTGGGTCTGGCTTGTGACTACCGGAATTCCCGCGTCCACCAGCTCTGCCAGGTGGGCTGTATCGAAATTGGTGACGCTGATATTGCGGATCTTTCCCTTCTCCTTCAGCCTGCACAGATACCCGGCTGTCTCCACGCATCCCGGCACATCGTAATCCCACCAGTGGAACTGCACCATGTCCAGCACGTCCCGGTTCAGTCTTTTAAGGCTCCTGTCAATGATCTTCTCCGTGTACTGGAAATCCACTTTGTCCAGCATATCCAGATCCGGTACGTATTTTGTGTGGATCTGGATGTCTGCCGGGGAGACGCCGCTGCCATTTTTCAGCTCCAGCACGAATTTTCCCAGGAACTCCTCCACCCCTGTGTAGATATCGCCGCAGTCAAAGGTAGTAAATCCTCTCTCCGCCAGCATGTGGAAGGCCCGCATCACGTCGTCAAAATCCAGATCATTCTTGATGCTGTGTCCCTCCGACAGCTGCCAGCACCCGTTGATCACTCTGCTTATCTTATAGCCTTCTGTAAGTTCGATCTTCTCTGTCATAGTCTGTATTCTCCTTTTTCTGTCTTTTCATTTTCTTCCCTGTAGAGAGGTTCCACTGTACACGCGCCGTGGCTGAATTTCCGTTTCCCGATACGGGTAATCTTAAATCTTGCCCCGCAGTTCGGGTCCGGACAGGCGATGACGCTGTCCGAGAGCATCCAGTCATTCTGATCCAGCACCCGCTGCTTTGCGGGAAGCAGGGGGAGCAGCGCGCTCAGGGCGTACATGGAAAAGGAATTGTTTTCCGGAAAGACAAGATTTTCTCCGATCACCAGAAAATAATCTCCCTCCCTGTGGCTGCACACCATGGGCTTCTCCGACCCGACCACTTCCACCTTCAGGTCATAAAGCATAAAGCTGTCATCCATTTTCTCACCTCCAGACTGTCTTTCCTTGCATCCGGCTGACAGATTTCCTGTAAAATAAAAAAACCTGTCCCTGAAAATACTTCAAGGACAGGTAAAAACCTGCGGTACCACCCTGTTTGACATATCCCATAGATATGCCCACTCTGCCGGAATGCCATCACATCCCTGGCCCTCTAACGCTGGCCTTGCGTCTCGGCTACTCGGAAGCTCTTTCTTTCACGTCGCCCTCCGGGGCCCACTTACTGCCACTGACATCTCTTCGGCTTCCACCATCCCGAATTCGCTGCAGACCGTTTGGCAATACAACTTCCCCGTCTCCGGTTTATGGTAGTTGGTATAGCACCGGACACACTTGTCTGTCAATTTATTTTTTTATCAACTGTTTTTCATCAGTTTTACCAGCCTGCTTGTGCCCAGCCGGTCAGCCCCCAGCTCCAGGAACCTCTCCGCATCCTCAAAGGAGCGGATGCCCCCGGCCGCCTTGACCTTCACTCCTTCTCCCACATGCTTTCTCAGGAGCGCCACGTCCGCAAAGGTGGCTCCGCCGCTGGAAAATCCGGTGGATGTCTTGATGTACTCCGCACCGGCTCTTGTGACGATGTCACACATGGCGATCTTCTCCTCCTCTGTGAGGAGGCAGGTTTCTATAATGACCTTCAGGATCCTTCCCTGGCATGCCTCGTGCACCCTGCGGATCTCCTCCTCGATCTCATCGTATCTCTTATCTTTGAGGGCCCCCACATGGATCACCATATCGATCTCCGACGCTCCGTTGGCGACAGCGTCCCGGGCCTCATAAGCCTTGGTCTGCGCGGTGCTGTATCCGTTGGGGAAGCCGATCACCGTACAGATGGGGAGCCTCCCTTCCACATAATCTGCCGCCCGCTTTACATAGGCTGCCGGGATACAGGCGGAGGCGGTCCTGTAGGCGACCGCGTCGTCCAGTATCTGCCGTATATCCTCCCAGGCAGCGTCCTGGGCCAGCAGCGTGTGGTCTACATGGCTTAATATTTCCATCCTGTCCATTCTCTTTTTCGTCCTCTCTTTCTACTGATCCTTCTTCTCCAGATTGCCTGGCCCAAAGCCCCGGGGCAGCAGATCCTTCAGCTTATACACCTGATAGTCCTCCGCTCCCCTGGCCAGTATGATCTCAAATTCCTCCGGGGAGCAGAACTCCATCATGACCTGCCTGCACACCCCGCAGGGAGCCGTGTAGTCTGTCGGCACACCGTCCATGCCTCCCACAATGCAGATAGCCCGGAAGTGGCGCTCTCCCTCGCTGACTGCCTTGAAAAAAGCGGTTCTCTCCCCGCAGTTGGTGGGGGTGTAGGCGGCGTTTTCAATGTTGCATCCTGTGTAGATCCTTCCCTCCTTGGTTAGAAGAGCCGCCCCCACTTTAAAGTGAGAGTAGGGTGCGTAGGCCTTCTCAAGCTGAACCATAGCCGCGCTGATCAGCTCCTGTATCTGTCCTTTATCCATTTGCTTTTTATCCACCTGTCCTCTTTCTGTCACTTTTTCTCCTCCCTGCCGGCCTGTCGCCCGGCCCGGATCATCCTGCGCAGAGCCTCCACAGCAGTCCGTACAGCTGTGTCTGTGTCGTGGACCACCGGATTTTCCAGCCCGGCCTTTGCCCGCTCCTGGTTAGCCATGACAAGAAAGCAGGAGCCCACCCTGACGCGGAGCGCGCTGGCCACCACAAAGAGAGCCGCCGACTCCATCTCCGAGGCCAGGCAGCCCAGGCGCTTCCAGGCCTCCCACTTGTTCAGAAGCTCATAGCTGACCGGCTTTGTCTCCGGCGCGTGCTGGCCGAAAAAGGAGTCCTTGCACTGCACCACGCCCACATGGCAGGGATACCCAAGCTCCTCCGCCGACTCTATAAGCGCGTTGGTGATCCCTATGTCCGCCACCGCCGGGAACTCAATGGGAGCGTACTCTCTGCTGGTTCCCTCCATCCGGATGGCGCCGCTGGCGATCACAATGTCCCCGCTCTTCACATCAAGCTGCATGCCGCCGCAGGTGCCCACTCTGATAAATGTGTCCGCCCCTGCCATAACCAGCTCCTCCATGGCGATAGACGCCGACGGGCCGCCGATGCCGGTGGAGGTAACGCTCACCTTCTCCCCCTCCAGATAACCGGTGTAGGTCACATACTCCCTGCTGTCCGCGATCAGCTTCGGACTGTCAAAATATTTTGCGATCTTTTCGCACCGCTTGGGATCCCCGGGGAGGATCACATATCGTCCCACATCCCCCTCTCCCACTTGGGTGTGATACTGCTTCTGTGCGTTTTCCGAGTAATTAATCATTGCTTTCACCTCTTTCTGTGTTATAATTTTACATCATAGGTCGAGGTGCTGTCAGTATCTTTTTGAAAGAGTTGAAGCCTGATATCCATTTTCCCCAGGGAGGCGGTGTAAATGAAAGCAAAGAAAAAACGACTGCTGTGTCTTTTGGCTGTGGTCATCCTGCTGTTTCTGCTTATTTTCTGGTTAAACCCAACTGTATTTGCCAGGGACGGCCTGCTGACACGGCTGCCTGTGGACGACTATCTGGTCCAGTGGGACGCGGGCTCCACCAGGCGCCATGACGCTGATATTGACACTCTCTGGCTCTTCTGCATCAGCTCCGGGGATGTGTCCGTTCAAAGAGAAGAAATGTATGAGGGATACGATGTGGAGGTAGAACAGGTCCTGCCCTTCCTGTACAGGTGGAAGCGCACGTTCAATGACACCGTCTTCCGGGTCACTGTGGGAGACCGGAAATACTATTTTACCATCGTCTCTGCCTAACAAAAAAAAACTCTGTGCAGATCCGATGTTTTTCATCTGCACAGAGTTTTCTTTCCATCTGCCGCCCGCTCTATGACGGCTCGATCCCTTCTACTTCAAATCTGGTAAGCCACGGGTACTCTATGTAATTCACGGCTATTTCCTCCGAGGTCTTCACCCCTTCCGCGGGGTAATACACATTACCGACCTCGCTCTCTGCGGCCACATAGCCCTTCGCCTCCATGGCCTCCCTGTCCTCTCGGGTAAAACTTACCACGATCTCCTTATACGGAGGCGCGCATCAGCTGGTGTACTCCTCCACGCCAAGCACAAGGTCGCTCCAGCCCAGCCTTTCCATATATGCCCTGGCCTGGTCATTCAGCTTTACCATCATTCCGGATCACGCTCCCTTTTTAATAGTATGAGCCAAAGCCCGAACCGAAGCCTGAGCCAAGGCCGCTCATAGCGCTTCCAATCATAGAAGTCAGCATGTCAGCTGCCATCAGGTAGAAAATGACATACAGAACAAGCGCTGAGATCACCTTCACGATAAAAAACGCGTACACTCTTCTGTCATCGTCCCCCTGCGCAACCGACCGGTAAGCCCCGTACTGGACATAGGGCAGGATCAGACCGCCGAACGCAAGGACAAAGGCGGAGCCGGTGAGGAAAAACGGAGCCAGCAGGCCTGCCACGATGGCGATAATCCCGTCGTAGAGCGCCCGGCTTCCCACCACGCAGAACATGGCGTTTATGTTGGTGCTGCCCTTAAACATGCCGGCGAACGCATTCAGGAGCACAGCCTCCAAGGCGTCAATTCCCACGGTTAAAAGGAGAGTGAGTATGATCAGCTTAAAATAAGGCATCTGTATCATACCGTTAGAGATTCCGGAGATCCTGGATGCCGCGATCAGGACAATGATCAGGATGATCAGCGCCTTCAGGCCGATCAGCTCCAGACCCACCAGCGGGGAGTTGCCCGCGGCTATCCTTCTTGTCTCTGTCACTGGGCGCTTCAGGATTGGAAGAACCTCCCGGAACATGTTCCTGGCTCCCGCCATGGCCTGGGCGCCCATCTGCTTCATCTGCTGGCTGTTCATGCCCGCCCACTGGGACTGCTGGCCGCCGTTCATGCCCTGTCCGTACTGCTGATTACTGTTCATGCCCTGGTTATACTGCTGGTAATTCGCTCCCTGATATTGCTGCTGCCCGCCTGCCGCCTGATTTTGCTGCCGGCCGCCCTGATAATTTGTGTAGGGTGCGCTCTGCTGGCCGCCGTTCATGCCCTGATTATACTGCTGACTGCCGCTCTGCTGCTGGCTCCCTGCTCCGGGAACAGCCGTGCTCTGGCTCTGTGCAGTATTCTGGTTCTGCTGCGTGCAGTTGCAGACCTCTCCTTCTTCCAGTCTTCTTCCGCATTGTGTACAAAATCTTGCCATTTCTTCGTCCCCTTCCTTCTCATTTCTGATAGTTTTATTGTAGTAAGATTGTCGGATCTTGTCAATCTTCGGCCTAAAAGTATTCAGTCACAGAAGACGTACCTGGCCAGGCGCTCAAAGGCCTCCTGCACTCTGGAAAAAGGCAGCGCCAGATTGATACGGACATGGCAAGGGCCATGGAACATGCGGCCGTCCTGAAGCCCTACGCCCACATCCCAGGCCGCCCGCTCCACATCCTCGATCGTTTTCCCGTGCTCCCGGCACCACTTTGTACAGTCCACAAAAAGCATGTAGGTGCCTTCCGGGCGGCTGACCTCCAGGCCCTCCAGCCGGTCCTTGATAAACCGGCAGGCATAGTCCACATTTCCGGTGATGACCTGGCGCAGCTCATCCACCCACTCGCGGCCTTCCTGCCTGTAAGCGCCGATGAGGGCGTGCATGGACAGTACGTTCATACTGTTGTAGTGACTGAGGGAAGACTCCTTTGCGATCCGGTCTCTGATATAGGGATTATAAATAATGTGATAGCTCCCGATCAGGCCGGCCAGATTAAAGGTCTTGGACGGCGCGTAAAAGGCGACGGTGCGCATCTTCGCGTCCTCCGACACGCTCTGTGTGGGAATGTGCCTGTGTCCCTCCAGGATAATGTCTGACCAGATCTCATCCGAGACGACCATGACGTCGTATTTCCTGTAGAGCTCCATGGCCTTCTCGATCTCCCAGCGCTCCCACACGCGGCCGCATGGATTGTGGGGAGAACAGAAAATGGCCGCGTGGATTTTATGTTCCGCAAGCTTTCTCTCCATGTCCTCAAAATCCATCCGCCAGACATTCTTCTCGTCCTTAACCAGCGGGGAAAGGACTATGTTGTAGCCATTGTCTGTCAGGCAGCCGGTAAAGCCAATGTAGGTGGGAGAATGGAGGAGTACATTGTCTCCCCTGGAGCAGAACGCGTTTATGGCGCTGACCACGCCGCCAAGCACGCCGTTTTCATAGCCGATACAGGCAGGCGCAAGATCCGTGACACCGTTTCTGTCTCTGTGCCACCGGATCACTGAGTCATAGTAGGCGTCACTGGGGGCAAAATACCCGAAGGCCGGATGCTTCGCCCGCTCTGTAATCGCCTCCACAACAGTGGGGACAGTCGCGAAATTCATATCCGCCACCCACATGGGGATAAAGTCGAATCCCTCCTTCGGCGGCGTGGGGGCCATGGGATTGGCACCCAGGGCATCGACGGCCAGGGCGTCCTTCCCGGACCGGTACATGATGGAAGTAAAATCGTATTTCATAAATCTTCTCCTTTGCTGCGTCAGTTTTTCTGTGTATCTATTCTGCCTGCGGTATCAGGTGATCTTCCGTCCAAGCTTCGTCCTTCGCAGCAGCCAGACACACAGGAAGGATACGGCTGTGATACTCGCCACAAGCGCCGGCACCGCGATCCAGGCGGACAGATCGTAGGGCTCCATATGCTTTTTGTAATTGTCCAGGAACAGGATATGGATGAGATAGATCCCAAAGGAGCACCCGCAGAAGAGATCTATGACCCTTTTTGCCCTCTCACCGGGCCGCAGGCTTCCACCTCTCAGCCTGAGCATAACGAGGAAAAACATGGCAGAGGCCAGCACGATAAAGGGCATGCCATAGGTAAGGGCTCCCTCGTAGTGATCCCCCTGTACCACCGTCGCGGCCAGCGTGATGCCAAAGGAGGCGGCAAGACTCGCAGCGCATACCGCTGCTGCCGCCCTCTGGCTGAGGCGAATGCGGTCCCTGTACTTATAGAGATAGTAGCCCGCGTACAGGTAATAGACATAGACCCGGTCCCCGATCAGAGGCGGGTCGTAGTAAAATTCGCCGTTCATCAGCCAAAGCAGGTAATTGGCAATGACCGTCCCTGTAGTCACTACAAAAAAGGCTTTCTCCAGCTTTACGCTGAAGTTCCTGCACATCACCTGCAGGAACGGGAGGACCAGGTAAATGGGTATCATGGCATACAGATACCACAGATGCGCCTCCACAGGCTCATAGAGGATCGTCCGCAGGTCAAAATCTGACTTCATGTAAAAGGTATTCCACAGATAGTAGACCAGACTCCACACCACCAGCACGGTAAAAAACCGGATCAGTCTCTTCACATGCTTCTCAAGAGGCTCATCCCTCCCCATGAGCAGCGCCCCGGTGATCATGAAAAAGCAGGGCACGCTCACTCTGGCCGCCGTGTCCACCACAAGCGAAAAGAGGTATTCACTGTCCGGGATCTCCCCGTAGCCGCGGCAGAAATAATTGCTCACATGTATGGCGATCACCAGGACAAAGGACACCATGCGTATCAGTTCCAGGTTATAATTCTTTTCTCTCATCAGGTTCCCTTTCTATGACCGGTCAGTCAAGAATTTTCGTCAGGTCAGTGGCTGGCTTCCGGTAAGTGGCGGGATCAGTTTCCTCAAACTGTTCCAGAAATCCAATGACCTGGTTTGTCAGATAGGTGGGGGTGGACGCCCCCGAGGAGACAGCGGCCTTTCTCTTCCCTCTCAAAAGCTCCACATCCAGATCCTCCAGGCTCTCGATCATGTGGACCTCCCGTTTCTCCCGGGCGATGGCGGCCAGCTTCTGGGTGTTATTGGAGTGGGGATCCCCCACGATAAACACGATATCCACATCCTCGTCCATATTTTTGATGGCCTCCTGCCGGATCTTGGTGGCTGTACATGTCTCCTTCTCGACGAGTACGTAAGGCAGCAGCTTTTCCGCATATTCGCATAGCTCCTGCACATCGTACAGGGACATGGTAGTCTGGTTTGTGATGACGTAGGACCTGCCCGGATCTATGCCATCAAGGTCAGATTTGCTGGTAATAAGGTGGACCCTTTCCGCGTCGATAGAGACAGCTCCCTCCGCCTCCGGGTGCCCTGCCTTTCCAAAATATAATACCTCAAAGCCCTCTTGCAGCCTCGTCTTGATCACATTATGGGTCTTGATCACATCCAGGCAGGAGGCGTCGATGACGTGGAGTCCCTTGCCGCGAGCTTTTTCAAACACCTGATCGCTGGCCCCGTGGGCCGTGATAATCACAGTCCCCTCATCAATCTCATCCAGAAGCTCCAGACGTGTCTTCCCCGGATGATCAATGGTCTCAATGCCCATCTCCTTCAGGGCATCCACAATGTACTGGTTATGGACGATCATGCCCAGGATGACGATGGGCTTCTTTTCGTCCTTTGCCTTTTTTGCCATCTCTATTGCACGCACAACGCCCTTGCAGTATCCCCTGGGGGTTATCGCTTTGACCTGCATCTTTCTTCTCTCCTGTTCACTCTCATAAATTCTTCTGATATTTTGCCGGATTTTATGCCGACGCTTACAGTGTATCATACTCCGGCGCAAGTTCATACAGTTTTCTTATAACCAGATAAATATGCAGACATAAAAAGCTCCCCACATGGCAGCTCCGGATTTTCCGGTGTCCGCCATATGGGGAGCAATTCATTTCAAAGGCTGATTAGAATTTGCCAGCCTTCTTTGCCTCTTCGATGGAAACGGCAACTGCGACAGTCATACCAACCATCGGGTTGTTTCCTGCGCCGATGAGACCCATCATCTCTACGTGAGCCGGTACGGATGAGGATCCTGCGAACTGAGCGTCAGAGTGCATACGTCCCATTGTGTCTGTCATACCGTAGGAAGCCGGTCCTGCAGCCATGTTGTCCGGGTGGAGTGTACGTCCTGTACCGCCGCCGGATGCAACGGAGAAGTATTTCTTTCCTGCCTCAACACACTCTTTCTTGTAGGTTCCTGCAACCGGATGCTGGAAACGTGTCGGGTTTGTGGAGTTACCTGTGATGGAAACGTCTACGCCCTCTTTCCACATGATGGCAACACCCTCGCGCACATCGTTTGCGCCGTAGCAGTTAACCTTGGAGCGAAGTCCGTCAGAGTAGGCAATCCTCTGCACTTCCTTCAGCTCGCCTGTGAAGTAGTCGTACTCTGTCTGTACGTATGTGAAACCGTTAATTCTGGAAATGATCTTTGCAGCGTCCTTTCCAAGTCCGTTCAGGATAACGCGGAGCGGTTTCTTGCGGACTTTGTTCGCTTTCTCAGCGATACCGATGGCTCCCTCTGCTGCTGCGAAGGACTCGTGTCCTGCCAGGAAGCAGAAGCAGTCTGTTGTCTCCTCAAGGAGCATCTTGCCAAGGTTGCCGTGTCCAAGACCTACTTTACGCTGGTCAGCAACAGATCCCGGAATACAGAAAGCCTGCAGGCCCTCTCCGATTGCCGCGGCAGCGTCTGCAGCTGTCTCGCACCCCTTCTTGATAGCGATGGCTGCACCTGTGATGTAAGCCCAGCATGCATTTTCAAAGCAGATCGGCTGAATGCCTTTGATCTGGTTGTATACGTCCAGTCCGGCATCTTTTGTGATCTTCTCAGCTTCTTCCAGTGAAGCAATGCCGTAGCTGTTTAACACTTCATTGATTTTATCAATTCTTCTTTCATATGATTCAAATAAAGCCATTTATGTATCCTCCTGAATTATTACCTTTATTCTTTGCGATAACCTGCGATTACTCTTTGCGGGGATCGATGATCTTCACAGCGTCATCTACCCGGCCGTACTGACCTTTGGCTTTCTCCCAGGCGTCGTTCGGTGTATCGCCGTTTTTGATAAAGTCTGTCAGCTTTCCAAGGTTTACGAACTGGTATCCGATGATCTCATCGTTCTCGTCAAGAGCGATACCTGTTACATATCCCTCAGCCATCTCAAGGTAACGGGGACCTTTGGCTAATGTACCATACATGGTTCCAACCTGTGAACGGAGTCCTTTTCCGAGGTCTTCCAGACCAGCGCCGATGGCAAGTCCGTTCTCGGAGAACGCGCTCTGTGTTCTTCCGTAAACGATCTGAAGGAAGAGCTCTCTCATGGCTGTGTTGATAGCGTCACAGACAAGGTCTGTATTCAGAGCCTCGAGGATTGTCTTTCCCGGCAGGATCTCGGAAGCCATAGCTGCGGAGTGCGTCATTCCGGAGCATCCCAGTGTCTCTACGAGAGCCTCCTGGATGATACCGTCCTTTACGTTCAGAGTCAGCTTACATGCTCCCTGCTGAGGTGCGCACCAGCCTACGCCGTGTGTAAAACCGGAGATGTCCTTGATCTCTTTAGCCTGTACCCATTTTGCTTCTTCCGGGATCGGAGCCGGTCCGTGATTTGCACCCTGAGCTACCGGACACATCATTTCTACTTCATGTGAATAAATCATTTTAAAACTCCTTTCGATATGCGTACATGCCCTTGGCTGCATGTACGGAATTTTTGCAGGGTCGTTAGATATTTAACCCATACCTAAAATTATTCTCTCATAATTTTCGACATTCGTCAATCTGGTTTCAGTATTTTTTCTGCCGGTCCATCTACTGATCCAGCTTGATGCCCGCGAGGGCGTCCGCAAAGGCCGTGTTGACAGGCTCGTCCTTCTGCCTGTCCAGATATTTCCGGACATCCCGCTTGCTGACGCCTGCCCCCTCCTTCTTCCTTCGCTCCTTGAAGGCGGACAGCTTTTCCTTGTAGCCGCAGGAGCAGACAAACACCTGCCCCTCCCCCTGGCCCTTCAGCATCATCTTCTTGTGGCAAACCGGGCACCGGGCGTTGGAGGCGCGGGCGATGGTCTCCCGGTGGCCGCACTCTCTGTCCTGGCACACCAGCAGCTCCGCGTTCTTCCCCTTCACCCGCAGCATCCGCTTGCCGCAGACCGGGCACTTCGTGTTGGTCAGGTTGTCGTGGCGGAAGGTGCCGGTGCCGGTCCGGATCTCCTCCGTGACAGCCTGGGCGTAATCCCGGATATCCCGCATGAAGGCGCTTCTCTTCAGCTTTCCATCAGCGATGCGTGAAAGCTTCATCTCCCAGTCAGCAGTCAGCTCCGGTTTTTTCAGGTCTGCGGGAACCAGCTCCAGGAGCTGCTTTGCCTTGGAGGTGAGATAGATCTCATTTCCTCTCTTCTCAAGGAGGACGCTTCCAAAGAGCTTGTCCATGATATCCGCCCGGGTAGCCACAGTCCCAAGCCCGCCGGTCTCTCCCAGTGTCTTTGCCGCCTGCTTGTCGTGGCTCTCCATGTAGGCTGCCGGGTTCTCCATGGCCGCCAGGAGGGTTCCCTCGTTAAATCGGGCAGGGGGCTTTGTCTTTCCCTCTGTGACGGCAAGATGAACTCCTTCGATCCTATCCCCCTTCTCCAGTCTGGGGAGGGACTGGCTCTTTACGTCCTCGTCCTCCTCGCTCTCCTCTTCCTCGTCCGCGCCGTAGACCTCTCTCCATCCTTCCTTCAGCATACGCCTTCCCTTTGCGTAGAAGCTCTCCTCTCCCAGGGCTGCTGTCAGCTGGATCTCCTTGTACTCCGCCGGCGGATAGAGGACAGACAGGAAGCGTCTCACCACCAGGTCGTAGATCTTTCTCTCCTCGTTTGTCATGTGGGTCAGCTCCACATACTGCTCTGTGGGGATGATGGCGTGGTGATCCGACACCTTTTTGTCATTGACAAAGGCGGCCTTCGGACTCACTGCCGTGCGCATCACCTTTGCCGCCAGCTTCCGGTAGGGGCTCACAGCGCAGGCCTCCAGCCGATCCTTTATAGTGGGGACGATATCGCTGCTGATATACCGTGAGTCGGTCCTTGGGTAGGTCAGCACCTTGTGGTTCTCGTAGAGCCGCTGCATGATATTCAGTGTCTCCTTGGGCGAAAAGCCGAACCGTTTGTAGGCGTCCTTCTGGAGCTCTGTCAGGTCGTAGAGAAGGGGCGCGCAGGTCTTTTTCCGGGCGGCCTTCACCTCCCGCACTTCCGCCTCCCGGCCCTCCAGGGCTCTCCTGAGTCCCTGGATCCTTTCTCTGTCAAAGGTTCTTGTACTCCCCGATTTCCCATCCTTCCATATAAGGGTAATGCCCTTTGCGGACGCCCGCAGCCCATAGTAGGTCCGGGGGACAAAGCCGCGTATCTGTTCCTCCCTCTTGGCCACAATGGCCAGTGTGGGGGTCTGTACCCTGCCGCAGGAGAGCTGGGCGTTGTACCTGCAGGTCAGCGCTCTCGTGGCGTTGATGCCCACAAGCCAGTCCGCCTCCGCCCGGCAGAGGGCCGCGTCGTAGAGGGGATCGTAGTCGTGCCCGTTCCTCAAGCGGGCAAAGCCCTCCCGGATAGCTTTGTCCGTGACGGAAGAGATCCAGAGCCTCTTGATGGGCTTTTTGTTTCCCGCCTTGACAAGGATCAGCCGGGCCACCAGCTCCCCCTCCCGTCCGGCGTCTGTGGCTATGATGATCTCACCTACGTCCTTCCTGTGTATCTGGGCCTTCACAGCCTGATACTGCTTCTGGCTCTGGCGGATCACCTCCAGCTTGAACTCCTTTGGCATCAGGGGAAGATCCTCCAGCTTCCACGCCTTGTATTTGGGGTCATAGTCCTCCGGATCCGCCAGGGTCACAAGGTGCCCCAGCCCCCAGGTGACGATATACTGTCCGCCCTCGATGGCACCGGAAATATTTTTCCCGCACTTCAGGACTCTGGCTATGTCCCGGGCCACCGACGGCTTTTCTGCGATAACCAATGCTTTCATCTGTCAGTCCTCTCCTTTACTGAACAAGCGCCCAGAAGCCGCTGTCAGAGGCAAAGGGCCCTATCTCGTCAAAGTCAAAGGGCGCTGTCACCCAGGCATACCCTCTGTCGTCCTGGCTGTCCGCCGGATAGCGGAAGGAAAGGCCGATCTCCAGCCCGTCCTCGTCCACAAAGAATTCCGGTGTGTAGACGCCGTCCTTTGTGTCTCCGCCGAGGACATCCTTCATGTCCTCCGCGCTCAGCTCCGAGAGGAAGGTGTCGTCGTCCGCCTCGTCCCGCATAACCTGCGCCCACTGGCCGACAAAGCTGTCGTCCAGATTGACAATATCCTTCACCTCATAGAGGGTTCCATCCTGGAGGTTCACGTTCACGCACCGGAGGGCCACGTGATAGTCGTTCTCACTGCCCTCGTAGCTGTAATCCTGGAATACCACGCTTAAGAGCGACCGGCTCTGGTAGGTGACCTTGTACTCCACAAAGCTTGCCAGCACCGGATACTCCTCCCCCAGCACCTTCTCTTTCATCTCGTCAGAGGGAGACAGGTACAGCTTATCCACAGAGTCCAGGGCGCAGTCCTGGAGAGCGGTGTTCACCTTCTCCTGTACCTCCGCGTCCAGGCCGTCCACCTGGGGATAGTAGACCTCAAACTGAATGGTAGTGCTGCTCGTATTGTCCGCTGTGTAAATGTAGTTGTCCTCCGTCACATCGTAGCCGCAGTCCTCATCCACATACTCCGGGATGGCGTCAATGCCGGACTCCTCCTGACCGTCCTCAGCCTGTCCGTAGCCGCCGTAGAATTCATCATACCAGTCCTCAATGGAGGAGCCGTCATCTCCCCACTGGCTACCGTCCTGCATATACTCGTCCACGCCGTTCTCGGCCACGTAGCGCAGCTCCCTCGAGATGGCAGCTCCCGCCACCACAGCGAGAACAAGGCAGGCTGCCCCCACGCCTGCGGCAATGTAGACTCCCTTTCCCCTCTTTTTCTTCAGGGGAACAGAGGCTGCCCACATCTCCATGGGGATATAGCGCATCCCGCCTGCGTTCTGCTCCGGCGCTGTGTCGTGCATACCCATGTGGCGGTAGGCGTCCACCGCTCCCGGGGAAGCGTTGACCGTAAACTTCGATACCCGGTAAGTCTGAACCGCAAAGGAGCACATCTCCAGCAGGATAGCCTTCCCGATCCCTCTGTGCTGGTACTCCCGCCTCACAAAGAGGAGGGCGATATGTCCGGTGGGCAGAATCCCTCCCACGCCCAGCAGCTGGCTTCCCTCAAAGGCGCCAAAGAGGGCAAGCCCCTCTGTCTGCATCTTCCTCTCTATATTCGGATATCTGATAAAGTCCTGAAAAGAAGCCACTCCCTCCGGTGTGTACAGAGGCGCCACATCCTGGGCAAACACGTCCCACACAAGGTGGAGGGCATCCAGCGTCTCCTGTCTCTCCAGTCTGCGTATATTCATAGGATCTTCCTCCTTTTTCTATGGTATCTATGCCTTGTCCTCTGTCCTGAGCAGCTCCTCCCGGAGCAAGGTCAGCGCTCTGACAACAGCATAGTCTCTGTTCTTGCTGCGGTTCCCGGTAAAGCGGAATTCCTCCACCCGGGTCTTTCCCCTGACACAGCACCCGACGTACACAAGGCCCACCGGTTTCCCCGGCGTTCCCCCGTCCGGTCCGGCAATGCCGGTGACAGAGAGAGCCGCGTCCGCGCCTGCCTGGCGGGCCGCTCCCCGGGCCATCTGCTCCGCTGTCTCGGGGCTTACCGCCCCCACGCTCTCCAGAGTGCTGTGTTCCACGCCAAGGAGCTTTTCCTTGGCCTCATTGGAGTAGGTGATATATCCCTCTTTGTACACATTGGAGGCCCCTGGCACGTTCATGATCCTGCCTGCCAGCAGGCCCCCGGTACAGGACTCGGCTGTTGTGACTGTCATCTGTCTCTCCCGGAGCATGCCTACAACTGCCTCCTCCAAAGTAACCTCCTCGTCCATGGTGTAGATGTAGTCTCCGAACCGCTTCTCAAGCTCCGCCAGCATGGGCTCCATCAGCCTCCTGGCGGACTCCTCGTCCGCCGCCTTGGCAGTCACCCGGAAATGCACCTCCCCGGTCTTGGCGTAGGGTGCAAGGGTGGGGTTGCTCTGCTCATCCATCAGATCCGCCACCATGGTCTCCGCCTGGCTCTCTCCGATGGAGCAGATCTTCACCATCTTCGAATAAATGCCCTCCGGCTGCAGCCTGTTCAGATAGGGGGCGATATCCCTCTCAAACATGGGTTTGATCTCACCCGGAGGTCCCGGCAGAAGGATGGCCGTCTTTCCCTTTTCCTTATCCTCCAGGATGATGCCCGGGGCTGTGCCGTTGTGGTTGTCCACCACGATGGCTCCCTCCGGGACGAGGGCCTGCTTCCAGTTGTTGGCCGTAATCTCCCGGCCCTGGGCCCTCCGCTTGTCAAAGTAGGCCTGGATGCGCTCTTTGGAGTGGGCGTCCTCATAGAGCTCCCTTCCAAATACCTTTGCTGTCACTTCCTTAGTCAGGTCATCCTTGGTGGGGCCAAGGCCGCCGCTTAAGATGACGATGTCGGACCTTGAGAGGGCCAGCCGGATGGCGTCCTCCAGCCGCTCCTCATTATCCCCCACCACGCTCTGGTGGTAGCAGGAAAGCCCCAGCAGGGCAATTTTCTCCGCCAGGTAGGCGGCGTTTGTGTTCACGATGTTTCCGAGAAGTATTTCCGTACCGACAGAAATCAGCTCCACTGTCATCCTACATTCCTCCCTTTGTCAGCACTTCTACATTTTTCGCAATATAATCGATCAGTGATACCACTGTCAGTATCAGGGCGATCCAGATAAGCACAGTACCCACTGTATCAAATACGCCGCCCAGGTCAGCGATCAGCACGATCACCATGAACATCTGGGACACGGTCTTGAATTTTCCCCAGTAGCTGGCCGCGATAACGATGCCGCTGTCGGCCGCCACCAGCCGGAACCCGCTGATGATGAACTCCCGCGCGATGATGACGATGACCACCCAGGCCGGCAGCTTGCCCGCCGGAATGAGACAGATCATGGCAGAGCACACAAGCAGCTTATCCGCCAGAGGGTCCATAAATTTTCCGAAGTTAGTCACCAGGTTCCGGGCTCTGGCAATCTTGCCGTCCAGCATGTCTGTCAGGCTTGCCAGGCAGAAAAGGACGAGGGCGATCCATTTGCCGGCGTCCCCCGCGAAATCCGTGAGCATGAAAAACACAAAAAATGGTACCATGATTACCCGCAGTACGGTCAGTTTATTTGGCAAATTCATCTTACATCAACTCTCCTATCAAATCGTATTCTGCTGCCCCTGTGACTTTCACTCTGGCAAAATCGCCGGACATCAGTTCCTCATCTGTATTTACGAAAATGAGACCGTCCACATTCGGGGCGTCCTTGTAGGTCCTGCCCACGTAGGCGTTCTCGTCGGCCACCTTTCCCTCGATCATGACCAGCACCTCCCGGCCGATCATATCCTCAGCCAGGTCAAAGGCGATCTCCTGCTGGAGCTCCATCAGCTCCGCCTGCCGGTCCTCCTTTACTTCCTCCGGGATCTGATCCTCCATCTCGGCCGCCGGTGTCCCCTCCTCCGGGGAGTAGGTGAAGACGCCCAGCCTGTCGAATTCCATCTGGTCCACAAAGTCCATCAGCTCCTCGTGCTGCTCCTTTGTCTCCCCGGGAAATCCGGTGATTAGAGTGGTGCGGATGGCAATATCCGGTATCTCCCGTCTCAGCTTCCCGATGATCTCCTCTAAGTCCTCTCTCGATGTGCGCCGTCCCATTCTGCCAAGGATCTCCGTGCTGGCGTGCTGGATAGGCAGATCCAGGTAGTGACAGATCTTGGGCTCCTCCTTCATGACCTGGATAAGGTTATCATCAATCTCCTCCGGGTAGCAGTAGAGGATGCGGATCCACCGTATGCCGCTGATCTTACACAGCTCCCTGAGCAGCCGGTGAAGGGATTTCTCCCCGTACAGGTCCACCCCGTAGATGGTGGTCTCCTGGGCCACCAGGATCAACTCCTTCACGCCGTCCTCCGCCAGGGCCTGCGCCTCCTTCACAAGGCGCTCCATAGGCACGCTGCGGTAATTGCCCCGTATCTTCGGGATAATGCAGTAGGTGCAGTGCTTATCGCATCCTTCCGCGATCTTCAGGTAGGCGAAATGACCGCCTGTGGTCACAAGACGTTTCGTCTCAGGCAGGGGCAGGGCGTCGATATCCCCTATCCTGACGCCGCTTTTTCCCTCCAGGGCCTCCTGGATGGCGTCCACTATTTTGTCGTAGGATGTGGTGCCCAGCACCTCGTCCACCTCGGGTATCTCCTCCAGGATCTCATTTTGGTATCTCTGGGCCAGACAGCCGGTGACGATGAGGGCCTTTAAGGTCCCGGTCTTCTTGTACTCCGCCATCTCCAGGATAGTCTGGATGCTCTCCTCCTTGGCGTCATGGATAAAGCAGCAGGTGTTGATAACGATGACGTCTGCCTGTGTCTCATCGTCCGTCATCTGATAGCCCCTGTCCGCCAGCAGGCCGATCATGACCTCCGAGTCCACCAGGTTCTTGTCGCACCCCAGCGATATAAAAAGCACATTCATAGCTTTATCTCCTTTCAGTCAGAAAGGCAGATACCTTGTAAAAGCATCTGCCTTATCATTTTCGTCCGCTTATTCTTCAGAGTCCTCTGCGATGATCGTGATCTTGCCGCTGTTCAGTTCATCGATGGCAATGGAGAGCGGCTTCTCGCCGTCCTTTGTCTTTACCAGAGGCACATCGCCGTCAATGAGCTGTCTGGCTCTCTTGGCTGTCGCCATGACGATGGAATACCGGCTATTGACGACCTTTGTCTCGCCCTCCTCCACGTCTTTGTTTACTACTTTCATCAGATCCGTGTATGATGGATGCAGCATATTCCTATTCTCCTTTCAAATCCTCTTTCATATGTTCAATAAATGCCTGACTGCGCGTACTTCTTGCGTGCTCCGCTGAAATGACGCCGTGGACCTTATCCACACACTCCTCCAGCCGGTCCCTCTCGTTGAGAATGATGTAGTCGTAGGCTTCCATGAAGCCGGACTCCCTGGCCGCTGTCCTCATTCTCTCCTCAACCACCTCAGGAGCTTCCGTCCCTCTGTCCGTGAGCCTTCTCTTCAGCTCACCCGCGCTGGGCGGTGTGATGAAAATAAGGAGGGCATCCGGGAACCTTTCCTTGATTTTCAGGGCCCCCTGAACCTCGATCTCCAGGATCACATCCTTTCCCTGGGAGAGCTGCTCCTGCACGTACGCCTTAGGCGTGCCATAGTAATTATTCACGTACATAGCATACTCTATCAGTTCGTCTTTCGCAATCATTTTTTCAAATTCTTCCCTTGTTTTGAAAAAATATTCCCTGCCGTTCTCCTCCCCCTCTCTGGGAGCTCTCGTGGTGGCTGAGATGGAAAGGGCGTAATTGTCGTACTTTGTCAGAAGCCTTTTCAGCACAGTTCCCTTTCCCGCCCCGGAGAAACCGGATATGACGGTCAGAATTCCTTTTTGCTCGTTCATGCTCATGTCCCCGCTCTTCTATCTTTTTTCTATATTTATATTTCTACTCTATGTTCTGTATCTGCTCTCTTACCTTCTCGATCTCTGTCTTCAGGTCAATGCCCCTGTTGGAGACCTCCAGGTCGTTCGCCTTGGAGAGGATGGTGTTCGCCTCCCTGTTCATCTCCTGGGCGATAAAGTCCAGCTTTCTTCCTATACCGGCCTCATCGGACAGAAGCACGTCCTTCATGTGGCTGATGTGGCTTTTCAGCCTCACCACCTCCTCGTCCGTGCAGATCTTGTCTGCAAAGATGACTACCTCCGCGGCGATGCGGCTGTCGTCAATCTGGGTGTCGGCAAGGAGCTCCCTCACCTTCTCCTCCAGCTTTTCCCTGTACTCGGCAATGATCTTAGGAGATCTCACCTCGATAAATTCCACCAGCTCCGCCATGCCGTCCAGCTTGTCAATGATATCTCTGCGGAGATTTTCACCCTCCAGGGTCCGGGTCTCCACAAACTGGGAGATAGCGCCCTCCATAGCCTTCTTCAGGCAGTTCCATATCTCCTCCTCGTCCAGCGCCTGCTCCTCCATGGTAAGGACCTCCGGATACCGGGAGAGAGTGGATACACGGACATCATTTTCCAGACCAAACTGCTCCTCCATCTCCCTGAGGCTCTCCATGTACTCTTTTGCCAGTGAGGCGTTGTATTTCAGCACCGCCTGCCCCTCGGACAGATCCTCATAGGTAATGAAAATATCCACCTTGCCCCTGGATACGGACTGCTTCAAAAGACTGCGGATGGATGTCTCAAAAAAATTCAGCTTCTTCGGCATGCGGATGTTGACATCCAGATAGCGGTGGTTCACACCCTTCATCTCCACTGTGAATTTCCGCTCTCCGTCTGAGAGCTCACATCTGCCAAAGCCTGTCATACTCTTTATCATTTTGGCAACCTCGTTTTCGCTTTTTCATACTGCATTATTATAATTCATTTCCCCTCCCCCGTCAACTTTCCAAAACTCCCTTTCTGTGGTATACTGTGAACACTTGGCACTGTGAACACTTGAGACAGAAAGGACTGTAATCTATATGGCTTTTGACGGAATTACCATAGCAGCTGTGACGAAAGAATTGAAGGAGACCCTGGAGGGCGGGCGCATCAGCAAGATCGCCCAGCCCGAGGCGGACGAGCTGCTCCTGACGGTCAAGACTCCGGCCGGTCAGAGGCGGCTGTGCATCTGTGCCAGCGCCTCCCTTCCTCTTATATATCTCACTGATGAAAACAAGACGAGCCCCATGCAGGCCCCGGGCTTTTGCATGCTGCTGCGCAAGCACATCGGCAGCGGGCGCATCATATCCATCAGCCAGCCGAAGATGGAGCGCATCATCCGCTTCGAGATCGAGCACTTGGACGAGATGGGGGACCTGTGCAGCAAGACTCTCATTGTGGAGCTGATGGGGAAGCACAGCAACATCATCTTCTGCGATGACAGCGACCGCATCATCGACAGCATTAAGCATATATCCGCCCAGACAAGCTCTGTCCGGGAGGTGCTGCCGGGCCGGGACTACTTCATCCCGGACACCATGCACAAGCTGGATCCCCTGACCGTGGCCCAGGAGGACTTCATCACTGCTCTCAGGACAAAGGGCGGCCCCCTCTCCAAGGCCCTGTACACCAGCTTCACCGGCATCAGCCCGGTGGTGGCTGAGGAGATCTGTTATCTGGCAGCCCTGGAGTCCCGAATGACGGCCGAGGATCTCTCCGGGGACATGCTGGTCCATCTGTACCGGCAATTCAGCTACTACATGGAGCAGGTGAGCCTGGGCGACTTCTCCCCAGCCATCTACTATGAGGGCAGGGAGCCAAAGGAGTTTTCCGCGCTGCCCTTAAGCCATTTCTCCAACTACAGGAGAGAGGAATTCCCCTCTATCTCCCAGGTGATCCGCACCTACTACTCCTCCCGGGAGGCCCTGACCCGCATCCGGCAGAAGTCCGCGGACCTGCGGCACGTAGTCCAGACTGCTCTGGAGAGGAACCGGAAGAAATACGACCTGCAGTCCAGACAGTTAAGGGACACAGAAGGCCGGGACAAATTCAAGGTCTACGGGGAGCTGATCAACACCTACGGCTACGGACTGGAGCCGGGCGCGAAGCAGCTTGCCGCCCTCAACTACTACACCAACGAGGAGGTCACCATCCCTCTGGATGAGCACATGACTCCCGCCGAGAACGCCCAGCGCTATTTTGCAAAATACAACAAGCAGAAGCGCACCTTTGAGGCATTAAGCCAGCTCATCGAGGAGACCCGGGAGGACATCGAGTACCTGGAGTCCATCAGCAATGCCCTGGACATCGCCCGGGCCGAGGAGGACCTGGTCCAGATCAAGGAGGAGCTGACCCAGACAGGCTACATCCGCCGCCGGAGTACCAAACAGAAGGTGCGCATCACAAGCCGCCCCTTCCACTACATCTCCAGCGATGGCTACCATATCTATGTAGGGAAGAACAATCTCCAGAACGAGGAGCTGACCTTCCACTTCGCCTCGGGAAATGACTGGTGGTTCCACGCCAAGAAGGTGCCCGGCTCCCACGTCATCGTGAAATCCGGCGGGGAGGAGCTGCCGGACCGCACCTTTGAGGAGGCCGGTCGGCTGGCCGCCTACTACTCAAAGAGCCGGGGAGGCGACAAGGTGGAGGTGGATTATATAGAGAAGAAGCACGTGAAAAAGCCCGGCGGCGGAAAGCCCGGCTTTGTCATCTACCACACCAACTACTCTCTTGTCATCGACTCGGATATCAGCGGAATTGAAGAAGTAAAATAGCGACAGAATAAAAAGAGGAAGAACCGATAAGGCTCCTCCTCTTTTCTGCTTTCTGTCTATTCCGTTTGTCTACTCCATCCCAAGCAGGTAGTCGATAAACTGCTGAGCTGTCCGGCCGGACATGCCGCCGTGGTTCAGCTCCCAGCGGTTGGCTTCCAGAAGAAGCTGCTCCTCGTCCATCTCGATGCCGTTTCTCTTTGCCAGCTGACGGACGATCTCCTGGAACTCCTTCTTGGCCGGCTTCCCAAAGTAGATGGTGACGCCAAATCTTGCCACCAGGGAGAGCTTCTCCTGCACCGTATCGTTTGTGTGCAGCTCCTCGTCTCTCTCTTCCTTGTCCCGGAAGGTCTCCCGGATGAGATGCCGGCGGTTGGAGGTGGCGTAGATGAGCACATTGTCCGGCTTTTTCTCCAGGCCTCCCTCGATGACTGCCTTCAAATATTTATACTCGATCTCAAACTCCTCAAAGGAGAGGTCGTCCATGTAAATGATGAACTTGTAGTTCCGGTTCTTGATCTGTGCGATGACATCGTTGAGGTCCTGGAACTGGTGCTTGTACACCTCGATCATCCGCAGTCCCTGGTCGTAGTATTTGTTGAGGATAGCCTTGATGGAGGAGGATTTCCCGGTGCCCGCATCTCCGAAGAGGAGACAGTTGTTGGCCCGGCGCCCCTTCACAAAGGCCTCCGTGTTGTCGATAAGCTTTTTCTTGGCTGTCTCGTAGCCCACCAGCTCGTCCAGCTGCACGTGGGCAATCTTGGTGATGGGCACAATGTGCACGCCCTCCTCGTCGTGAGCCACCCGGAAGGCCTTGTGAAGCCCCAACTTGCCCACGCCGAACTCCTTGTAGAACTGGGTCACAGAGGCCTTGAACTCCTCTGCCCCCTCCGTCTGTCCCAAGCTCCTCGCCAGAGCGCAGATCCGGTCACGGATGCGGCCGTTGAACACGCTGCCGTGGGTGCCTGACCCGGTGTAAGTAAGGATCATGGAGACGCAGTCCACGCCAAGGCCTGCCTCCATGGCTGAGAAGTCGTAGTCAAACAGCTCCTTGAATATCTCAAAGTCGTGGAGTGCCACCTTGTTGATGCTCCCGCCTGTCTCACCCACGATCTCACAGGAGGTGCTGTAGGCATTCTCATCATTTGCCAGAAGGAAGGTCAGGTAGTCGTGCCAGAGATTTCCCTCAAAGCCGTGATCCACACACAGCTCCAGTATACTGCCCGTGCACTCAAAGAGAAGGCTTTTGAGGTCCTCCTGGTTGTAGTACTCATTGTCGTAGTTTTCCATCAGGAACGTCATGTCGTTCAGGATCTGCTCCTGCTCCAGATTTTTATAGATGATCAGCTCGTGTATTCTCATATCGTTTCTCCCTCCGCATCAATAATTTCCGAGTATCTTCAGGCTCTTGGACTCCTCCCGCAGGCCGCGGATGGCGTTCTTCACAGCGCCCTCTCCCATGTTTCCCTCAAAGTCCACAAAGAACCGGTACTCCCAGGTCCGTCCCTCCACCGGGCGGGACTCGATCTTGGACATGTTCAGGTTGTTGTAGGTGAAATGGGCCAGCAGGTGGTAGAGGGAACCGCTGGAGTGGTCCACCTCAAAGCAGATGCTGATCTTTTTGGCATCCTTTAAAAAAATCTTCTGGTTGGTCACAATGATGAACCGGGTGGAGTTGTTATCATTGTAGTTGATCTTCCGATCCAGTATCTTCAGCCCGTAAATCTGAGCCGCATGCTCACTGCAGATGGCCGCCTGGGTGATATCTCCGTCCTCCAGCACTTTTTTCGCCGCCACTGCCGTGTTGGGTGCGCTGATCCGCTGCCACCCAGGCTGGTCGTCCAGATATTTGGAGCTCTGCATCAGCGCCTGCGGGTGCGAGTAGACCGTCTTGATCGTGTCAAGAGTCGCCCCCTCCACGCTGGCCAGGGCGTGGTCGATGGGAAGGATGATCTCTCCCACAATATAATTTTCAAATTCCACTAGCAGGTCGTAGACCTCGCTCACCACGCCGGCAGAAGAATTTTCGATAGGAAGGACCGCGAAATCCGCCGAGCCCTCCTCGATGGCCTCCATGGCATCCCGGAAGGTCTGCACGTGAAAGCTGTTCACGTCCTTCCCGAAATAGGCGTGCATGGCGGCCTGGGAGTAGGCGCCGTCTGTCCCCTGGAAGACGATCCTGGACTGCTCATAGTCCAGCTTGTCCACGCCGATAAAGGGCAGTCTTCCAAGAGCCCCCTTCTTTGTCAGCATCTGGTACTGCATCTTCCTGCTCTGGGACATGAGCTGCTCAAAGAGCTCTGTCAGGCCCAGCCGCAAAAATTCATCGTCCACATTCCGGGTGATCCTGGCAAGCTGATCCTTCTCCCTCTTCTTGTCAAACACTTTTTTCCCCGCATCTATCTTGATATCGCCGATCTTCTCGCACACCTGCACCCGGCTTTTATACAGCTCCGCGATCTGGCTGTCGATCTGCGCCAGATGCTCTCTTAATTCCTCTAATTCTGCCATTTTTCTGTCTCCTTTTGTACACATACTAAAAGGTATTATAATACAACTCCCCGCCAAAATCCATGTCAGACATTGAAAATCTTTGGTATTTATTATATGATGTAGGTACGGTTGATTGATCTAAAAAGGAGGACGAACAGTATGAACACCATGGATTGTATTTTCAGCAGAAGAAGTATCCGCAAATTCAAACCGGATCCTGTAGGACATGAGCTTCTGGAGTCAGTGATCCAGGCGGCATCCTATTCTCCTTCCTGGAAAAACAGTCAGATCACACGCTATATCGCTATCGAATACACTTCTATTCTCACGAAAATTGCCGATGATTTCACCCCGTCATTCAACAGTCATATTATCCGCCAGGCACCGCTTCTCCTTGCCGTCACCTTTGTGAAGGGACGCAGCGGCTTTGAACGTGACGGCTCCTTCTCCACAAAGAAGGAAGACCGCTGGCAGATGTTCGATGTGGGAGCTGCCTGCCAGACTCTCTGTCTGGCCGCCCATGAGAAGGGCCTTGGCACAGTGATCATGGGCATTTTTGACGAGGACGGCATAGGAGAGCTTCTCGGCATCCCCGCTGACCGTGAGCTTGGGGCACTGATCGCGGTAGGGTATCCGGACGTCGAGCCCGAGGCGCCGAAGCGAAAGAGCGTGGACGAGCTGCTGACTTACCGTTAATTTTCACAGTGCCTGCAAGAGAAGGCACACGAACACGAAGGAGGTTTTTATGAGACATTTAATGAGTCCACTTGATTTTTCAGTGGAAGAGCTGGATAAATTGCTGGACCTGGCAGAGGATATTGAGGCAAACCCGAAAAAGTACGCCCACGCCTGCGAGGGGAAAAAGCTGGCCACACTGTTCTACGAGCCAAGCACGAGAACGCGTTTAAGCCACGAGGCTGCCATGCTGAACTTAGGAGGCAGCATCATGGGATTTTCCTCCGCTGACTCCAGCTCCGCCGCAAAGGGCGAAAGCGTGTCAGACACTATCCGCACCATCTCCTGCTACGCGGACATCTGCGCTATGCGCCATCCCAAGGAGGGCGCTCCTATGGTGGCCTGCCAGCACTCTTCCATCCCCGTCATCAACGCCGGAGACGGAGGACATCAGCACCCCACCCAGACCCTGACTGACCTGATGACGATCCGCTCGCTGAAAGGACACCTGGGCAATATGACCATCGGCCTGTGCGGGGATTTAAAGTTCGGCCGCACGGTCCACTCGCTGATCCACGCGCTGGTGCGCTATCCGGGCATGAAGTTTGTGCTGATCTCACCGGAGGAGCTGAGACTTCCCGGCTACATCCGCCACGATGTGCTGGAGAAAAATCAGGTTCCCTACGAGGAGGTCGTCCGCCTGGAGGAGGCTCTTCCAAATCTGGATCTTCTCTACATGACCCGCGTGCAGAAGGAGCGCTTCTTCAACGAGGAGGACTATGTGCGCATGAAGGATTTCTACATCCTGGACGCAAAGAAAATGAAGCTGGCAAAGGATGACATGTACGTGCTCCATCCGCTGCCCCGTGTCAACGAGATCTCCACGGAGGTGGACGACGACCCGAGAGCCGCCTATTTCAAGCAGATGCAGTACGGCGTGTACGTGCGCATGGCTCTCATTTTGACACTGCTGGAAATTGAAGTGTAGGAGGAGGAAGCATGGTTAAGAATACATTGAATGTTGGACGCATTTCCGAGGGCTTTGTTCTGGACCACATACAGGCCGGCCGCAGCATGGATATCTACAAATATCTCCACCTGGACCAGCTGGACTGCTGCGTGGCCATCATCAAGAACGCCAAGAGCAGCAAGATGGGGAAAAAGGACATCATGAAGATCGAGTGCCCCATCGACTTTATGGATCTGGATATTCTCGGCTTTATTGACCACAACATCACTATCAACATCATCAAGGATGAGCAGATCATCGAGAAGAAAGCTCTCCATCTGCCCAAGAAGATCAAAAATGTCATCAAGTGCAAGAACCCCAGGTGCATCACCTCCATCGAGCAGGAGCTGGATCACGTATTCGTCCTGACCGACCCGGAGAATGAGATCTACCGGTGCATGTACTGTGAAGAAAAATATGAGAGAAGGCCCAAATAGGAAAGCCTTCAGACAGCCCTGGACAAAACAGGGACAGATATGGCACAAGCCGCATCTGTCCCTGTTTTTCTCTTCCTATTTTCCTGCGTCTTCAGGAATTGCTTTTCCCTCTGAAGTGCTCCATCATGACGGGAAAATACTCCTTGCTGTACTCTCCCAGCGAGTAGTCCCCCTTCCCAAGGCACCACTCGGTCACAAGCGCTCTCTCGCACATGGCGTAGTATTTCACGACTGTGCGGATAGGCACATCCGCGCGGATTTCTCCCTTCTTCTGTCCCTCCTCCACGATCCCGGAGATCAGCTTGTAGTATTTCCGGTTCTCATTTAAAAGCTGGCTTTCCCCCTGTGCCACCAGCTGGGTGGAATAGAGAGAGGCCAGAAGCTCCATGCTGATGTTTTCCTCCATCATGGCATGGACCTCCCTGTTCAGATACAGGAGCTTCTCAAAGCAGTCTGTCCCGGGCTCCAGCTTCCTTTCCAGATCCCCGTAGTAGTCGTCCAGCATTTCCGCCAGCGTGTTCAGCAGCTCGTCCTTTGCGCTGAAATAGTAGTAAAAGGAGCCCTTGGATGTCCCGGATTTCTCAATAATGTCATCTACAGTTGTCCGGCCAAAGCCCTTGTCGCGGAACAGCTCCCAGGCAGCCGAGATGATCCTGCTCTTCACACTTCTCTTTTCTTCTGTCTTCTCCATAGCTTTGTCACCTATTTCATTCATTATTATATACTTTTCTATTTTAGCACAAAAAAAGGCGGAGGAAAACGAAAACCTCCGCCCTGCTGCCGTGAGCTTCCACAGACACTGCTCTTACAGACTTTTAGATATCTCCTCACATTTTTTCATAGCCTCGATGATGGCGCTCCTAAAGCCCTTCTCCTCCAGCACGCGGACCGCCTCGATGGTCGTCCCGGCCGGTGAGCACACCATATCCTTCAGCTCACCCGGATGCTTGCCAGTCTCGAGCACCATCTTCGCGCTTCCCAGCACAGCCTGCGCCGCGAATTTGTAAGCCTGGCTTCTGGGAATTCCGCCGGATACGGCCGCGTCCGCCATGGCCTCGATCATCACGAACACATAGGCCGGTGAGCTTCCGCTGACCGCCACGACGGCGTCCATCATATGCTCTGGGATCAGCTCCGCCTTGCCAAATCCGTTCAGGATGGAGAGTGCCTTCTCCATATCCTCATCTGTCACATAGGCGTTTTTGCAGGCTCCTGTCATGCCCTCTCCCACCATGGCCGGCGTGTTCGGCATGGTGCGCACGATCTTCACCGGCTTCTGGAACTGATCTGCCAGCCAGGACAGCGTCTTTCCGGGCGCAATGGTGATGATCAGGTGGCTGTCCGTCACATCATCTCTGATCCCCGCGATCACGTCCGCATAAAACTGGGGCTTTACAGAGAGGATAACGACCTCGGCGTTTTTCACGACCTCATTGTTGTCCGCAGTCACCCGGATACCGTATTTCTCTTTTACTCTCTCACGCCCCGGCGCAAATGGGTCCGCGCCGATGATCTCCTCCGGAGAAGCGATGTGATTTTCAATGATCCCGCCCATCATAGCGGTAGCCATATTGCCTGTCCCGATAAATCCAAGTTTCATCCTTATATCCTCCTCTTATTTGTATACATTTTATAAATTTGTATACAATTTTGTTTATAATATACCATCCTCTATGCTCCCTGTCAAGAAAAAGAGCTATTGCCTGCCGCTTTTTTTCACGGTATAATTTGTATACAAATGATCTTTATACAAGGAGTTGGATTTTCATGCCGCAGAAAGAAAAGAGTGTCTCCCTTGCCGACCAGGCCTATGAGACGATCAAGACGAACATACTGAATATGACCTACCCGCCGGGCATGACTCTGACGGAGAGCCGGCTGGCCCGGGATCTGGGCATGAGCCGCAGTCCCGTCCGCACAGCCATCCGGATGCTGCAGACAGAGGGGCTCATCGTCACAGACTACTATAAATCCATGACAGTGAAAGAGATCACCGAAAAGGACATCCGGGAGATCTACCAGCTCCGGGAGCTCCTGGAGGGAGCCGCCTTCCGGCTCATCTTTACCTCCGGCAAAAATGAGGAGTACTCCTTCCGCATCGAGGAAAAGGTGGTGCGCATGTGTGCCGCCGCCTCCGACATCTACGCCTGGGAGGTGGCCGACACAGCCATGCACATGGAGATCGTCAGCGTGCTGGAAAACAGCCGGGTTGACAGGATATACGAGAACAATCTGTCGGAGCTGATCCGCATGGGCCAGTTTTCTGTCAGGAACGGCATGGACATCGGCCGCACCAATGAAAACCTGAAGAAGATGGTGGAGTTTATGCGCGCCGGCGATTATGAAAATGCCTACGCCATCCTCAGGGAGGATCACTTTACCACCGGTATGGACTGTGCACTGCAGTTCAAATAAGACAAAAGAGTCTGTTTCCTTTATAAGGAACCTGCAAAAAAACGCGCCTGGCCTCTGTGGGTCAGGCGCTGTTTTTTCTTGCTCCCTGAGGGAAATCTCTAGTTAAAGGACTGCTCCGTGCGGTTGATGATCTCGTCCTGCAGAGGTTTATCCAGATTGCGGAAGAAATCACTGTATCCCGCCACCCGGACGATCAGGTCTTTATAGTCCTCCGGATGCTTCTGGGCATTGATGAGGGTCTGGCGGTCCACCACGTTAAACTGGATGTGATGTCCGTCCATGGCGAAGTAGGACCGGATCAGGCTGGCCATATTGTTCAGGCCCTCCTCGCCGGCCACCACGTCAGGCGTAAACTTCTGGTTCAGAAGCGTGCCCGCGGTCGCCAGATGATCCATCTTGGAGCAGGATTTGATCACAGCTGTGGGGCCGTTGGTGTCTGCGGATTTCTCCGGAGAAATGCCCTCTGATACAGGCTTGTGGGCCTTTCTGCCATTGGGTGTTGCCAGGATCACATCCCCAAAGTACACATGGCAGGTTGTGGGCAGCATATCTACGCCGTACTTTCCGCCCTTCATGTTCGGGCGGCCTGTGATGGTGCTCCTGTAGAGCTCAAACACATCCTGCATGATGCTGTCCGCGTAGTCGTCATCATTGCCGTATTTCGGAGTCCTGTCATGAACCATGCGGTAAATGGCGTCATAGCCCTCATAGTCGTGCTCCATGGCCTCAATGAGCTCCTCCATGGTAAAGTTTTTCTTGTCATAGACATTGTATTTTACAGCTGCGATACAGTCGGTGACTGTGCCGATTCCCACGCCCTGGATGTAGTTTGTGTTGTATCTGGCGCCGCCTGCATTGTAGTCCTTCGCGTTGGAGATGCAGTCGTTTGTCACAACAGACAGACAGGGGGCCGGCATCTCCTTGGCGTACAGCTCCTCAATCACATTGTTGCCTCGTATCTTTACGTCCACGATATACTCCAGCTGCTTCTTGAAGGCATCCCAGAGCTCGTCGTAGGTCTTGAAATCCCTGGCATAGCCCAGTTTCAGACCGATCTGCTTTCCGCTGTACTGGTCAAAGCCATTGAACAGCGTGAGCTGGAACACCTTGGGAATATTCAGGTATCCCGTCAGGATGTAGGCTTCGCTTCCCCAGGCACCTGTCTCCACGCACCCCGAGGAGCCGCCCCTCCTTGCGTCCTCCAGCTTTTTGCCGGCATTGACAAGCTCCATAATCTGGGCCTCCGTGTTGTAGAAGGCGGGCTGTCCCCAGCCCTTCCTTGAAATCTCGCAGGCTCTCTTCAGGAATTTGGCGGGCGTCTTCTTGCTGATAGTCACATTGGAGTTAGGCTGCACCAGCTTCATCTCGTCCATACAGTCCAGGATCAGATAGCTGACATTATTGACTCCATTGCGGCCGTCAGGCGTCACGCCGCCAGTGTTGATATTGGCAAAATCCGTGTAGGTAGCGCTCTCCTTCAGCGTGATACCCACCTTTACAGGCGCCGGCTGGTTGTAGAATTTCACCCACAGGCACTCCAGAAGCTCGAGGGCCTTCTCATCGTCCAGGATGCCTGCCTCCACGTCCCTCTCATAGTACGGGTACAGGTGCTGATCCAGTCTTCCAGGGCTGAAAGCGTCCCATGGATTCAGCTCTGTTGTGACCGCGAGGTGCGTGAACCAGTAGAGCTGGATTGCCTGCCAGTAGGTCTGGGGCCTGTGGGCAGGAACCACCTCCAGGTTGGCAGCGATCTGGAGCAGCTCAGCCTTCCTGGTCTCATCCTCCTCCTTCTGCGCCATCTCAAGTGCCAGGCTGCGGTACCGCTCTCCCAGGATGATGACAGCGTCACAGGCAATGTCCATGGCCTTGAGCTCCTCACATTTGTCGACAGCGTCCGGATCGTTCATGTAGTCCAGGGCATCCATGGTCTTTTTAATCTTCTCTTTGTACTCCATATAGCCGGTGGTGAACACCTGCTCTCCGCCGCAGGTATGTCCCGGGCCTCTCTGCTCCATAAATTCCGTGAACATGCCAGCCTCGTAGCAGTCATGCCACTCCGGGGTCATCCTGGAGAGGAGCTTTTCTCTCATGCTGCGCCCTGTCCAGTAGGGGATGATCTCCTCTCGCTGGAGCTTGCGATCCTCCTCTGTCGTCTTGAAGGACACGAGCTCCCTCTCGCTCATGACGATCATATCCTCCTCGCTGTGGCAGCACAGCTCCGGAAATGTGGGGGATGCCTGGGGATCCTTTCCCTTTTCCCCGACGATCAGCTCCCCGTCTCCAAGGTACAGCGTCTTTTTGGAGAAATACTCCTTCAGCGTCATGGCTCGCATAACCGGAATGGAATATTTCCCGTCATTTTCCTTGTAGAAATCTGTCTCGATCTTCGCCCTCTCAAGATCGATGTGAACCGGTGTGTTCACGCTGATCTCCCTGAGCTTCTGGATCCTTTCGTTCATGCCACGCAATTTTGCCATCCTTTTACCCTCCTATTTTGGTGTTTTTAAAACCTGCGTCTGCAAAGAGCGCTGCCAGCGCTTCCATCTCTTCTCTGTCTGGCGCGTGCAGATCTGTGCCTTTATATTCCATATCCACCTTTCTGTACTTTCCGCTTCCCGTATCGTGGTAGGGCAGCAGATTGATCTGTGCCGGATGGATATCGTGTTCCTGGAGAAACGCAATGGTCTCCTTCATATTCCGCTCGTTCCCATTGACCTCCTTCACCGTGGGAATTCGTATGTAAATCCTCGCCCCGTCCCGCGCAAGGCGGACCAGGTTATCAAGGATCAGCCTGTTGTCAGTTCCGATATATTTTTTATGGAGCTCCGGATCCATCACCTTCACATCGTAGAGGAAGGTGTCCACATAAGGGAGGATTTCCTGAAATCTCTCGTAGGGCACATAGCCGCAGGTATCTATGGTGAGGGACACATCCTGCTTCTTCAGCTCTTTTGCCGCCGCAAGGATAAAGTCCATATCCATGGCCATGACCTCTCCGCCGGAAAAGGTCACCCCGCCGCCGGACTCCTCGTAAAACATCTGATCCTTCATCAGCTCTCCTACCAGATCTTTGACTGAATACTCCTGCCCCACGATCTCCCGGATCCCTGCCGGGCAGAAATTCACACATTTCCCGCAGAGTGTACAGGCTTCCGCTTCCAGGACAGGCTGCCCTTCCTCCATATGTACCGCACCTGCCGGACAGACGGCCTGACAGGTGCCGCACCCTGTGCATTTTTCCCTGTCTACCTGCATTTCCTTTTCAAATCTCTGGGTCTCCGGGTTATGGCACCACTCGCATTTCAGCGGACATCCCTTGAAAAAAACTGTCGTCCGTATCCCGTCGCCGTCATGAATGGAAAACTTCTGTATGTTTGTTATGTTTCTCATCACATTCTCCTGCACATGTTTCTGCGTATAAACTATCGTTTAAACTTTAGTCTAACCAGTGATTTAAATATATCTTATCGTTATAATTTTGTCAATCGTTATCTTTGCCATAATCCGGCGACAATTTTTGTGAAATTTGTATCATAGTATATTGTATATTTTGTATAAAAAAAGACTGCAAACGCAGTCTTTTTTCTCATGGTTGTACACATTTATACACCAGTTACATGAATTCCAGACGTAACACTTTTAAAAAGTATTACGTCTGGAATTGATAATTTTCGCAATTGTGTAAAACCAGGCATAACGATAAGCCGGGTTATGTCGTTGGGTGATCATCTATCTAGGCCTGCCGTCACCGGCAGGCTCAAGCGACCAACCTGAGACGCGGCGGGCCGCCGCATTGTCTCGTTCCGGTCTTGCTTCGGATGGGGTTTACATGTGCCCCTCCTGTTACCAGGAGGGCGGTAGTCTCTTACACTGCCCTTCCACCCTTACCGGGAAGATCCCGGCGGTACATTTCTGTTGCACTGGCCTTGGAGTTGCCTCCACCGGACGTTATCCGGCATCCTGCCCTGTGAAGCCCGGACTTTCCTCACCTGCTGCCTTTCGGCATATGCAGCCGCGATCACCTGTTATACCTGGTCTCACGAATTTCGATTTTATCACAATTATGAATTTCTGGCAAGCCCCGTATCCTCGATCAGGTCCTTCCCGTCCGCCGCTGTAGTGGCCAGGGTATCGCACCTCTCGTTCTGGGGATGGCCGTCGTGGCCCTTCACCCAGATGAACCGGACCTGGTGAGGCTCTTTTGCCTTCAAAAGCCGCTGCCAGAGGTCCACATTCTTCACCGGCTCATTCTTGCCCCTCTTCCAGCCCTTTTTCAGCCAGCCGCCGATCCAGTTCTGATTAAAGGCATCCACCACATACTTGGAGTCTGAGTAGAGCTCCACACTGCAGGGCCTGTTCAGCGCCTCCAGCGCGGCGATCACCGCCATCAGCTCCATCCGGTTGTTGGTGGTCTTCTTGTATCCCTGGGACAGCTCCCTCGTGTGGAGCTGCCCCTTTGTGTCCACATATTCAAGGACGGCCCCATAGCCTCCCGGTCCGTCCGGATTGCCCCTTGCCGCCCCGTCTGTGTATATCCTTACCTGCATAAATTTTTAAGCTCCCGTGTCAGATTTTGTCAAATGTAAAGACCTGGCCCTCCCCTGTGATGTGGGCCACTCTGTCTCTGTAGCCGGCTGACGTTTTCTCCTCCATCAGCCGTTCGTACAGACCGTACTGTCCCTGCATGTGCATAGGGAACACGATATCTGTATCCGTATGGCGCATAAACCAGTCCAGTCCCCAGTAATACTCCTTCCCAAGCCTTGGGTCCAGGGGGACAAAGGCGGCGTCAATGTGCAGCCCCTCCAGCTTTCCGATCTCCTTCTGATAGGCCTTCTTCATAAGCTGGTTGTACCTGTCGGTCTCCTCCTCCCAGTGCCACCAGTTCAGATCCCCCGCGTGATAGATAGTCCGTCCCTCAGTCTCCACCACAAAGGCCACGCCCTCATCTGTAGACCGCAGGGTCTCCACAAGAAATGTGCCCTCTCCGTCTCCAATCCGCAGCCTCTCTCCTGATCCCACGAAATGTATCTTCTCCTTTGGAGCGGAGGACGGCACTGCCTCCTTCACATCACCGGACAGGATGTAGGTGATGCGGGGAAACTCTTCCGCCCACTGGAAAATGGATCTCTGAAAGTGATCGTAATGCCTGTGGCTTACGAAGACGTACACATCCCTGTCACTTTCAAAAGAGGGAAGCTCTCCCTTGTAGTAATCAAAAATCAGAACCTTGTCCGCCAGCTCCACCGCGAACCCGCTGTGCTGGATGTATGTGATCTTCATCATATACGCTCTACTCCCTGGGCGCCTTCTGGATCACTTCCACCGCATGGGTGATCTCCGGCAGAAGATATTCCAGGCACTGCTTGACTGCTCCCGCCTTTCCAGGAAGATTGACAATAAGAACGTCCCCTCTGATGCCGGCGGCGCTCCTGTTGAGCATGGATCTTTTTGTCAGCTTCATGGTGTACGCCCGCATGGCCTCGGGTATGCCAAGGACCGGTCTCTCCACCACGTCCATGGTGGCCTCCGGCGTGCAGTCTCCGGCATTGCAGCCTGCCCCGCCTGTCGTAAGGATCAGGTCTGTCAGATGTCCGTCAGCCATTCTCTGCATGACAGTGGAGAGGACCGTCCTGTCACAGGGCAGAGCCTTCTGGAACACGATGGTGTGTCCAGCCTGCTCAATCAGCTTTCTGATCACTTTTCCTGCAGTGTCTTCCTCTTTTTCTCTGTAAACTGCCGTATTTGCTGTTATAATCGCAACTCTCATCTTGTACCTCCATAAAACCATTCTTTCGTACACAGGCTTCCCTTGATACGGCGAAAGCCCTGCCAGTATCTTCCTATTTGATGCGCTCGCCGATGCCGGCTGTCACCCGGTATACTCTGTCAGCCATGTCCGCCAGATAGCAGCCGACCCGGCCAACCTGCTCTCGCAGGATCCGATCCTCCGCCTTCTCCGGCACCATGCCGCAGCCCATTTCACTCATAATAATAACAACTTCCGGGTTCATTTGCAACATGGCCTCCGTCTGTTCCACAGGATCCTTTCCCTCCTTCACGTATTTCTCCACAGAAAACTGATAGGCAGGCATAAGGATCCGCTCCGGAAACTGTTCCTTCGCAAAGGCCACCTTCCCCTGACAGCTTCCTCCTGTAATAAAGATCACGTCTTACCACCACCCCTTCTTTTCATCATTCTGCTTTCTCCAGATAGGGATGCCGTAGACAACCTCCACAAAGAGATCCGCCTCCTTTGCCAGCGTCAGGTTGATCTGGCCGAGACATTCCATAAATTTCCTCTGCTCATCTGTCCCCGGCACGTCGGAAAACACCTGATTTGTCACAACGATCAGATTGTCCGTCTGCTCTCCCAGCGCGTGTATCTCAGAGAGGATCTCCTCCACGATCTGCTGCTGGGGAAGAACTTCCCCCTGGTATGTCCTGATCTTTTCCGTCAGAGTCTCCGCCACGCAGTCTAGCACGATGGTGGACTGCCCCTTATCCATTTTCCCCGCAAATTCCTGCGCGATCCAGGACTTTCCGCTTGCGCTTCCGCCTGTGATCAGCAAAAACATACTACTCCACCTCTTTTATTCACTCTGATTTACCGCTTCTTAACAACCTCTCCCTGCTTTTTGTAAATGCTCCCCGCCGGGACAAAGCCTCTCACAGAGGACAGGGGATAGATGTTGCTGTGGCTTCCCACCACGCTGCCCGGGTTGAGGACAGTGCCGCAGCCGACCTCCACCTCATCGCCCAGCATGGCGCCAAATTTCTTGAGGCCAGTCTCGATGTTCCCCTCTGGGGTCTTCACCACCACCAGCTTCTTGTCGGATTTTACATTGGAGGTGATGGAGCCGGCTCCCATGTGGGCCTTGTATCCGAGGATGGAGTCTCCCACATAATTGTAGTGGGGCACCTGCACCTTATTGAAAAGGATCACATTCTTGAGCTCTGTGGAATTCCCCACAACAGCCCCCTCGCCCACGATGGCATTGCCGCGGATAAAGGCGCAGTGGCGCACCTCGGCGTTCTTGCCGATGATGGCCGGCCCGTGGATGTAGGCAGACTCAAACACCACCGCGGACTTTGCGATCCACACGTCCTCGCCCACCTTGTCATACTCGTCCTCAGGCAGACTCCTTCCAAGCTCCAGGATAAAGTCCTTGATCCTTGGCAGCACCTCCCAGGGGTAGGTAGCTCCCTCGAAAATATCCTTTGCGATTGTCTCATCCAGTGTGTAAAGCTCTTTGATGGTCAGTTCTTTCATTTCTTCTTCGCTCCATTTCCGCCTTCCGGCTTTTTATTTTTTGTTTTATAATATGCGGCTGCCTTGTCGTAGCAGCTCCTCAGCTGATATTGGTTGCCCAGCCCCAGGACTCCGTCTGTCCTTGTGCGGATAAAATGCTCCAGCTTCTCCATGTACTCATCTGACGTGATCTCCCCCTCCGCCACATAGTTCAGCCCCTTTTCCCAGCTGGCCGTCAGCTCAGGGTTGAGAAGGGAGCGGATGGAGTGGTCCACCACATCGTAGATCATCTCCCCCTGGAGGGTAGGCGTCACGATCTGGGTCTTCTTGTTCAGGGCCAGGTACTTATTGTTAAACAGCTTTTTCAGTATCTCGCCCCTGGTGGCGCTGGTTCCGATGCCGCAGCTCTTGATCTGCTCCCGCAGCTCCTCGTCCTCGATGAGCTGTCCGGCGTTTTCCATGGCCAGGATAAGGGATCCGGAATTGTACCTCTTGGGCGGGGAGGTCTTCCCCTCCCTGATATCCAGCGAAGTAACCTGCAGTGTCATGCCCTTTTTCAGGTTCTTCACCACCTCAAAGAGAGCAGCCGGGTCCTCCTTTCCGGAACCGGCGCCGCCTGGCGCCTCACCGTCTGTCTCCTCCTGCTTTCCCTTTGTCTGTCCCGCTTTCTGCCCTGGAATTCCCGTCACCTTCAGGTAGCCCTCCTCGGCCAGCACACGGAAGCTGGAAAAAAACTGCTCCTCCTTCATGCCTGTGACAATGGACACCTTCTGGTACACAGCCGCGGGATAGAAAATGCTTAAAAATCTGCGCACAATTATATCATACACCGATTTCGCTGTATGCGCCACACCATTCAGCGCCGAGAGCCCCTGCCCGGTGGGAATGATGGCGTAGTGATCCGTGATCTGCTTGTCATTGACATACCTTGTCTTTGCCAGCCCCTTGTGGGATCCCATGTCCGCGATCTCATTTAAAAAGGGCACCGCCGGACCGTATTTCATCAGCCCGTTGAGATTTTTGCTGATCTCCTTTGCCACGGCTGTAGAGAGCACCCTGGCGTCTGTCCTGGGGTAGGTGACCAGCTTCTTCTCGTACAGCTCCTGGACGATACGAAGCGTCTCGTCCGGGCTGATCTTGAACCTTTTGGAGCACTCGTTCTGCAGCTCCGCCAGATTGTAGAGGAGGGGCGGGTTCTTTTTCTCCTTTTTCTTCTCAATGGACAGGATTTTGCAGCTCTGTCCGCCGCCCTCGCTGCCAAGATAGTCGATCAGCTCCTGTGCCTTCTCCTTCTCTTTAAAGCCGTTCTCCTTGTAGAGACAGGGGGAGGCGAAATACCGGGATCCCTCCGCTGCGCGCCACTCTCCCTCAAAAGAGGCCGCCCCGCTCTTCTCCTTGTCCGTCGGAGCGTCCTTCTCCCCAAAGCTGTCTGCCTGGATCGTGCTGACCACCCGGTAGAAGGGGGTCTCCACAAACTCCCGGATCTCCCGCTCCCGGCGCACCACCATGCCCTGGACGCAGGTCATGACCCGCCCGACGGATATGACAGTATATTTTGTCTTTAGATAATTGGAAATACTGTTTCCATACTTTAGTGTAAGGAGCCGGGAAAAATTGATCCCCATCAGGTAGTCCTCCTTGGCCCGCAGGTAGGCGGAGGAGGAAAGGTTGTCGTAAGCGGACAGATCCTTCGCCTCCCGGATCCCCCGCAGGATCTCCTCCTCGGTCTGGGAGTCGATCCACACTCTGCGGCGCTTTTTCCCCTTCACGCCGGCCATCTGCTCCACAAGTCGGTAGATGTACTCTCCCTCACGTCCGGAGTCGGTGCACACGTAAATGGTATCCACGTCCTCCCGGTTCAGAAGGGAGGAAACGATGCGGTACTGCTTTGCCACCCCGGGAATGACCTCGTACTTGAACTCCTCCGGTAAAAACGGCAGAGTCGCCAGACTCCACCGCTTATATTTTTCATCATAGGCCTCCGGATAGCTCATAGTCACCAGATGCCCCACACACCAGGTCACTACCGCGTCATCTGACTCCAGATAACCGTCATGCCTTCCGGTGCGGAGGTGAAGCGCCCTGGCAAACTCCTGGGCAACACTCGGTTTTTCCGCAATATATAATGATTTTCCCATAAATGCTGTCTTATCTCCTGTCCTGTTTCTTAAAAAGTCCGGCAAACCTCTCCCGCAGCCCTCTCCTTTTCCGGGGAGTGCCGGCGCTCCTGGCAGCGTGCACAGCCTCCTTCATAAAGCGCTCCTGAGAGTTCACCGCATGCTCTGTGATGGCTTTTTTCTTGTAGGTTCCGTCGCTCTGCAGCACCCGGGCCTTCACATTGTCCTCCAGCATCACATCCACATAGTAGCTGATCTGGCGCCGCACCGTATCGTCCAGCACGGGGCAGGCCACCTCCACCCTCTTCTCCGTGTTGCGGGTCATCATGTCGGCGGAGCCTATGTATATCTTCTGATCCGCCCCTGTTCCAAAGCAGAAGATCCTGGGATGCTCCAGATATCTTCCCACAATGCTTGTTACCGTCAGATTGTCTGTGTAGCCTGGAACTCCCGGAAGGATGCAGCAGATTCCCCGGACGATAAGATCGATCCTCACTCCGGCCTGGGACGCCTCGGCTACCTTGGCGATAAAATCTACATCTGTCAGGGAGTTCATCTTCATGATGATGCGCCCCCTGGCGCCTTTCCTGATCTCCCCGTCCATGAGCTGCAGAACCTTTGGCTTGAGAGAGGTGGGGGACACGATCAGATGCCGGTACATGCCATCCAGATTGCCAATGGACATATTCTGGAAGAAGAGGGCCGCGTCCTCTCCGATCTCACGGTTGGCTGTCATCAGTGACAGGTCCGTGTACATGGCGGCCGTCTTTTCATTGTAATTTCCCGTTCCGATCTGGGTGATATACTGGATCTCATTTCTGTGCCGGTAGGTGATCAGGCAGATCTTGGAGTGTACCTTGTAGCCTTCAAAGCCGTAGAGAACACGGCACCCCGCCTCCTCCAGACGCTCGGACCAGTCGATGTTGTTCTGCTCGTCAAACCGGGCCCGCAGCTCAATGAGCACAGTTACCTCCTTGCCGTTCTCAGCGGCGGCACACAGGTACTCCACCAGTCTCGCCTTCTTCGCGAGCCGGTAAATGGTGATCTTGACAGTCATGACAGAGGGGTCGTAGGCCGCCTCCTTGATGAGCTGCAGGAAGGGCTCCATACTCTCATAGGGGTAAAAAAGCAGGATATCATGCTTTCGGATCTGCCGCATCATGCTCCCCTCCTCCACCTGCCGCCCCGGTTGCGGGGAGAAGGGCGGGTAGATCAGGGATCGCTTCATGGAGTCCGGCAGATTGCCGCTGATGGCAAACATGTAGTCCAGCTTCATGGGCATCTTTGTGCGAAAAATCTGTTTTTTAGTGATATTGAATTTCTCGCAAAAATATTTTTCCATATCAGGCTGCAGCTTTTCCGCAATCTCCAGACGGACTACAGCCATACGGCGGCGCTTGTGGAGAGTCTGCTTCATCAGATAGCGAAGGTCGTCCGTGACCTCCAGGGACTCGTCATCCGGCGCGATATCCGCGTTTCTTGTGACGCAGATATAGTTTCTCTCGGACACTTCATAGCGGCCAAACACCAGCTCCAGGTGCTCCATGATGACCTTCTCCATCCGGATATAGCGGATGTCATGTCCCGGCAGATAGAGGATGTCAGACACAAAGTTTGGCACCGGCACAATCCCCATCATGCCGCGGCCGTCCTTCTTCAGCATGGCCGTCACGTAGAGCTCCTTGTTGAGAAGATGGGGGAAAGGATGGCCCGCATCCACGATCTGGGGCGAGAGGATGGGGAGCACCTGCTCCTTAAAATATTTTTTTACATATTTCTTCTCACTCTGCTCCAGCTCCTTGTAGTCCAGCCCGCACACACCGTAAGGGTGGAGCTGCTTTTTGATCTCCGCATAGGTCTTATCCCGCTCCTTGTAGAGAGGGGCCACCGCCTCGTAGATCTTATCCAGCTGCTGTGCCGGCGTCATGCCGGACCTGGCATCCACTGTCCTCGGATCCGTGGCAGCCATATCGAACAGGCTTCCCACCCGGATCATGAAAAACTCGTCCAGATTGCTGGTAAAGATGGCCACGAACTTCATTCTCTCCAGCAGCGGGACAGACGGATCCTGTGCCTCCTCCAGCACCCGCTGATTGAACTTCAGCCAGGACAGCTCCCTGTTCTGGGTATATTTTAAAATATCCTTCTTCATCTTTTCCCCGCTTCTCCTTTCCGGTCACCGGATCTCTTTTTATAAAGATTATACATGTAAACCGGAAATATATCCAGTATTCTTTTTCTCTGCCCGGCCCACCCGGTTCGTCCTGTCAGTCCCCGGTCCTGTCCGCCTCACACCCCGCAGCCAGGAGCCGGAAATGATTTTTTCTGTAATCCAGTATCCCCTCCCGCTTCATTTTCCCCAGCTCCCTGGACAGCGCGCTTCTGTCAACAGAGAGAAAATCGGCCAGCTCCTGCCTGTTAAATGGAATATCGAACTGGCTGCCCCCTGCCCGACGGGCCTGGGCTGAGAGATAGGCCTCCACCTTCTCCCGGATCCCTCTCCCGGACAGATACTCTGTCTTGCGGGACATAAACCAGGTCTTCTCCGCCAGAATATGGACCAGATTGACTGCCAGCCTTGCGTAGATCCCTCTCATCGCCTCATCCCCCCTGGCTTTCCCGTTCAGTCTTCTTCCTTCCGGTCTTCCTTCCAGCACCGGCTCCAGATCCAGGAGAAGCACCTTTGTCTTTGTCTGGGCCGTCACATTGATATTGAGGGTCCGGTCCTTCCGGCAGGCGTAGACCTCCCCGAACACCTCCCCGGCTTCCACCACGGCCAGGATGCTCCTGTTGCCCCAAAAATCCTCTCTCTCCAGGGAGAGGCTGCCCTCCAGCACAATCCCCATGCGCTTCAGCCGATCCCCCTGGCGGTAAAGAACCTGCCCTTTTTCAAAGCGCTCCTCCACCGCGGCCAGAGACTGGAGTAGCACTCCCATCTCCTTTGGACAGATGCCGGCAAAAAAAGGCAGATTTACCAGCATACCTATATATTTTTCCATTTCTCCTCATTTCTGTTGCATTTGCAACTGACTATTTTATTCCATTATACTATACTGCTTGTGTAAAGCAAGAGTACAGACCACACATGCAAGGAGGATTATACATGATACGAAGAATCATACACATTGATGAAGAAAAATGCAACGGCTGCGGACTCTGTGCCAGGGCCTGCCACGAGGGGGCCATTGAGATGGTAGACGGAAAAGCGCGGCTCATGAGGGACGACTACTGCGACGGCCTCGGAGACTGCCTGCCGGCCTGCCCCACAGGTGCCATCTCCTTCACTGAGCGTGAGGCGGCGGCCTATGATGAGGCTGCTGTGAAAAAGCATCTCGCAAAGCGGGGTGAAAATCCGGGTCTAGCGCACAGCGGGCCTCACGGCGGTCCCGAGGCTGGCTGTCCGGGCAGCATGTCCCGCAGGCTGCACCCCAAAGAGAGCGCTCCCACCCCCTCTGGCACAGCGAATGCTCAGCCAGGTGCCGCGTCTCAGCCCTCCCAGCTTCGCCAGTGGCCGGTGCAAATCAAGCTGGCTCCTGTCAGCGCCCCCTATTTCAACGGCGCCCGGCTTCTCATCGCCGCCGACTGCACTGCTTACGCCTACGCCGGCTTCCATCAGGATTTTATCCGTGGCAGGATCACCCTGATCGGCTGTCCCAAGCTGGACGGAGTGGACTACACGGAGAAGCTGACCGAGATCATCTCCAAAAACGACATCCGGGATCTGACCATTGTCCGCATGGAGGTGCCCTGCTGCGGAGGCATTGAGCACGCGGCGACAGAAGCGCTGAAGGCCAGCGGGAAATTCATTCCCTGGCAGGTGGTCACCATCTCCACGGACGGAAGGATACTGGAATAGAGAACATCCAGGAAGCAGACAAATTCATTGACCACATCCCCCAGACAAAATGCCCTCCCCGCGGTATGGCTCATACCTGCCGCAGGAGGGCATTTTTTCTTCTTTCTGTTCTCTTCTACTTTTATCCTCTTTTATTTTGCCTGGATATATCCCTTAGCCGTCAGGGCCTCGGCGCAGAGCACAGCTCCTCCTGCCGCTCCCCGGACTGTGTTGTGAGACAGGCCGATGAATTTGTAATCGTAGATGCTGTCCTCTCTCAGACGGCCAATGGAGACACCCATACCATTCTCGTAGTTTACATCCAGAGTTACCTGGGGACGGTTGTCCTCCTCCAGATACTGAATAAACTGCTTCGGCGCGCTGGGAAGCTCCGCCTCCTGTGGGAATCCCTTAAATGTCACCAGCTTCTCGATCAGCTCCTCCCTGGAGGGCTTTTTCTCAAAATTGATGAACACAGCCGCTGTGTGGCCGTTGAGAACCGGCACGCGCACACACTGGCAGGTGATCTTCGGGGAATCTGCCATGACGATCTGGCCGTTCTCCACCTTGCCGAGAACACGCAGGGGCTCCTTCTCGCTCTTCTCCTCCTCGCCGCCGATGTAGGGGATGATATTGCCCTCCATCTCCGGCCAGTCCTTAAAGGTCTTTCCTGCTCCGGAGATAGCCTGGTATGTAGTCACCACCAGCTCCTTGGGGCCGAATTCCTTCCAGGCAGCCAGACAGGGGGCATAGCTCTGGATGGAGCAGTTCGGCTTCACAGCGATGAAGCCTCTCTGCGTTCCAAGACGCTTTTTCTGATCTTTGATGACCTCAAAATGCTCCGCATTGATCTCCGGCACGACCATGGGCACGTCCGGCGTCCAGCGGTGAGCGCTGTTGTTGGAGACAACCGGGGTCTCTGTCTTTGCGTAGGCCTCCTCGATGGCCTTGATCTCCTCCTTTGTCATGTCCACTGCGCTGAACACGAAATCCACTGTGGAGGCCACCTTCTCCACCTCGTTTACGTTGAGGACTACCAGCTTTTTCACTGCCTCCGGCATGGGAGTATCCATCTTCCAGCGGCCTCCCACCGCCTCCTCGTAGGTCTTGCCCGCTGACCTGGGGCTTGCCGCCACTGTCACTACCTCAAACCAGGGATGGTTCTCCAGAAGAGCGATAAAACGCTGTCCCACCATGCCTGTCGCACCTAAAATACCAACTCTCAGTTTTTTCTCCATTTTTCTGTTCTCCTTTTTCCTTTTATGATTATGAGTACTCCCGCATATATTTCTTATATATGCCGATCACTTCTTCCATAGCCTTCTTGCCTGGGGCTCCAGTAGTCACCCGCTTGTTGACACAGGTGTCAATGCTGATAGCGTCGTAGATATCCTCCTGGAACACAGGGGAGATCTCCCTGTACTCCTCCAGCGTCATGTCGTCCAGGGCAATGCCCTTGTCGATACAGTAGAGCACCAGCTGTCCCACAATACCGTGGGCATCCCGGAAGGGCACTCCCTTGCCCACCAGATAGTCTGCCGCGTCTGTGGCATTAGTAAATCCGTGCCGTGCACTGGCCTCCATACGGTCCTTGTTGAACCGGATGGTCCGAAGCATGCCTGTGAAAAGAGAGATACACCCCTTTGCTGTGTCGATGGCGTCGAAGGCCGGCTCCTTGTCCTCCTGCATATCTTTGTTGTACGCCAGCGGAATTCCCTTCATGGACGTAAGAAGGGACATGAGAGCGCCGTATACCCGCCCTGTCTTGCCCCGGACAAGCTCCGCAATGTCCGGATTTTTCTTCTGGGGCATAATACTGCTGCCCGTACTGTAGGCGTCGTCCAGCTCCACAAACTGATATTCATTGGAGTTCCAGATGATGATCTCCTCGGAGAAACGGCTCAGGTGCATCATCACCGTAGCCAGGGCTGCCAACAGCTCAATAAGGTAATCCCGGTCTGACACGCCGTCCATGCTGTTCAGCGTGGGGCCGTCAAATCCAAGGAGCTTTGCCGTGTAATCCCGGTCCAGGGGATAGGTTGTCCCGGCCAGGGCGCCTGATCCCAGAGGGCAGGTGTTCATCCTGCGGTAAATGTCATGCATTCTCTCATGGTCCCTTTTGAACATCTCAAAGTAGGCCCCCATGTGATGGGCCAGAGTGATGGGCTGTGCCTTCTGCAGATGGGTAAATCCGGGCATGATAGTCTCCGTGTGCTCCTCCATGATATTCAGGATGGCAAACAGCAGCTCCTTTAAAAGATTGTCGATGAGGTGCACCTCATCTCTCGTGTAGAGCTTCATGTCCAGCGCCACCTGGTCATTCCTGCTCCTGCCAGTGTGCAGCTTCTTTCCCGGCTCTCCGATCCTCTCTGTGAGCACCGCCTCCACAAAGCTGTGGATGTCCTCATATTTATCCGAGATTTCCAGTCTTCCCTTCTCTATGTCATCCAGGATACCCTCCAGACCTTCCACAATCTTCTCCTTGTCCGCGTCTGTCAGTATTCCCTGCTTTGCAAGCATCATTACATGAGCAATGCTTCCTCTTATATCCTGGGCATACAGCCTTTTGTCAAAGGAAATAGAGGCATTGAAATTATATACGAGCTGATCCGTCTCCTTGGTGAAGCGTCCGCCCCATAACTGTGCCATTTTCGATCCCCTTTCTTTCGTATAAATTTGTATAAATATTTATAAAATGTTATATATACGCTATAGTTTAGCATACTTCTACCGAAAAACACAACTAAATCTGTTGGTTTCTGCGTTTTTGGGCCTCTCTTAGGGAAAATTCGCACCCGCAGTAATCCTGTCTGTACAGTCCGTATTCCTTCGAGAGCTCTGTAGAGCGCTTGTACCCGTTCTTTTTCTTGAAGTCTGAGAGGAGATATTTCACTCCATACTCCTCCCCCAGACGCTCTCCGATCTCATTCAGCTTTGCCGCGTTTTTCATGGGGCTGATGCTGAGGGTGGTGGTGAAATAGTCAAAGCCTCCCTCCCTGGCCATCCGGGCCGACTCCCGAAGCCGCAGCTCATAGCACCGCATGCACCGTTCGCCACCCTCTTTTACATGCTCCAGTCCTCTGGCCATCTCGTAAAACTTTTCTTTATCGTAGCATCCCGCCAGGAAGGCCACCGGATGCTCTGTCTCCATCTCGCTGATCAGCGTCTGCTGTTCCAGTATCCGCTTCGTATACTCACTCTCAGGGAAAATATTGGGATTGTAGTAGAACACAGTGATCTCAAAATATCTGCTCAGATACTCCAGCACATAGCTGCTGCAGGGAGCGCAGCAGCTGTGGAGAAGAAGGGCAGGCACCCGCTTCTCCTCCTGGAGCCTTCCAAGGAGCTGGTCCAGCTCTCTCTGATAATTGACAGCCATCCCGCTACCTCACTTCCGCAGCTCTGTCCAGGAAGGAGCGGATCACACCACAGGACTGGTGAAATCTTTCCGCCTCATCCGCTGTAAGCTCCACTTTCACTATCTCCTCCACGCCGTTCTTTCCGATCACGCAGGGGACGCCTGCCGCCACATTTTCCTCGCCGTACTCCCCTTCCAGGGCCACGGAAACCGGCCAGATCAGCTTCTGGTCATGGAAAATGGCTTTCACCAGCTTGGAGGCCACGGCCGCTATGCCAAACTCTGTGCAGCCCTTACCTTCCACCTCAGCAAAGCCCTCCCATTTGATATCCTTTTCCATCTGCTCCAGATCGATCTTCCCGATGGTGTCCGGCCTCTCCTCTCTCAGCTCGAAAAAGGATTTCCCGTTCAGCGTCACCCTTGAGTACACAGGCACATGGGAGTCCCCGTGCTCGCCCATGCAGAAGCCCTGGATGGACTGGGTGCTGTAGCCTGTGGCCTGGGAAATATATTTATAGAGTCGGAATGTATCCAGACTGGTCCCTGTGGAGAAGGCCCTGGTCCTGTCAAATCCAACAGCCCTTCTTATATATTCGCAGATCACATCCGCCGGGTTGGAGATGCTGATAAAAAATCCGTGAAAGCCGCTCTTCTTAATACCGGGGATGATATCCTGTATCATGCGGACAGAGTCGTCCAGCATGTCCAGTCTTGTCTCTCCCGGACGGCGGCTGCGCCCGGCGGCCATAATCATGACATCCGCGTCTGCCGCGTCCGCATAGTCTCCCGCATAGACCTTTACCGCATTTCCAAGCCCAGCGGCCGCGTCGCTGATATCCTTGGCCTGGCCCTCTGCCTTGGCCCTGTCTATATCAATAAGAACAATCTCATCCGCCTCCCCTGTATATACCAGGCTGAGCGCGCAGTGGGAGCCCACATGTCCCGCTCCGATGATTACGATCTTTTTCCCTTTTTGCACATTATCTGTATGCATGCTGTCTGCCTCCTCATCTTACGAATTCATCTATTGACGGTAACTAGTATATGGCATTTTCACACCATATGCAAGCACCCTTTAAGATACGGGGCATAAACTAATATATACTCACTGTGCTTCAGGAATTTATATCGGGAGGTTCTCATGGAAGAAATTTTAGAGCTGAAACATATTTACTATTCCTATCATACTATGGATGGAGAGACCTCTGCACTCTCAGATATCTCATTTGGAATGAAGGAGGGAGAATTTGTTGCCATCGTAGGTCCCTCCGGCTGCGGCAAATCCACCCTGCTGTCACTCATCTGCGGGCTGCTCACACCGGAGAAGGGACGGATTCGGGTGCGCGGAAAGGAACTCAGGGAGAGCACCACCAATATCGGCTACATGCTGCAGCACGACCAGCTCTTTGAGTGGCGGACAATCTACAATAATGTCATCCTGGGCCTGGAGGTACAGCACATGCTGACCACCAAGTCCCGACAGAAGGCCCACGAGCTCCTGGACACCTACGGCCTGTCCCAGTTCGAGAACGCCAGGCCCTCCCAGCTCTCCGGGGGCATGCGCCAACGGGCGGCTCTTGTCCGGACCTTGGTGCTGGAGCCGGATATTCTGCTCCTCGACGAGCCCTTCTCTGCTCTCGACTACCAGACAAGGCTCCGGGTCAGCGATGACATAGGACAGATCATCCGCAAAGAAAAAAAGACAGCCATCCTGGTGACTCACGACCTGTCTGAGGCCGTGTCGCTGGCTGACCGGGTCATCATCCTGAGCCCGAGACCCGCCACCATCCGGCAGACGCTGCCTCTTATCTTTGACCTTGAAAACGATACACCCCTGAACCGCCGGGCCGCCCCGGAGTTCAAGACCTATTTCAATCTAATCTGGAAGGAACTGAACAGCAATGAATGAACTATCTGCAGCTCAGCTGCGCTATCTGAACCGTCAAAAAAAGCACCGCCTGACCGTAATCCTGTCCAGGCTCGCGATCCTCATCGGCTTCTTCTGCCTGTGGGAGCTCTGCGCGGACAAAGGGGCCATTGACTCCTTCATCTTCAGCAGCCCTTCAAAGATCGCCGTCTGCTTTCTGGAAATGGCACGGGACGGCAGTATCTTCCTCCACATCGGGGTGACTCTGTACGAGACTATCGTCAGCTTTCTTCTGGTCATTGCCATCAGTGTTCTGATGGCAGTTGCCCTGTGGCTGTGCCCGAAGCTCTCGGAGATACTGGACCCCTACATGGTGGTGCTGAACAGCCTGCCCAAATCCGCCCTGGCCCCTCTCCTCATTGTCTGGCTGGGAGCCACCACTACTACCATCATTGTGGCCGGCATGTCCGTGGCCATCTTCGGCAGCATCCTGAACCTGTACACAGCCTTCCGCACCGTGGAGCCGGAGAAGATCAAACTGATCTATACCCTCCGCGGTACCCGGCTCCAGGCCCTCACAAAGGCGGTCATCCCCAGTTCCATCCCCGCTCTCATCAGCACAATGAAGGTGAACATCGGGCTCTGCCTGGTAGGGGTCATCATCGGGGAATTCCTGGCTGCAAGGCAGGGACTCGGGTATCTCATCATCTACGCCAGCCAGACGTTCAAGCTCGACTGGCTCCTGATGTCGATCGTGCTCCTGTGCCTCATGGCCATGCTCCTCTACGCTGTCATCAACCTTCTGGAGCGGCTCTACCGCAGGCGGATGTTTGACGGCAGTTCCCGGCGGGAGTAGACAGCAAAAAAGCAGCCGCGTCCGAAAACGCAGGCTGCCTTACATATCCATTATTTCCTCTGATCTCTATTCTGCTGTGGGCAGCTTGTTCAGCTGCTCTACGATGGCATCCAGCCCCTCATCGCTGAAGGGATACCTGTAGGTGGTCTTCTCCTCCTTCGTGGCGTCATAGCAGAAGGGCCCCTTCCAGACTGTCAGGAGGAATTCATCCTTTTCATCCCCGGACACCTTCTCGATCCGGTAGTTCAGCTTTCCCTTGCTGCCGTTGAATTTGGACTTTTTATAAAAGGCAAGAGGAAAGATCATCTGTCTTGTAACCGGCATAGCCGTCCCTCCCTTTCCTTATATCTTCCTAGATCTCAAAGGTCTCCATATCGTCCGGCACGTACAGGCTGCCGTGGTAGAATTCTTTTCCCTCGTTTGTGTAGAGCTCTTTTCTCCTGGCAATATTCTTGTCCTCTGTGTGGTAGAGGATCAGGTTCGGAATCTGAAGCTCCTCAGCTGTCTGACAGGCCTCCTTCACTGTGCTGTGGTGCTTTTCATAGGGGCCGAACTCGTCCGCCTCGCTGTACAGGCAGAAGGCCTCGTGCATGAGCCAGTCGCTGCCCTTCACAAACTCGTAGTCCTTCTCATTGTAGGGCTCGTCTCCCGCACAGGTAAACTTCACGCCGCCCGGCAGCATGATCGTAAAGCCATACTGCTTCGCCTTTGTGGAGTAGATGTCGAAAAATGTCACCGGGCAGCCTATGATCTCCCTCGTCTCACCATGCTCCACCGGGATGAGCTGGATGCGCTCCCCGATGTGCTTTGTCACCTTTTTCTGGATGGTGAGGTCTGTGATGGTCTTGATCACCGGGATCAGATCAGCATGACAGTAAATCCGCAGATCTCCCTCGTATTTTCCCTTGTTCATATTTTGTCCGATCATACGCACAAGCCAGATCAGCCCAAGAAGATGGTCAATATGCTCGTGTGTGATAAAGATGTCGTGAATGTCCTTCAGTGGGATCCCCGCATCCTTCAGTCTCTTTAAAATCTGGTTTCCGCCGCCTGCGTCCACCAGGAAATGTCTGTCTGCGTCTGAAAATGCAAAGCATGTGTTGTAGACTTCCGTAACTGCCGCATTTCCGGTTCCAAGTATCGTAAGTTTCATATTCCTTTTCTCCTTCCTGAAATCCTGCCCTACTATTCTAACATATTCTTCCTTATTTTTTCATTAATTTCATTGACTTTTTTCATTTTGAAAGCTATATAGAAAGTAAGAGTAGAAAAATGCCCATATAAAAAGAAAGTGAGTGAGTGCCGATGGACATTAAGGTTACGGAGGATATTTCCTCAGAGTATGTGGAGATCGTCAGAGATATTCTGGAGGACGAGGAGTTTCGAAAGCTGTCGGGATATATCCAGCACCTGAAGACGACACGGCTGATCCACAGCCTGAACGTATCTTACATTTCCTGGAAAATGGCCAGGAGGCTTGGATGTGACGAGCGGGTGGCCGCAAGGGCCGGTCTCCTCCATGATTTCTTTCTCTATAAATTCAGCGATCCCAAACCGGTCAAGGAATTCCAGGCATTTTACCACCCGAAGGTGGCCGCAAGAAACAGCCAGGAACGGTTTGAGATCTCTGAGAAGGAACGTCTGGCGATCCTGTCACACATGTTCCCGCTGGGCCCCCTTCCCACGAGCAGGGAGGCGTGGATCATTAGCTGCGCAGACAAATTCTGCGCCACTGCCGAGCTGTGCTGTCTTCCTGTAGGGTTTGCCAGGGAGGGCCGCATTGTAGTGGGTCCGGCATAAAAAGCAAAATAT